>CANQRD010000005.1 GCA_947626185.1 uncultured Flavobacterium sp.
TTATATCAGAGTTTATTTAAAACAAATGCTATTTATAAAGAGTTTTAACCAAAATTTCATCAATAAAAAATAGTTAGCCTTTATAAAAACTAATTTTTATTTATATCGTCATTTCTTTATTCCTTTAAAAGAGATGGATCTATATTCTTTTTAGCTTTAGCTCCCATATCTTTCAATTTTTGAACGGAAGTAATTAAATTGCCTTTTCCTTCACTTAATTTATTAAAAGCATTGTCATATTCATTTCTGGTTTCTTCCAATCGCTTTCCTACTCGCGTTAAATCATTTACCAATCCCACAAATTTGTCGTGTAACAACCCTGCTTGTTTCGCAATTTCATAGGCATTTTCTTGTTGTTTTTGCTGTCTCCACATAGTTTCTACTGTGCGTAATGTGGCCAATAATGTAGATGGTGTAACAATTACAATATTTTTATCAAATCCGTTGGTATACAGAGAATAGTCTGCATTTATTGCTACAGAAAAAGCTGTTTCTATAGGAATAAACATCAATACAAAATCTGGACTTGTACCATTGTATAACTCAAAATAATTTTTATCTGATAAATTATCAATATGCCTTTTAATTGAAAGAATATGCTCTTGTAAAAATCTATTTTGTTCTTGCGTTTCTGTTGTATTACAATATTTTTCATAAGCAACCAGTGATACCTTTGAATCTACAACTAAATGTCTGTTATCTGGTAAATAAATAACCACGTCTGGTTGTAATCGTTTTCCGTTATCGGTGGAATAACTTGGTTGTACTTCATATTCTCTTCCCTTTTCAAGTCCTGATTTTTCTAAAACATTTTCCAAAACTAACTCCCCCCAGTTTCCCTGAATTTTGTTATCGCCTTTCAATGCTTTAGTTAAGTTTAAAGTTTCTTCACTCATCTTAGCATGCGTTTGTTGCAGCCCAACAATTTGTTGGCGAAGCGAAGCATGATGATCAATACTTTCTTTATGAGTTTGTTCTACTTTTTTTTCAAATAAAAATATTTTCTCTTGTAATGGCATTAAAATATTTTCTATTTGAGATTTATTTAGTTGAGTAAACTTATCGCTTTTTTCTTCCAAAATTTTATTGGCTAAATTTTCGAACTGAACGGAAAATTTTTCTTGTAAAGCCATTGTTTCTTTTTGTTGAAACTCTAATTTTTCTTTTAGATTAATTATCTCAGTTTCTCTGATAGAAATTCTTGCTATTAATTCTTGATTGTCTTGTCGTACAATTTCAATTTGTTCTTCTATTTTTCTCTTTTCGATTTTTAAATCATCAACTTGTTGTATTAAGAATTCTTTTTCTGCAATTAATTGACTATTAATAGGCAATTCTGTATCAATTTTCTTTGAGTTGCGATTTCCTAATAAAAAAGCTATTGCAATAACTAAAACTACTATTACAATGAGTAATATATCTGGTGTCATGAATACGTTGTTAGATTTTACTCTCAAAATTAACCAATATTACCAACTTCCCCGCCACTACATTGCTCTTATTTATAGCAATAATTTCGTTCATTTATCTTATTGAAAACATAATATTTTTTTTATTAACAAAAAATATCTATTTTTAACATATTCTATATTTTTAACCATTTAAACCGAACAATATGAGAAAAATATTATCAATACTCTTGTTTTTCTCTTTCATTGGTATTGGTCTTGCACAAGAACCTATCAACAATGAACTAGAAATTACAACAACAATTGACGAAATTGTTATTAAAACAGAAGCATACCAAAATCTAAATGGTAAAGTTTGGGATATGGGACCATATTATTACTGTAAATTTACTCGTAGCGATGAACGTCAAGCTGTACTAGATGGTTTCATCACACTTTTTCCTTATAGAATGGAAGAATTACGTAGAAAAGTGGCTGGAGATCATGGTGTATTAATTACTGATGTATCGATTATTAATGGACGAGAAAGTGCTAGATATGGTAGTTTCGAAGTATGTGCGGGCGGTACTAAATACACCTATATTAAAAGAGGTGATCAATATGTTTGGTATAGAAAAACAAAATAATATATATGAAAAAGCACTATTTCTTTTTATTCGTAGTAGGGCTATTTACTATGGGTTTATATGCTCAGGAAAATAAAAATACGAACAACAATAATATAATTATTGAAGAAATTGTTATTAAAGCAGAAGCGGATAGGAATTTTGGAGGTAAAATTATTGATATGGGACAATATTATTATTGTAAATTTAATGAAAGAGATGAACGAAATGCAATTTTAGATGGACACGTAGTAATGTCTCCTACGCGTATCAAACAAATTAAAAGAAAAGCGAGTAGAGAACACAATGTAAATATTAACGATATCTTTATTATTAGTGGAAAAGAAACCAATGAATATGGCTATTATCAACTATGTGCTGGTGGCACAAAATATGATTATATAAGAAAAGGTAGTAACTACGTTTTTTACAAAAAATTGAAATAAAAAAAACCTGCATAATCTGCAGGTTTTTTTTTATTGCTTTTATTATTTACTTAAGTACATTTTTCTACGAGAATAAATATCATAAAAAGTATCGTCTCTTAAGTTATCGATAAACAAAATGCTTTCTCCTGTTGATTTCATTTCAGGCCCTAAAGACTTGTTTACGTTTTTAAACTTATTAAAAGAGAATACAGGTGTTTTAATTGCGTATCCTTTCAACTGTGGGTTAAAAGTAAAGTCAGTTACTTTATTGTGTCCTAACATTACTTTTGTAGCATAATTTACATAAGGTTCTCCATATGCTTTTGCAATAAACGGAACTGTTCTAGAAGCTCTAGGGTTTGCCTCGATGATATAAACAATATCATCTTTAATAGCAAACTGAATATTGATTAAACCAACTGTTTTTAAAGCTACAGCAATTTTCTTTGTGTGATCTTTAATTTGGTTTAATACAAACTCTCCTAAATTGAACGGTGGTAACATTGCGTGGCTATCTCCAGAGTGTACTCCACACGGCTCAATATGCTCCATTATTCCAATAATGTATACATTTTCTCCATCACAAATTGCATCAGCTTCTGCTTCGATAGCTCCATCTAAATAATGGTCTAACAATAATGAGTTTCCTGGTATTTGATTTAATAAATCAATTACGTGTTCTTCCAACTCTTTTTTGTTAATTACAATCTTCATCCCTTGTCCACCTAATACATAAGAAGGGCGAACTAACAATGGAAAATCTAACTGATCTGCCAATTGTAAAGCTTGCTCTGCTGTTTTTGCAACGCCAAATTGTGGAAATGGTATTTCTAACTCTTCAAGTAAGGAAGAAAAACGTCCGCGATCTTCTGCTAAATCTAAAGCATCATAACTTGTTCCGAAAATTTTAATTCCATGACGGTCTAGTTTTTCCGCTAACTTCAGTGCCGTTTGCCCACCTAACTGAACAATTACGCCTTCTGGTTTTTCATGGCGAATAATGTCATAAATATGTTCCCAGAACACTGGCTCAAAGTACAATTTATTAGCAGTATCAAAATCAGTCGAAACTGTTTCTGGGTTACAGTTAATCATAATTGTTTCATAACCACATTCTTCAGCTGCTAAAACACCGTGTACACAAGAGTAGTCAAACTCAATTCCTTGTCCAATTCTATTTGGCCCAGAACCTAGAACTACTACTTTTTTCTTGTCTGTTACAATACTTTCGTTTTCTACATATTTCGTTCCATCTGGACGTTGAATTTCTGCTTCAAACGTAGAGTAATAATAAGGTGTTTTTGCAGGGAATTCTGCGGCACAAGTATCTACCAACTTAAATACACGGTTAATTCCCATTTTGTCTCTTAAGTTGTGTACTTTGCTTTCTAATGTTTTCAACATATGAGCAATTTGTCTATCAGCAAACCCTTTTTGTTTTGCTTCTAACAACAAGTCTTTTGGCAATGTTTCAATTGTATAGTTAGAAATTTCTTTTTCTAATAAATACAATTCTTCATATTGCTTTAAGAACCACATATCTATTTTTGTAATTTCGTGAATCCTACTCAAGGGAATTCCATGTTGAATAGCATCGTAAATTACAAATACGCGATCCCAACTTGCGTGTGTTAATTTGTCAATAATTTGTTCGTAATTGGTATATCCTTTACCATCTGCTCCCAAACCATTTCGTTTAATTTCTAATGATTGTGTTGCTTTGTGCAATGCTTCTTGAAACGAACGTCCAATTCCCATTACTTCACCAACAGATTTCATTTGCAATCCTAATGTTCTATCTGCTCCTTCAAACTTATCAAAATTCCAACGAGGAATTTTCACAATAACATAATCTAACGTTGGCTCAAATAAAGCTGAAGTTGATTTTGTAATTTGATTTTGTAATTCGTCTAACGTATAACCTAAAGCTAATTTTGTAGCAATTTTTGCAATTGGATATCCAGTTGCTTTTGATGCTAATGCAGACGAACGAGATACACGAGGATTGATTTCAATAGCAACAATATCTTCTTTTTCATCTGGAGAAACAGCAAACTGAACGTTACAACCTCCTGCAAAATTTCCGATGCTACGCATCATTTTTATTGACATGTCACGCATTCTTTGGAATGTTCTGTCAGACAATGTCATTGCTGGTGCAACGGTAATACTATCTCCTGTATGAATTCCCATTGGGTCCATATTTTCAATAGTACAGATAATTACAACGTTGTCATTTTTATCTCTCAGTAATTCTAATTCGTACTCTTTCCATCCTAAAAGCGCTTTATCAATCAACACTTCGTGAATTGGAGAAGCTTCTAATCCATTAGTCAATAAATCATCAAAATCTTCAGCTTTAAACACAAAAGCAGCTCCTGTACCTCCTAAAGTAAATGAAGGACGAATTACTAATGGGAAACCAAACTCTTGAGCAATTTCTTTTCCTTCTAAGTAAGAAGTTGCCGTTTTTGCTGGTGCAGCTGGTATTTCTATTTTTTCTAATAATTGCTTGAACTGCTCGCGATCTTCTGTGATATTAATTGCATTAATATCTACTCCAATTAATCGAACCCCAAAGTCTGACCAAATTCCTTTTTCGTCGCATTCTAAACATAAATTCAATGCAGTTTGTCCTCCCATTGTTGGTAAAACCGCATCAATTTCTGGATGAGCTACTAAGATTTCAATAATTGAGCGCGTAGTTAAAGGTTTTAAATAAATATGATCCGCCATAGAAGGGTCGGTCATAATAGTTGCAGGATTAGAGTTAATTAAGATAACTTTAATCCCCTCTTCTTTTAAGGATCTTGCCGACTGTGAACCTGAATAGTCAAATTCACAAGCTTGTCCAATAATTATTGGTCCTGATCCAATAATTAGTACGGTCTTGATAGAAGTGTCTTTAGGCATTTTCTGTGTGTTTTTGTTACTTTAATTTTACATATAAAGCAAGCAAGTGTTGTGTGATTATATTGTAATTGTTCCCTACTAAGTATAAAAAAAGGCGTTACCACTAATGAGTAACACCTTTATTTATATTTTAGTCAAAACATTAATGTTTATGTTTTGTTTCACAAGAAACAGTTAATTTATGTCTTCCTTTAGCTCTTCTTGCAGCTAATACTTTTCTACCATTTGGAGTAGACATTCTTTCCATGAAACCATGTTTGTTTCTTCTTTTTCTATTCGAAGGTTGAAACGTTCTCTTGCTCATTGCTTTTATCTTTAAATCTTAGTATTATAATCTCCTATAAATAGCTTTAATGTGCTTTCGCCAAAAACCGAGTGCAAATATATAAAGTCATTTGATTCTTACAAAGTCTTTTTGAAAAATATTTCAGAAATAATATTTATTTGAACTTAATTCTTCTTTTTTCCATTTTATTTCTTCGTGTAATTACAAAGTATTTTTTTATTTCTGTCTTATTTTATAGCACTTTATTTTTTATTGTTAGCTATTTTAGTTTTTTTTCGTTAGTAATTTATTTTATATCATTGCTTTCAAACTTAAATCCATATTGTGTACCGAATGTGTTAATGCGCCTGATGATACATAATTTACTCCACACTCAGCATAAGCACGCACTGTATTTTCATTGATATTTCCGGACGATTCAGTTTGACATTGACCACCAATTAGTTCAACTGCTTGCTTTGTTGTTGCAAAATCAAAGTTATCTAATAAAATTCGATAAACGTTGTTGCAAGCTAATATTTGTTTTACTTCATCTAAGTTTCTTGCTTCAACAATAATTTTCAGGTCTTTATTATTCTCCTTCAAATAGGCATTTGTCTTTTCAATCGCTTGCTTTATTCCACCAGCAAAATCAATATGATTGTCTTTTAGCATAATCATGTCATACAAAGCAAATCGATGATTTTCTCCTCCTCCAATACGCACTGCCCATTTTTCAATGGCTCTAATTCCAGGAGTTGTTTTTCTTGTGTCTAATATTTTTGTTTGAGTTCCTTTTAGCAGTTCTGCAAATACTTTTGTTTTAGTTGCAATTGCGCTCATGCGTTGCATAGCATTAAGCATAAAGCGTTCTGCTTTAAGAATGGATTGTGAAGAACCTGTTATGGATAAAACAATGTCTCCAATGTTCACTTCTGTACCATCTTTAATAAAAACTTCAACTTGTAATTGACTGTCTACATAATTCAAAATCATTTTGGCAAATTCAACTCCTGCAATAATTCCGTCTTCTTTTACCAACACCACAGCTTTACCATTAGCATCTATTGGAATACAAGCTAACGAACTATGATCGCCATCTCCTACATCTTCTCGAATAGCATTAATAATAATTTGCTCTAACTCGGCTTGAAATTGTTGTTCTGAAATCATAATTGTTTCTAATTTGAAGCTAAATTAAGAAATGTTTTTAATTCGATCACTTGCTATACTAATTCTAATAATTCTATTTACTCAATTATTTTCTAAACTTCACAAAAAAACAACATTTTTATTACTTCTAACTAATTAAATTACTGTAACTTTATCTATTGTAATTAAACATCTGTATTTTTATGAAAAAACTAATTCTAGGTTTATTGTTTGCGTTTACGTTGGTTAGCTGTACACAAAAAACAGCTCCACCACAAGAAATAACAGTAAACGAGCAGTTTACTATTCAAATGCCTTCTAACTTAGCTGTAATGACCGATTTATATCCAGATGCCATTATGCAATATGGAAATACATTTAATCAGGTATATATTATAGGAAAAGAAGTTGCAAAAACACAAGACTCTACTTTTCAAGCATTTGTAGAGGCTTCTTTAACTACTTATGCTAAACGTCCAAATTATAAAATTATAAAAGAACAAAATGTATTGATTAACGGCACTCCTGCTAAGATATTTGATTTGACAATGACTCAAAATAATAGTGAAATGTTTATGAAACAGGTAATGTTAGACGGAAAAAAAGCCAATTATGAGCTAATTGGATGGACGTTAGGTAAAAATAAACAATATCAAGGACAACAACTAATGGATATCATTTCTACTTTTAAAGAAATGTAAATAGATTATTTGTTTTGTTAATAATAGTATTTTCCTAAAAACGATAGTACTATTTTAACATAACTCAAAACAACTTATCTAAAAAACGTATTTAATATCAACAAACAACAAGTATAAGTGCTTTTTATTCGTTATATTACTAAAATAAATTATTATTTAACAACACAATTAACACAAATCAATTGCATATATTTAATTAGTATTGTAATTTTGAAAAAACAAATAGCAATTTAAAATGAAAAAAATCTTATTATCACTAGCGGTAGTTGCAGCTTTATCTTTAGCTTCATGTGGAGGTAAAACAGCTGACAAAGCGACTACAACAACAGAACAAGAAGTAGCGCAAGAAAGCGGAACAAAATATGATGTTAACTTAGAAGAAAGTGTTATTACTTGGAAAGTTGCACATAAAGGTGGTTTCGCTCCAAGATGGGGAACGATTAAATTAGAATCAGGTTCTCTTACAGCAAATGACAACGGTTTGAACGCTGGTGATTTTGTTATTAACATGAATACAATTACTGCAGATCCTGCTTCAGTTGGAAAAGATGAAGGAAAACAATCTACAGATTTAGATGCACACTTAAAAAATGCTGATTTCTTTGACGTAGAAAAATATCCTACCGTAACTTTCCAAATTACAAAAGTAGAAGATTTTGCTGGTAACGCTGACAACAGTGTCTTAGGTGATGCTAATGCATTAGTAAGTGGTAACATTACTATTTTAGGAAACACAGTAAATACAACTTTCCCAGCAGTTGTAACTATCCTTGATGGAAAAACTACAATTGTAGCTAAATTTGTAGCTAACAGGGCTGATTGGGGATTAAAATTTGGTACTACTGACGAAAGTGGTGCTGCTATTAACCCTGCAGAATGGGGAATTAGCAAAGACATGGAAATCGGTATCAACCTAGTTGCTAATGAAGTAAAATAATTATTTTACTTTTAATTAATATTCTTTTTAGGAGTTGCTGAATAAGCAACTCCTAATTTTTTATATTTAATTTTACAACGATAAAAATGGGTTAATTATTTTTGACAAACAATATGATAAAAACAACTATGAGTGATTTTGATGTTATTATTATTGGAGGTGGACCAATTGGTATTGCATGTGGTATTGAGGCTAAAAAGGCTAATTTATCGTATTTGATAATAGAAAAAGGATGTATTGTTAATTCACTATTTCACTATCCGATAAATATGCAGTTCTTTTCTTCCTCTGAGCTTTTAGAAATAGACAATATCCCATTTATCAGTAAAGAACATAAACCTAAAAGAAATGAAGCTTTAGAATACTATAGAAGAGTTGTTACTACCAATAATCTCTCTATTCATTTATTTGAAACTGTTCTAAATGCACAGAAAAATAGAAACGGAAACTTTGAGATACAAACTTCTAAAACTAATTATTCTGCCAAAAATATTATTGTTGCTACTGGCTTTTATGATATTCCAAATCTATTAAAGGTAAAAGGCGAAGAACTTGCCAAAGTTTCTCATTATTACACCGATCCGCATTATTATGCAGGCATGAATGTGGTAGTTGTGGGTGCAAGCAATTCATCAGTTGATGCAGCTTTAGAATGTTGTAGAAAAGGTGCAAATGTAACAATGATTGTAAGAGATGCTGCAATTAGCTCACATGTAAAATATTGGGTAAAGCCTGATATAGAAAATAGAATTAAGGAAGGTAAAATAAAAGCATTATTCAATAGTAATATTACCAAAATTACCCAAGACAATGTTATTGTAAATACACCTCAAGGAGAAGTAATCGTGAAAAATGATTTTGTGCTTGCCTTAACTGGTTATCGTCCTAATTTTTCTTTTTTGAAAAAACTGAACATTAATCTTTCTTCCGATGAAAATTTAACGCCAACCTATAACATAGACACTATGGAAACTAATATTTCCAATCTATATTTAGCTGGTGTTGTTTGCGGTGGATTAAACACACATACATGGTTTATTGAGAATTCTAGAATTCATGCAAAAATGATTATTTCTAATATATTAACAAAGCAGTAAATTAATTATTCTTGCATAAGTCACAACTTCCTTTAGCAATCACTTCAATATCATTTAGCGTAAATCCTTCAGGAATATCCATTTTAGGAATAAAAACTTGAGTTAAACATATAGTTTGTTTACATTTTTTACACAAAAAATGAAGATGTTTATCCTGATGTTTATTTTCTGTACAGTCTTGAGCGCATAAAGCATAATGTGTATTATTGGATATTGATATACTGTGTAACAAACCTTTACTTTCGAATGTTTTTACTGTTCTATAAATTGTAACTCTGTCTGATTGTTCAAAACCAGCTTCAATATCAGCTAAAGAAACAGCACCATTCTGTTGCTTCAAAAACTTTAAAACCAATAAACGCATGGCTGTTGGCTTTATGTTTTTTGCTTTTAGTTCTTTTTCTAACTCAATCATATTCAACTTTATTTGATTCTTAATCTTCTATAAAGATAAAAATGTTTAACGGTATAGCATATTTTTTATAATTGTTGCTTAGCAAATTTCTATTTAAACAAACAAAACCTCTTTATTCAAGAATCAGTTACTAAAAAAGTCAATAACAATACTATTTTCACAATCAAAATCACTAATATTGTTCATTAGTCTTTTTTCAATAAATATTATTTGTACTTACAATAAAATGCAAAAAATTATAGGTAGTATATTAATTGTTGCGGGAACAACAATTGGTGCGGGAATGTTGGCAATGCCAATTATTTCAGCAAATGTAGGATTCAGTTTTATTTCTCTGGTCTTAATTTGTATTTGGTTTACCATGTTTTATACAGCTACGCTTTTAGTAGACGTTTACAAATACAATTCCTATAACGACGGACTAAATACACTTACTTTAAAATATTTAGGAAAGCCTGGAGCAGTTATTACAGCATTTTGTATGTTGATTTTAATGTATGCCTTAGTAAGCGCTTATATTACAGGAGGAGGCGAAATATTGCGTACAAATTTAGAACTTTGGTTAGGAGAAAAAGTTTCTCCTCAATTGTCGGCAGTTCTTTTTTCATTTTTATTTGGAGGCATCATTGCTTTCGGAACGCATTTGGTTGATATAAGTACAAAAATTGTTTTTACCATAAAACTTCTATTTCTTTGCATAGTAATTGGCTTACTGTTACCAACTATTGAAATAGCTTATTTAAAATACCTACCGAATAATTCAATTCCAGTACTAGCATCAATTCCGGTAGTATTTACAGGTTTTGGCTTTTCTGTTGTTATTCCAAGTTTGGTTAAATATTTGAAAGGAAATATAAAACAATTAAAACTTGTTTTTTTTATAGGAAGCGCCTTGCCATTACTACTTTACTTAATTTGGGAATTAACTATTTTAGGAAATATTGAAAGTACTATTTTTAATACTATGCTTACAGAAAATGCTGGTTTAGAAGGTTTATTAAAAGCAATTCGTGCTGTACATGATTCTAAAATCATTAAAATATCTTTTACTATATTTGCTGCTGCTGCGCTACTTACTTCTTTTTGGGGTGTTTCTTTAGCGCTTTTTGATTACATTAAAGACCTGGGTAAAAATAAAGCTTATATAAAAAATCATTTTTCTACATTACTACTTACATTTATTCCCCCATTGCTTTTTGCTTTGTTTTATCCCGATGGATTTGTAATAGCTCTTGGCTACGCCTCTATTCCATTAGTAATCTTGGCACTTGTATTGCCAATGCTAATTTTGCAAAAAGCACAAAAACAAGCAGGTGAAAAGCAATCAGTTTTTCAAAAATCGACTTCTTTATTTTTTTGGTTGTTATCTATTTTAATATTTTTTTTACAAGGATTAATGGTTTCAGGTATTGTTCCATCATACTAAATATTTTATTTTTTACCCTTTCCTTAAAAAGCACTGATTTATTATATATTTTTTTATCATATTTAGCTATATTTCATACTTAATAATTAAATACCTTTGTCATAATTGTCAATTCCTAAAAAGATGAAAATACTTATTCTTAATGGTCCAAATCTAAACCTTTTAGGGAAAAGAGAAACTACTATTTATGGATCTTCAGATTTTGAAACCTATTTTGATTCTTTAGTAGAGCAATTTCCTGAAGTAGAACTTTCTTATTTTCAATCCAATATTGAAGGAGTGCTTATTGACAAACTACATGAAGTTGGTTTTTCACACGATGGTATTGTATTTAATGCGGGTGCCTACACACACACTTCAATTGCTTTAGCAGATGCTATTGCCGCAATTACAACCCCTGTAATAGAAGTACATATTTCTAATACACATGCACGAGAAAATTTTAGAAAACATTCAATGATAGCGTCAAAATGTAAAGGGATTATTATTGGCTTTGGTTTAAAAAGCTATGAATTAGCAATTTGTGCATTTTAATTTTAATGAATAAAACAAACTTTGTAATACAAATCTTCTTTCTTTGCCTATTTTTTTTTTTACTAGGCACTGTTTCCTATTCACAAATTTTTAAAGGTAAAATAATATCTACCGATCAATTACCGCTTTCCAACTGTTTAATTTTTATTCCTGAAACAAACGAATATACTACCTCAAATAATGAAGGAGATTTTTCTATTGATTGGTCGTCAAAATTACCTTTATACATTCAGCTACAAGGCTATGAAAAACAAAAAATAAAATATAAAAACGGCGAAGAAAATGCCATCATCAAGCTTATTCCTCTTGACAAGAATAAAATTTTATACACAGAGAAAAACAACAGTTTTGCTAGATTTTTACTATCAATTATTTATCGTCAATTTAAACAAAGAATTAATGACTATGAAGTTGATTATTATGCAAGAGGAGATATTCAACTAAATACAAAACGTCAAACTTTTTTAGGTCAACGACGAAAAGATCTTGATCCGGCATTAGATGTAAATCAAAACGAATTGAATGACTTTATTTATTTTGGAGAAGTAAAGTCCAGTTTATTTTTTCAAAATAAAGTGATTAGTAAAGAGCAAATAAAAGCTTTTCAAACAAGAGGTAGCTCTAAGGACATTTTGTTTCTAATTGGTACAAATAATGACTTCAATATTTTTAATAAAATTGTTTCCAATCAAATAGAGGTTATTTCTCCATTATTACCTTACTCTAATAGTTATTATAATTATGATATTATAGAAGAAAAAAAACTAGACGATCAAACAATTTATAAAATTCAATTTACTCCTAAACGCGAAAGCGAACCTGTTATGACTGGATACATTGAATTTACCGATAAAGACTGGCAAATACTTTTTTTTAGTGCTAAAATGCGAGGCACCAATATAAATCTAAAAAATATTACCGAACTTCAAGTCGAACAAATTTACAGCTTTGTTCCTGATTTAAATGCCAATTTAAAAAGCAATCAAATAATTTCGTTTGACGGTCGTTTCTTGGTATTTGACTTTATAGGAAAATTTGAAAGTACTTTTAGAGATTATTTACCAAAATCAAGCTACGCAACAGAAAATAATTCTACAGAATATATATCTTATCAAAAAGGTTATAACATTGACGAAAACAACAAATTAAGTCAAGTACGTCCATATCCGCTTACAGAAACAGAGCGCGAATACTTGGTAGAAAAAACGATTTCACTTAATGAAAACACAAAAGCTACCTTAAACGCAATTGATAAAAGAACAAATAATTTTACGCTTTTTAAATTAATTAAAGGATATAAATATATCAATTCATACAAAAACAGTTCGTACAGCTACCGAGGCTTGTTATCTACATTTGCTTTTAATGCAGTACAAGGCTTTAATATTACAACAGGAATAGATTACAATAAAATTCACTCTAGTAATAATAACAATACTTCTTTTGGTGTAAATGTAAGTTATGGTTTAAGTGAAAGTAAATTTAGATTTAACGGATATTTAAAACATGTTTTTAACCAAACTAACTATGCTACTTTAAGTATTGAAGGAGGAGAGAAAATTGAACAATTTAATCATGACAATCCTATAAGTAAACCAATTAATTCAGTTGCTTCTGCCTGGTTTGGAAAAAATTATGCAAAATTTTTTCAGAAAAAATTTATTTCGATAGATTATAGCCAATATATTTTTGACAATTTCAACATAAATACAAAAGCAGAATATGCCTTTCGAGAAGTTTTATACAATAACTTAGAAAGCCCGCCATTTGTACCAACTTTAAATTTTGAGTCTAATAATCCACTAGATCCAACTGATTTTATTACAAAACCATTTGAAAACAACTACATCTTTAAATTCAATGCTAACATTCAAGTTGTTTTCGATCAAAAAACAATTCAATATCCGGATAAAAAACAGTACATTAAACAGTCAAAATTTCCAATCTTAGAAATTAATCTAGAAAAAGGTATTAGTCCAACTGATAATAAATATAATTATACCTTTGGTTCGATAACTACAAAATATCAAAACAATATTGGAAACATTGGAGAATTGTATTCAGGTATTTCGCTGGGGCAGTTTTTTGAACAAAACGCCATTGCATTTACTGACTATAAGCACTTTAATGGAAACCAAACTTTTGTTGGTTCTACTGCAATTTACAATAACAATTTTAACCTATTGCCTTATTACTCTTATAGTACGAATAAATCATATATAGAGTTTCACTTAGAACATGATTTTAGAGGTTTTATTACCAATAAAATTCCTTTATTAAAGAAAACAAGGTATTCTCTTATTATTGGTTTTCATTTACTCAGTGTACCAGAAAAACCTACCTATAAAGAATACAGTATTGGTTTAAATAACTTCGGATTTGGAAAATTCAGACCTTTTAGAATAGATTTTGTAACTTCCTTATCTAGCAATACTAAAAAGACACACGGTGTTATCTTAGGTATTAAAATACTTGAATTAATTCAAAAATAAAAAAGCCTTCACATTTAGAAGGCTTTTTATATTAATCTACTATACGTTCAATTTTTGCGCCAAGCGCTCTTAATCGTTCGTCTATTCTTTCATATCCTCTATCTATTTGATCAATGTTTTGAATAACACTTGTACCTTTTGCCGATAACGCTGCAATTAACAATGAAATACCAGCACGAATATCTGGCGATGACATTTTTGTAGCTTTTAGTTGGGATTTAAAATCATGCCCAATTACTACAGCTCTATGCGGATCGCACAAAATAATTTTCGCTCCCATATCAATCAGCTTATCTACGAAGAACAAGCGACTTTCAAACATTTTTTGATGAATTAATACTTCACCTCTAGCCTGCGTTGCAACTACCAAAATAACACTTAATAAATCAGGTGTTAATCCTGGCCAAGGTGCATCAGCAATTGTTAAAATAGAACCATCAATAAAGCTTTGTATTTCATATCCTTCTGTATGTGCAGGAATGTAAATATCATCTCCTCGTTTTTCTAATTGAATACCCATTCTTTTAAACGTATTTGGAATAACACCTAAATGTTCCCAACCTACATTTTTAATGGTCAATTCACTTTTTGTCATTGCAGCCAATCCAATCCAAGATCCGATTTCAATCATATCTGGTAAAATAGTATGTTCGCAACCTTTCAGTTTTTCAACTCCTTCAATAGTAAGAAAATTAGAGCCTACGCCAGAGATTTTTGCTCCCATGCTGTTTAGCATTTTGCAAAGTTGTTGTAAATAAGGTTCGCAAGCAGCATTGTAAATTGTAGTTGTTCCCTTTGCTAGAACAGCTGCCATTACAATATTTGCAGTTCCGGTAACAGATGCTTCTTCTAAAAGAATATTTGCACCAGTTAATTGCTCTGCTTCAACACCATAGAAATATTCTTCTCTATTATATCTAAAAGTTGCTCCTAACTGAATAAACCCATCAAAATGTGTGTCCAATCTTCTTCTGCCTATTTTATCTCCTCCTGGTTTTGGTATATAACCTTTACCAAATCTTCCTAATAAAGGACCTACCATCATTATAGAACCTCTTAACGCGCGACCACCTACTTTAAAATCTTCCGACATCAAATAATCTAAATTTAAATTATCTGCCTGGAAAGACATTTTGTTTGGTGCTAATTTCTTAACAGTTACCCCTAAACTAATTAGTAGTTCTATTAACTTATTTACGTCAATAATATCAGGTATATTCGAAATAGTTATTTCTTGATCCGTTAACAATACTGCACACAAAATCTGCAAAGCTTCATTTTTTGCCCCTTGCGCATGCACTTCACCTTTCAGTTGGTGTCCTCCTTCAATTTTAAATGTACTCATTACTTTTTACCTTTCGTTTGATGATTGTGCTTACTAAACTTTTTATTGTTATTGTTGTTGCTACTTCTTTGATTATTTGAATGGTTATTATTGTTATTCAAATAATTACTTTTATTGGATTGTTTTTTATTTACCTGAATAAGATTGGCTGTAGTAGATAATTCTTCTTCCTTACGTGCAAGATTAATTTTTCCGTCCGACAACTCATATAAATGCTCAAAAATCACTTCATCTTTCACATTATCTTTATTCCAACTTAAATAACTTTTTTTCATGTGATTAGCTATAACAAGAATTAAGGCATCTTTCATCTCACCTTCTTCAAACTTTATAGCTTCGGCTATCATGCTTTTTATGTTATTACCATAATAGCGATATTTTGATTGTTTTTGAGGATAAGGTAAGATATCTGGTTTTGCATAAACCGTTTCTCTTGTAGCAATAGGAAATGGACAATCTACATCTAATTTAAAATCTGCCATCATAAATAATTGATCCCATAATTTATGCTGAAAGTCTGGCACGTCTCGCAAATGAGGATTCATATCTCCCATTACAGTAATAGCATAGTTAGCTGCTTTATTTCGCTTCTCTCTATCTTCTATTAAACTGATTTGCTCAATCATCATTTGAATATGACGACCATATTCTGGAATTATTAATTTATTTTTGGTAGTGTTATAACCTAAATGGCTACAATTAGCTGAAGTAAATGTCATGTAAATTATTGATTTTTCAGATTACTAAAATAGTCTGAATGTAAGTTATTTTTAATTTATAACGATAATAATCCCTCTATTGTAGATAGCTGAATATACTTATCAATGATTGCTTGTGCACTCTGCATTTGTACTTTTACAGAAACACTTGTAAAAGCTCCTTTACTTGAGTTTCGTAAATTAATATCAGCATTCATTCCATCAAATGCTTCTTCTATTTGTGCAATTTTATGATCATCTGCAGGTACAATGAATTTGTACAAATATTCGTTAGGCCAAGTTCTATCTTGTTCTAATTTTTCTTTCAGGTTATCGTAAAATTCTTGTGTCTTAGTATCCATCATTCCTTTTATTGCAAATATACAAATTTTTACAACGGTAGTATGTGTTCTTTCTAGTGAACAATTTCTTATTTTACTGCAAAATACAACTTTATAAATAATATTTCATTAGATATAATTGCTTTTTATTTACTAAGACAACCACCTATCCCTCTAAAAATCAAACATTAAAACTATAAAAAACATTAATATAGTGTCTTTTAGTAAAACTTAATGAATTATCTCTTACCTAAACCGACTTTTTGTTTTACTTTTGCGCCTTTGATATTTTTAGCAACAATGAATACAAAACTTGTTTTAATAATTGGCGGACCTGGTTCAGGTAAAACATCTATTATTGATGAGTTAACTAACCGTGGATATACTTGTTATCCAGAAATATCACGCGAAGTAACAAAGAAAGCACAAGAAAAAGGAATTGAACAATTATTCTTGAAAGACCCTTTACTTTTTAGTCAATTATTACTTGAGGGTAGAATTGATCAGCATAAAAATGCTGTAAAAGAAAATGCTGAAGTAGTTTTTATCGACAGAGGCATTCCCGATGTGTTGGCCTATTTACATTATAAAGGTGATAAATATCCAGAAAGTTTTGACATAGCATGTAAAAAGCATGTTTATCATCAAATTTTTCTATTACCTCCTTGGGAGAATATTTATATAAGTGACGATCAGCGCTATGAAACCTTTGAACAAGCCAATCTTATTCATCGCTATTTAGTAGATACTTATAAAAGTTATGGATATGACCTAATTGAAGTACCAAAAGACACTATACATAATCGCATCGAATTTATTCTTAACAAGTTATAAAAATAAAAGGATTGTAGTAACTACAATCCTTTTATTTTTTGATTAATTTAGTACTTAGAAAGCATTATTACTTATTTTAATGACAAAGCGACCTATTGAATTACTTCAGCAATATTGGAAACATACTTCTTTTAGAGATTTACAGGAAGAGATAATTAAATCTGTTATAGATAGAAAAGACACTTTTGCGCTACTACCTACTGGAGGTGGTAAAAGTATTTGTTTTCAAATTCCTGCCTTAATAATGCCAGGTACTTGCCTTGTTGTTTCTCCATTAGTTGCGCTTATGCATGATCAGGTACACAATCTGAATCAGATGAATATAAAAGCTGCTGCCATTATTGGCGGAACTTCAACTGAAGAAATAGATGCTATTTTAGACAATTGTGCTTATGGTAATTATAAGTTATTGTACTTATCTCCAGAACGACTAGAGCGAACTTGGCTGTTAGATAGAATAAAGAATTTAAACATTAATTTAATTGCTGTTGATGAAGCACATTGTATTTCACAATGGGGAAATGATTTTCGCCCATCTTACCTAAAAATAAATAAACTACGAGAAATTCTTCCTTCTGTACCAATTATTGCTTTAACAGGTTCTGCCAATCAACGTATTATTGAAGATATTTGTTCCAATTTACAATTAGAAAATCCTTCTATTTTCAGAAAAAGTTTCTTACGAACAAATCTTGTATATGGTGTTTATCAAGTAGAAAATAAAGAAGCTATTTTAGAGCGAATTTTACAAAAAAATCCATTTCCTTCTATCGTATACGTTCGCAATAGAAAAGAAACGCAAGTAATTGCAAATTCATTAAATCAGAAAGGGTTTAAAGCTGCATTTTTTCACGGAGGATTAAACGCTAAAGAGAAACAAAAAAAACTAGAAGATTGGATTGCAGAAAAAACGCCCATAATGGTTGCAACCAATGCTTTCGGAATGGGAATAGATAAAAAAAATGTACGCAATGTAGTTCACTTACAAATTCCTGAAAATATAGAAAACTATTATCAAGAAGCAGGAAGAGCAGGAAGAGATGAACAAAAAGCTTTTGCATCAATTTTATTACTACCTAATGAGCCTAAACCATTAAGCGAATGGAAAAAAGACAACTTGTTCGACAAAGAGTTTCTAAAGGTTATTTACAGAAAGTTGAATAATTTTTTAAACATTGGTTATGGCGAAGGATACAATAGCACGCATACACTAAATTTCAATCGTTTTTGCTTGCAATATAAATTCCCATACACACTCACTTATAATGCTTTGCAATTTTTAGATCGACAAGGAATAATTAAATTAACACCAAATAGCAGCAATAAAACGAAACTTGTATTTAATTGTTCTAGCAGCGAATTATTAGATTTTGTCTATGACAACCACCGACAAGAATCTGTGTTAATACAACTTATTCGAAATTATCCAGGAATACACGAATATAGCACGCCAATCAATCTTGAATTGCTTAGTGAGCAAACTGACGAATCTATTGCCTTTATTCAGCAAACTTTAAATCACTGGCAAGAAGCAGAATTGTGTACTTATATTCCAGAAGATAGCGATTTGGAAATTGTTTTTAACGAAGCTTGGGAGGAAGACAAAACTATTTACAGAACTTTTCATCATTTAGATCAACAAAATAATCTAAAACAAGAACAATATTCTGCCATGCTATTTTATGCAGAAAATACTGATATTTGTAAAAATAAAATCATCTTAAAATATTTCGATGAAAAATACGATCAAAACTGTGGCACTTGCTCTACCTGTTTACAGCAAAAAAAGAATAAAACCGTAAACAACTTACAAGATAATTTAGCAAAGATAATAGCAACGTTAAGTATTCAGCCAGCTGCTGCACATGAACTAATAACTATTTTAGACTTAGAAGCTTCAGAAATAATATTGGCGCTACAAATTCTATCAGAACAAAACAAAATTGAATTAAATAATAAAAATCAATATACTCTTACATAATGAAAGATTTACGTATCATTTTTATGGGAACTCCTGACTTTGCCGTTGGGATTTTAGATGCTATGTATCAACATAATTATAATATTGTTGCTGTTATTACAGCACCAGATAAACCAGCAGGACGAGGACAAAAACTAAAATATTCGGCGGTAAAAGAATATGCATTAAGTAAAAACTTACCTATTCTACAACCTACCAACTTAAAAGACGAAACATTTTTAGCAGAATTAGCATCGTACAATGCTAATTTACAAGTTGTAGTTGCCTTTAGAATGTTACCCGCTGCTGTTTGGCAAATGCCTAAATTAGGCACTTTTAATCTACACGCATCTTTGTTACCAGATTACAGAGGAGCAGCTCCTATTAATTGGGCAATTATAAATGGAGAAACAAAAACAGGAGTAACCACCTTCTTTATTGATGAAAAAATTGATACAGGAGCAATTATAATGAAGAAAGAAACTACCATTGGAGAAAATGAAAATGCTGGAGAATTGCACGATAGATTAATGGTTCTTGGAGCAGAAGCTGTTGTAGAAACCTTGAAATTGATAGAAGAAAACAATGTAAATCTAGTAATTCAGCCTGCAGAAGATACAAAAACAGCTTACAAGCTAAACAAAGAAAATTGTAAAATAAACTTCAACAAATCTGGAGTAGAAATTGTAAATTTAATCAAAGGACTTAGCCCCTATCCTGTAGCTTGGTGTAATATAAAAGACGAAACGAATAATAATGAGTGGACTGCTAAAATATATGAAGCGTCATTTACACCATCAACTCATGAAAATTCAATCGGTCAATTAGTAACTACAAAAAAAACAATACAAATATTTGTGAAAGACGGATTTATAACCGTTCATAAATTACAATTACCAGGAAAAAAAGCAATGTTTGCCCACGAAATTCTAAATGGGCAATCTTTTGATGTGAATACATTTGCTTTTTAGCTAGTTTTTTTAATAAACAGATACTTATTTACAACCAATAAATTATAAACCTCTAAGATTTATTGTTTTTTTTCCATAAAAAACTTGTATTATAAGTTTATAAGATTAAATTTGTAAGTAAGAACTTTAATAGAGTTAACCATTTTTAAAAAAAATTATTATGAACAAAACAGAATTAATTGATGCAATCGCAAAAGATGCAGAGATCAGTAAAGTTGCTGCAAAAAAAGCTTTAGAATCATTTTTATCTAACATCGAAGCTACATTAGCAAAAGGTGATAAAATTTCTTTAGTTGGATTTGGTTCTTGGTCAGTATCAGAAAGAGCAGCTAGAGAAGGTAGAAATCCACAAACTGGAAAAACTATTAATATTGCTGCTAAAAAAGTAGTTAAATTTAAAGCTGGTTCTGAATTAGAAGGAGCTGTAAATAAGTAAAATACTAACTTTACTTATGTAATTTACATATAGATATTAAAAGAACTTAAAAGTCTTATTACGATTGTAATAAGACTTTTTTAATACCTTTTTTAATGATTAATAAAACAGTGCAAAAAGGAGATTTTCTCGTTGCTTTACCCTCAAGTATTTCTTTCGGAGATGATATTTTTAATAAATCTGTTATACTTGTTACAGAAAACACCACTGAAGGTCATATGGGTTTTGTTTTAAACAAATCAACAGGTTTGTTGTTTAGCGAATTAGTACCTCAAAGCTCAGGAGCTTTTACTATTTATAGCGGTGGCCCGGTAGAGAATGACACTTTATTTTGTATACACAAATGTCCAGAACTAATTCCAGATAGTATACACATTATTAACGACATTTATTTAGGTGGCGATTTTACGGTTATTTTAGATCTTATTGAACAAGGACTTCTTAGTTCTATAGATATTCGCTTCTTTATGGGATATGCTGGATGGGGAGAATATCAACTAGAAAGTGAGATTATTAATAAAAACTGGGTTGTTACTAATAGTATTCATTTAGCGAGGTTATTTTCTATTAATACAGAAAATTATTGGAAAACAGCAATACAAAACCTAGGAGAAAAATATGCCATTTGGCTTAATACACCAGACAATCCAAATGACAATTAATAATACATTATAAAAAAAAGGCTATTTTAGGAAAAAACAGCCTTTTATATTTAAATCAATCTTATTTTTACGTTTAACCTATTGATTAAATCTTTTGCTATAGCAGTAGTAAATGTCTTTTTTCTATATTTTGTAATTGGCTGAATACCTGTAATCACGTTAGTAAAAAATAATTCATCAGCTTTTTGCAATTCAAAAGATGAAATTGGTGCTTCTTCTAAAACAAAATCAGGGTGTTTCGTGATCAGTTCCATTATTTGCTTTCGCATCACTCCCTTAATACATCCTTCTTCTAATGGAGGAGTTTTAATTACTTTTCCACTTACAATAAATAAATTTCCATTGATTGCTTCAATAACATTTTTCTTATCATTGATAAGTAAACAGTTTTGATAATCATTTTCTTGTGCAAAAATACTAGCTAACACATTAATTGAACGATTGGTTGTTTTTACAGTAGAAAGTAAATTAGCTGCTACATAAAAATCCTTGTAAAGTTCTACTTCATAACTATCATCATTGCTTTCGTAAACAGCCGATTGCAAAGCTTCTGCTGTAATTACAAAGCCAATATTTTTATTTTCTGATGGAGTGTATTTTCCTTGTGCTTCTCTAAAAACTGTGAATCGCACACGAAATGCTGCTGATTTAATTTCTAAGCTTGAAACTAATTTACTAATTTCCTCTTGAAAATACTCTAAGGTAAAATTCATCGGAATTTCCATACGCATAATTCTCATGGAAGACATCAATCTAAAATAATGATCTTCTGCAAATAACACTTTATTATCTAAAACTCTTACAGTTTCAAATACAGCATCGCCATATAAAAATCCTCTATTATTTTCTATAGGTAGGTGGGTAGTATAAACAATGTTGCCGTTAACGTTAATCATAATTTACTTTGTGATTTACTATTAACGGCAAATATAATGTATATTTTAAAGAGATTAGGCAGAACCTAACACTTGTTTTAAATCACTAATTTGATTTTCCCACAATTGTTTTGACTCCTCTACCTCATTTGACTCAGCAAAATCAATAACAGTTAACGTTACATCTTTAGTTAATTCATCTCTTGTTATTTTTATTTCAAAATAATAATCCGTATCATCTCCATCTTCGTCCAACCATCTATATCTTACTCTTTCATCTGTTTTTCGAGTTACTACTCTAGCCTTTTCTACAGAATCGCCCCAAATAAACGAATACACTTCTCCTCTCGAGTTAACGTTATCAGCAAACCACTCGCTTAATCCAGAAGGATCTGACACATACTGATATAGTAACTGTGGTGATGAATTAATTGAGAATTCTATCTCGTATTTTTCTTTCATAGTTCTTTTAAAAAAGTTATATTTCTCGAATATAAACATATTTTTTAAATAAAAAAATGTTTTTTCCAACATAGAAAGCTTGTGTAATACAAATTTAATAGTACCTTTGCAATCGCATTACAAAAGATAATAGCACAACTGATAAATGGCGAGGTAGCTCAGTCGGTTAGAGCGCAGGATTCATAACCCTGAGGTCACGGGTTCAACTCCCGTCTTCGCTACAAAAAAAATGACAAAATCATTTGATTTTGTCATTTTTTATTTATTGAATTTATTGCTATTCTGACAACAAATTTCATAAGGGTTTTAATATAAATAGTTCAACAAATTTTTCTCTCAAACTCCATTTTTTTGAATATACAAAATAAGTTTTTTAATATTCGTACATTTTAAATTTTTCTTGCATTTCTAAGCATTTTACACTTTTCAACTCTTCTCTTTTATATTTAGCACGAAATAATGTTCTTAATGAATCTATATAGTTATCTAAATCATCACTATAATAAAAGTCAAAAGCCTTTCTAAATGTCATATGTCCTACTAAATTTGGATTATCCAATGACGTATATGGTCGATATGTTTTCTCTACCCATTTATTAAGTTTTCATAATTTTTATTTTTATAGGATTGATGATTATATGAATAAAAATCAATTACTAAACAATATTCATGATAAAGTTCCATACTAGACATATCAAACAAATAATCTTCTAAAATTACTCCTTCTTCTTCTCTAATCTTATCTAGAGACTTTTCATATAAATCAATAAAAGCATATTCTTTATGAAATGAAAGTATCTTTTCTATATTTTGCTTTTCTTTACTATATTTTTCTGGTCTAAGAGATATGCAATTAACACTTACTATTAATAGTAATACGTAAATAAGTATTTTATTCATAACTAGTAAAATTGATTTAAATAATCATTTATGGTTATTGTAGTAGCTTGCGTTACTTTTTAATATACTTTTTCTCTACTTGAAGTGTAAATAGATTTAATCTTATCATTCTTAAAAAAGTTGCTATTAGTTAACAAAATAATTTCATTTGCTATTATTAGATAGGCACAAAATATTATAGCAACAAAAAAGCTATCATTTCTGATAGCTTTTTTGTTAAATACCTATTTCGAATTGAACTCTAAAATACATGTTATTTTTTGTTTGTCCTTGATGGAAACTTAATCGATCGTAAGTAACCTCAGCTTGTAATTTAAAAGCATGTTCCCAAATATACTTTGTAACACCTAGTGTAAATTCTTGTGTATTTGGTAAATTAAGTTCTGTATACAACTGATTTTTCATTTTTTGAGTAGAAATACGTCCTATTAATTCATAATTGCTAGGAAAAAGATAACTCAATTGATAATCCATTCCGTGACCAGCAAAAACATAATTTGATTTTCTATTTCCTAAATCATCAATAGTATAAGTTATAGCATCACTCAAAGTACGATTCATATAAGAAACCATTCCCGCCCAACCATTGTATTTTAAAATTGCATCTACCATTGTAGAGTTAAAGCTTCTTGGCTGATATAATTTAGTTCCCGTTTGTCCTTGAGAGTTTTCTGCATTATTATTGTGAGAAAATGTTGTAGCTAACATTAATCTAGGAGTAGCTTCTCGAGCTATATCTCCTTCAAAAAAAGCACCATTCTTTTTAAAACTACCTAATGGAAAAAGTTCTATTCTACCAGTTAAAGCATAACTATCACTTTCTTGCCCTTGAAAACCTCTTCCACGTCCTGTAGAAACGGCTGTTTTTATATTAAAACCAAACTTATCTTCTCTTTCGTGATGATAATAAGCCTGAATACCAAAATCTCTATCTAGATTAAATCTTGCGTTATTAATAGATCTATCAGTTAATTGCAATGCACCAGAAGAATTAATTCGTTGTCTGTTACCAGGTAATTTAGTTTGTCCAAAAATAAAACTCCAATGTTCATTTGGTCGGTAAGTCATCGACGCATCTCTTATAATATTTACCGATTCACCTTCTACAGTTTTCCCCATGTCTTTTGGAGCAAACGACAATTGGACTGCATATAAAAACTTTGGATTACCTACATACCCGTCAAAACGAAGTCTTAAACGCCTAATTTCTCCTTCATAAGTAGTTTTTTCATCTTCCTTTTCATAAACAGTAACTCTGTTTTGCATACGAAAACGTAGGTTTAATTGAAAGATACTGTCTGTTGAAGTAATACCTACTCCTTTTCCAAAGTTATAATAAGGAAGTTGAGCTAGTTTTATATCATTATTAGTGGTTTCAATTTTTTGTGACAGTGCAGTAATCGAAAATAATAATCCGATTAGTAAATAAGCCTTTTTCATAGTTAAATATAGTTGTGTTCGCAAAAATAAGATTATTTTTGTAAATGCTTTATAATCTTTAGGAAATATAGAATTCATTTTTTTTTTAACTTAACTATTTAAAAATGTCATACATAGGCTATCATTTTACTATTAGTCCTTTAAATCCAGGTACAGAAATTTTAATAGCAGAGCTAGGCGAAAAAGCCTTCGAAAGCTTTGAAGAAACAGAACTAGGTGTAAGTGCTTACGTACAAGAAGATTTATGGACAGAAGATATATTAGATGATATTTTTATTCTTCAATCAGACCAATTTACTGTTACTTACAGAAAAGAAAAAATAGAACAAGTTAATTGGAACGAAGAATGGGAAAAGAACTTCGATCCTATAGATGTTGATGGTATTTGTTACATCAGAGCGCCATTTCATGCGCCAACGGAGGCTAAATATGATATTGTTATAGAACCTAAAATGAGTTTTGGCACAGGTCACCATGAAACCACTTATATGATGGTTTGTCAAATTCTAAATAATGATATGCAAAACAAAATTGTTTTGGATATGGGATGTGGTACTGCAATTTTAGCAATTTTGGCTGCAATGCGTGGTGCAAAACAGGTAGACGCAATAGATATTGATAATTGGTGTTACCTAAACTCTTTAGAAAATGTTACACGTAATAATTGCAACAATAGTGTAAATGTTTCTGAAGGAGATGCATCAATTTTAACTAATCAGCCTAAATACGATGTTATTTTAGCAAATATCAATAGAAATATTCTACTAAATGACATGGATAAATATGTAGCTTGTATGAATGATAATGCTGAAATTTATTTTAGTGGTTTTTACAATGAAGATATTACAAGTATAACAACTGCCGCAGAAAAATTAGGGTTGTTATTTGAAAACAAATTAGAAAGAAATAATTGGGTATCTTTAAAATTTAAAAAACAATAACTGTTTTCTCTTAAATTTTTTATCATTATGAGTACTAAAGAAATTGTTGAAGAAAAAATTGACTTATCGGAATTACTGAGTGGGCAAAGTGAAATTATTTTATATAATGACGATGTAAATACTTTTGACCACGTAATTGAAACATTAATTAAGGTTTGTAACCATACAGCAGAACAAGCCGAACAATGTGCTATTTTAGTCCATTACAAAGGAAAATGTACTGTAAAAACAGGTGAATTTAAAAAATTAAAGCCTCAGTGTCTTCAGCTTCTAGATGCTGGTTTGAGTGCTGAAATTATGTAATAAAAAAAGAGACTGTTTAAGTATAGCAGTCTCTTTTTTATTTTTTTTAGAAAAAAGATTATCTAGTTCTTTTCTCTTTAATTTTAGCTTTTTTACCAGTAAGTTCCCTGAAGTAGAAGATACGAGCTCTACGAACTTTACCTCTTTGATTTACTTCAATTTTCTCTAAAGCTGGCATGTTTACTGGAAAGATACGCTCTACACCAACGTTACCTGACATTTTACGAATTGTAAAAGTTTCAGTAGCACCAGTACCTCTTCTTTGGATAACTACTCCTTTAAAGAACTGAGTTCTTTTCTTTTCTCCCTCTTTAATTTCGTAGTAAACAGTAATTGTGTCTCCAGCGTTGAATACAGGAAAATCTTTTTTTGCAACTAATTCGTCTTGAACGAATTTCATTAAATCTGCCATTGTAATAATGTATATAAGTTATTTTCAGAACAACATACACGGACCTCGCCAGAGGTTGATCTAAATTGACTGCAAATATAAAAATATTTTCAGAATAATAATGTTTTTTTTTAAGCTAATAAACATCTGATTAACTGCTTTTTAAAATCAGTAATACTCATATTAAATCTTCTCTTTCTAATAAATCTGGTCGTCTTGTTTTTGTATGCTCGTAAGCTTTATCTTCTCTCCATTTATCAATAACTGCAAAATTTCCACTTAATAATACATCTGGTACTTTATGTCCTTTATATTCAGCAGGTCTTGTATAAATAGGTGGAGCCAATAAATTATCCTGAAAACTATCAGTTAATGCAGAAGTTTCATTACTTAATACACCTGGAATTAAACGAATAATAGCATCACATAAAATTGCAGCACCTAACTCACCTCCAGATAAAACATAATCGCCAATAGAAATCTCTTTAGTAATAAATAAATCCCTTACTCGTTGATCAACTCCCTTGTAATGTCCGCAAAGAATAATAATATTTTGTAGCATAGACATGCTATTTGCCATTTTCTGATTTAAAGTAGCACCATCAGGTGTCATGTAAATAACCTCATCATATTCTCTTTCCGCTTTTAATGCAGAAATACATTTATCAATCGGTTCAATGCTCATTACCATTCCTGCACCACCACCAAACTGATAATCGTCTACATTTTTGTGTTTATTTGTGCTGTAATCGCGTAAGTTGTGAAAATGAACTTCCACCAAACCTTTTGCTATTGCACGTTTTAAAATTGATGCTTCAAAAGGACTTGCTATTAATTCAGGTACAACAGAAATGATATCTATTCGCATGATGTTTTTTTGCAAATGTACAATCCTATTTTGTAGTTTACAATCTTATGTTTTTTTTGACTTTATAATTTTAGTGTAGTATTTAAATTATTAATTAACTTTTTTGAGCACTAAAAACTAGTATAATATTTTTGTCATTCGGGCAAACAGATAATACATTTGTAATTATGAGTTTATCAAAATCAAATGTATTCTTTATGTCAGCGATTACAGGTATAATCGTTGCCAATTTGTATTATTGTCAGCCTTTAGTCCCTTTAATAGCTGATGAATTTAACGTGTCTGAAGAAACAGCAGGAACACTAACATATCTAACGCAAGCAGGATATGCAATAGGTATGTTTTTAATGATTCCGTTGGGCGATAAATTAGAGCGAAAAAAACAAATATTAATTACTACACTTTTTTCTATTATAGCTTTGATTCTTACAGCAACAACCAATAACTTCTTTCTGTTACAAATAATTAGTTTTTTACTTGGAGCAGCTTCAATTGTTCCGCAATTGGTATTGCCAATGGCTGCAAGTTTATCATCTGATGAGCAAAGAGGAAAAGTAATCGGAACAGTTGTAAGTGGTTTGTTAATTGGAATTTTATTTTCTCGAACAATTAGTGGATTTGTTGGGTTATGGCTTGGTTGGAGAGGAATGTATTGGATAGCAGCCATTATTAGTGTTTTGCTGTTAATTATGGTGCAACTAAAGCTACCGTTAAATAAACCAGCTTATATAGGAACAATAAAAGAACTATATAGTTCTTTGTTTCAACTAATAAAAGCTCAGCCTGTGTTGAGAGAAGCAACGGCTATTTCTAGTTTGGCCTTTGCGCAATTTGGAGCATTTTGGACAACAATGGTTTTATTATTACACAATCAACCTTTTGGATATGATAGTGCTGTAATTGGATCATTCGGATTAATTGGAGCTTGTGGTGCATTTGCAGCTCCTTTGGTTGGGAAAATTGGTGGAGCTGGCGGAGCTAAAAAATTGATTCTGTATGGCATTATCATGACAGCATTAAGTTTTGTTGTTTTTGCTTTATCGAGTACATCTGTAATCGGTATAATTATAGGTATTGTGTTGATTGATTTGGGATTACAAACAATTCACGTATCAAATCAAACCAGAATTTATTCTTTATTACCCGAAGCCAGAAATAGATTAAATACTGTCTATATGTCATTTAATTTTCTAGGAACAGCTTTTGGCTCGGCTTTTGGTTTATATTTGTGGAAGTATTTTGGATGGATTGGAGTATGCGTTGGTAGTTTCGGATTAGCCTTATTATCATATGTTATTTTTCTACAATCGAAAAGAAATAAAATAGATTAATAAAATTTAAATATACAAATAATGGAAAACGGTATTTACGCAAAATTTAATACCTCAAAAGGAGAAATCATCGTTAAGTTAACAGAAGACTTAACGCCAGGTACAGTTGGAAACTTTGTGGCTTTAGCAGAAGGAAACTTAGAAAATACAGCACGTCCGCAAGGAAAACCTTATTATGATGGATTAAAATTTCACCGTGTGATTCCTGATTTTATGATTCAAGGTGGATGTCCTCAAGGAATTGGAACTGGCGGACCAGGTTATAAATTTGATGACGAGTTTCATCCAAGTTTAAAACACGATAAACCAGGTGTACTTTCTATGGCAAACGCAGGACCTGGAACAAACGGTTCTCAATTTTTTATTACTCATGTACCAACTCCATGGTTAGATGGTAAACATACAGTTTTTGGACATGTTGTAGAAGGACAAGATATTGTTGATGCAATTGCACAAGATGATTTACTAAATAATGTTGAAATTTTAAGAGTAGGAGACGAAGCTGCAAAATGGAATGCAGTAGAAGCTTTTAGAACTTTTGAAGGATCAAGAGAAAAAAGATTGGCAGAAGAGAAAAAATTAGCTGAAGCAGAATTGGATAAAGTTGCTGCAGGTTTTGAAAAAACGCCAAGCGGATTACGTTATCAAATGATTGTAAACGGAACTGGAAAACAAGCTGAAAAAGGTAAAACAGTTGCTGTACATTACAAAGGAGCATTGGCAAACGGAAAAGAATTTGATAATTCATACAAGCGTAAAAAACCAATCGAATTTCCATTAGGAATGGGACATGTTATTGAAGGATGGGACGAAGGTATTGCATTATTAAAAGTTGGTGATAAAGCTCGTTTCGTAATTCCTCCTTATTTAGGATACGGAGAAAGAGGAGCAGGCGGAGTTATCCCTCCAAATGCGATTTTAGTGTTCGATGTTGAGTTAATGGACGTTAAATAATAATAAATCAAACTCCCATCTTTTCTAAGTTGGGAGTTTTTTAATGGTGTTATGAAAGAAGAAATTATCAATTGTTATACAAAAATACAACCTTATATTAGACGAACTCCAATAATGGAGTCGAGTCATATCGAAAATTTTTTAGGAAATGATTTGTATTTTAAATGCGAAAATTTTCAGCGTTCAGGTTCATTTAAAGCAAGAGGTGCTACAAATGCAATTATGAATTTGAGCGAAGAACAAAAGAAAAAAGGGGTGGTAACACATTCTTCGGGTAATTTTGCTCAAGCATTGGCATTGGCGGCAAGAAATTTTGGAATTGAATGCAATATTGTAATGCCTTTTAATGCACCAAATGTAAAGAAAAATGCGGTTTTGATGTATGGTGGAAAAATTGTTGAATGTGCACCTACAATGGAAGCTAGAGAGCGTACCTGTAAGCAAATTATTGAAGAAACAGGTGCTGTTTTTATTCATCCTTCAAATGAAATGAATGTTATAATAGGTAATAGTACATTAGCAATGGAATTACTAGAAGATATTCCAGATTTAGATGCTTTAATTGTGCCTGTTGGCGGCGGCGGATTACTTGCTGGAACTATTTTGGCAGCTAAGGCATTTGGTAAAGAATCATTGGAAGTTTATGCTGGCGAACCTAGTGAGGTAAATGATGCGTTTCGCTCTTTGGAAAGTGGTAAAATAGAAACCAATGCCACGATTAATACAATTGCAGACGGATTGCGAACTAATTTGGGCGATGTTAATTTTCCAATAATTAAAAATGGCGTAAAAGAAATTATTTGCGTTAGAGAAAATGAAATAATTAGCGCTATGAGATTAATTTGGCAACGGATGAAAATAGTTGTTGAACCAAGTAGTGCAGTTGCTCTAGCTGTTTTAATTAAAGAACGTCCGCTTTTTGAAGGTAAAAAAGTTGGAATTATTCTTTCTGGTGGTAATGTAGATTTAAATAACCTACCTTTTGAATAATTATTTTATAAAGAAAGACTTAAATGTATTTTGACACCACGGAATTCGAGCTACTCAATTCCTTCCTAGCTTCTCACATTCATAAAATAGTCCAAGAAATAAATATACATTCATTGTTAAGGTATAGAACAAACTATTATTTTTTACGGTATTTCTAAAAAGTGATAGATAGTTGCTAATAAAGAGCTTTCTCTTGCCACTTAAATGGAATTTAATTGCTTTTATAATTTTAACTCATATCTGTTAATTTATTTCCCATAAATCGTTTTTTTACAAATTTAAGTGCTAACAACATGAAGAAAAAGTGTCTTTTTTAGGAGGTTAATTCGAACTAATGTTTTTTGGGTCATTTTCATCTGAAGCTAGTGGTCAATTTGACCATTTTCTCTAGTTTTAGATGAAAATAGGATCTAACAAATGGAATTTTTGAAAGTAGAGTAAAACAACTTCAGGTTAATCAAATTATGCGAAGTTTTACAAAAAAGCTACTTATAGATAGCTATAATCAACTTTTGGTAATCCAATAAAGTATATTGCAAAATATTAATAAGATTTTCATAAACCATCAATATCTCGAAATAAATAGGATATTCGCTCCCTATTAATCAATTTAAATAAATAATTTTCGCCGTCAATTGATATAAATTCAGTAGTTACAGTCAATGCAACCACTGCTAAATCAAACTTTTTTTGTTTTCTACCAATAATTATTTTATTATCTAATTTACAATCCAAAGAACTTATAGCTTCTAAAACTCTAATTTTTCTTTACTATATTTGACATAGACATTGTTTTTTTAGCGACTTCAAAAAACACTGTTTTTTACCTTAACTAGTATCTGATCAATCTGTTTTACTGCAAATAAGTACACCCAACAGGTTAAATATATATAAACTCTATTCGGCTTTAACCCAAGTAGAAATTTATACTTACACAGTTTTTGATACAGTGTCAATTACTTTTCAATTCTTATATGGCTACATTTTAAATCTGAATCCCTTTGGTGCATAAAGCTTATCTTCATCATACATATTAAGATATAAATGTACTGTATCTGTTTTCCCTTCAATATATACAGTGTAAATATCTAGCATTCCGCTTCCCCAACCTGAATTACTTGTTTTAAAAGAACAGCAACTACCAATGCGATAAAAAGAAAGATCATTTCCTTCTAAATCAACTAAAGAGCGCAAATATTCTCTTTCATTTAAAAGACCTTCATCTGTTTTCACTCCCCCTACTTTTATAGGATTTGATTTTGAATAGCCATATTCGTTCTTATCTGTAGTAGTTGTTTTTTTAGTTTTACAGTTTGAAAATGCCATACATATCATAATACAAAGTAAAAATTGTTTCATATCTATAATTTAATTGGTTCGTATTTATAAATCTAAACAAAAAAGCACTTCAATTTTCATTAAAGTGCTTTTTTTAAATTTATTATAATAGTATTATTTAATATAAGTAATTTCATTTTTAGGTTCATCTCCCAAGAATCCTTGCTGATTCATCCAATCATCGCTATATATTTTACTCATATAGCGCGATCCATGATCTGGGAATAACATTACAACTATGCTATTTTCGTCAAATGTACCTTCGGCTGCATATTGTCTTACGGCTTGTAAAACTGCTCCAGAAGTATATCCTAAAAACAATCCTTCTTTTTTTGCCAATTCTCTAGCAACTAAAGCAGCATCTTTATCGTTTACCTTTACAAACTTGTCAATTACACTAAAATCTGTAGCAGAAGGAATTAAATTCTTTCCTAAACCTTCAATTTTATATGGAGCAATTTCGTTTGGATCTAATTCTCCTGTTTCATGGTATTTTTTAATAACAGAACCAACTGCATCAACACCTAAAATTTGAATATTTGGGTTCTTTTCTTTTAAATATTGCGCAGTTCCAGAGATTGTTCCTCCAGTACCTGAACAACAAACAAAATGAGTAATTTTCCCATTAGTTTGCTCCCAAATTTCTGGTCCGGTAGACAAATAATGAGCTTCTGTATTTAAAGCATTAAAATATTGATTGATGTAAATAGAACCCGGTGTTTCTTCGTGCACTTTTTTCGCTACTTCATAATATGATCTTGGGTCGTCAGCAGCAACGTTTGCAGGACAAACATAAACTTGCGCTCCCATCGCTCTTAGCATATCTATTTTATCTGGCGAAGATTTATCACTTACAGACAAAATACATTTATATCCTTTTATAGCGCTAAGCATAGCAATACTAAAACCTGTATTACCAGATGTAGTTTCTACAATTGTACCTCCTGGTTTTAAAACACCATTTTTTTCAGCCGTTTCTATAATGTGTAAAGCAATTCTATCTTTGGCAGATTGTCCTGCATTAAAAGCTTCTACCTTGCCATAAAAATTTCCTTTTAGATTATCTGTTACCTTAGTTAGTTTCACTAATGGTGTATTTCCAATCAATTGAATAATATTATCAACTGCGTTAATTTTTTCTTTCATATATTTTTCTTTCTTCTGATATTAAAAATAAACTCGTTTTATAACAAATTTACTAATTTAAAACTCGTTATTATTGTTTGATTCCTTCTAAATCAAACATAAAAGAAAATTCCTTTGCCAGCTCTTTCAACGATTCAAAACGTCCGGAAGCACCACCATGTCCTGCATCCATGTTAGTATCTAAAAACAATTGATTATTATTTGTTTTTAACACTCTTAACTTTGCAACCCATTTTGCAGGTTCCCAATATTGTACTTGCGAATCATGAAAGCCGGTTGAAATATAAAGATTTGGATAATCTTGTGCTTTTACATTGTCATAAGGAGAATAAGAAAGCATATAATCATAATATTCTTTTTCGTTTGGATTTCCCCATTCGTCATATTCACCAGTAGTTAATGGGATAGTTTCATCAAGCATCGTTGTCATAACATCTACAAACGGAACTTGTGCAATTACACCATTGTATAATTCTGGGCGTTCATTAATAATTACTCCCATAAGTAAACCACCTGCCGAACCACCTTCTGCATACAAATGCGCTGCTGAAGTATATCCTTCTGCAATTACATGTTCTGAACAAGCAATAAAATCGTTAAATGTATTCCATTTAGTTAGTAATTTTCCATCTTCATACCAATCGCGCCCCATATCTTCTCCACCGCGAATATGTGCAATTGCATACACAAATCCTCTGTCTAATAAACTTAAGCGCGTGGTAGAAAAATACGGATCCATAGAATAGCCATAAGAACCATAAGCATAAAGTAAAAATGGATTATTTCCGTCTTTCTTCATGCCTTTTTTATAAACAATAGACATTGGTACTTTTACACCATCTTTTGCAGTAGCCCAAATACGTTCTTCTATGTAATTATCTTTATTAAAATTACCTAAAACAGCTTGTTCTTTACGTACAACTTTTTCTTTGGTTCGCATATTAAAATCAATCACCGACGAAGGCGTATTCATTGATTGATATACATAACGAAGAATTTCGGTATTAAAATCAATATTTGTGCTAGTAAAAGCATTGTATGTTTCGCTATCAAAAGGTAAATAATACGGAGCTACAGAGGTATCCCAAGGTTGAATTTTAAGATGCGTCAATCCGCTTGAACGTTCAGCAATAACTAAATAATCTTTAAAAATTTCAATTCCCTCTAGCAATACTTCCTCTCGATGAGCAATTAATTCTGTCCAGTTTTCTACTGATGTATGCTCTTCTGGACACATCATTAGTTTAAAGTTATCGGCATCATCTAAATTAGTTAAAATATAAAAATGATTGTGATAATGAGATATTCCGTATTCTACACCGCGTTCTCTGGTTTGAAAAATTCTAAAATTTCCATCAGGATTGGTAGATTCAAGAATTTGATATTCGCTTGTAAGCGTACTTTCGCTTCCGATTACCAAATATTTGTGCGATTTTTCTTTATAGATAAATGTTGAAAAAGTATCGTCTTCTTCAAAGTAAACTAATGTATCTTCTTCTGTTGATGTACCTATTTTGTGTTTAAAAATTTTATCGGCACGCAAAGTTACAGTATCCTTTCTTGAGTAAAAAAGAGTTGAATTATCGGCAGCCCAAGTAGAACTTCCTGTGGTTTGATCGATAGAAATAGGTAATAATTCACCTGTTGTCAAATTCTTTACTTGTAATGTGTATTCTCTTCGAGAAACAGTATCGACACCAAAAGCTACAAATTGATTATTCTCAGAAACGTTTATACCTTTTAGATGAAAATAATTATGTCCTTCTGCCATTTCGTTGCAATTAAACATAATTTCTTCTTCAGCCTCTAGAGTTAGTTTCTTTCTTGAAAAAATTGGGTAATCTTTTCCTTTCTCAAAACGAGTAATGTAGTAATAGCCATTGTAGAAATAAGGAACTGAAGAATCATCTTCTTTTATTCTGCTTTTCATTTCTTCAAATAAATCGGCTTGAAAAGATTTTGTATGAGCAGTTTGTGCTTCGTAATAGGCATTTTCTGCATTTAGATAATCTATTACTTCTTGATCTTCTCTGTTGTTTAACCAAAAATAATTATCTACTCTTGTATGATTGTGCTTTGTTAACTGATGAGGTTTACTATCAGCTAATGGTGCTTGTAGGTTTTTGTCCATTTTTGTATAAAATCGTGTATACAAAAATAACTCTTTTTAATTGTAAAATATAAATTAGAAAAATCGAATATCTTTAATGATCTCTCTATTGAGAAACTCATTCAACATTTGAATAATTTTTTGCTTCCCGTGACTAAGATCGTCACGAACAATTGAAGAGGAAAGCTTAACGTTTAAAATACCTTTTTTAAACATTAAATCTAAGGTATAAGAACGAATACCTGGTCCCAATACTTGTTTCCAAGCATTATACACATCAAACTCGTTTAAACCATCGTCTAAATTATTTGCCTCCCTAAAAAGCTGCAATAACTCTGACATACCTGCCTCCTCTCGCAAACGTCGGTTTGGGTTTGGTTTGTTTGTATTATTCTTTTTCAATGCTCAATAAGGGTTCTGCTCTTTTGTAATAATATATAATATCACTTTCGCTTTTTACGACCATTTTATCTTTAGACAACGAAAACAGTTGTTCTTTCCACGTAGAATAATTAGTTGAATACTCTATTATACAATTATTACTTTCATATTTCACTTCAAACGTTTCAGGAACATCATTAGTAAGATACTCACCACTAAGTTGAGGCATAACTTTATAACGTAAACCTTTTAAACTCTCTTTATTTTCTAATTGAAAGAAATCAATTGTTGAGTTAATTGTATAATCTTTTTCCGTTCCATCTGGCAACTCAGCTTTTTCAATTTCCCAATATCCATCAAGAAATTTTTGAATTTTTTCTTCAGATATGTTCGACTGACATGAACTCAAAATAACAGTAAAAACACAAACAAAAAGAAATTGAATTTTTTTCATAAAGCGCTCTTATTTGAAAAATGAATCTACAAACTCATATTTATTAAATACTTGTAAGTCTTCAATACCTTCTCCTACTCCAATATAACGTACAGGAATTCTAAATTCGTCAGAAATACCAATTACAACACCACCTTTTGCTGTACCATCTAATTTAGTAATTGCTAATGATGTAACTTCTGTTGCTGCAGTAAATTGTTTTGCTTGTTCAAAAGCATTTTGTCCTGTAGAACCATCTAAAACAAGCATAACATCATGTGGCGCATCTGCAACCACTTTTTGCATTACACGTTTTACTTTAGAAAGTTCATTCATTAAATTTACTTTATTGTGCAAACGCCCAGCCGTATCAATAATTACAACATCAGCATCTTGTTTTACTGCCGATTGTAATGTATCAAACGCTACAGATGCAGGATCACTGCCCATATCTTGACGAACAATAGGAACATCTACTCTATCTGCCCATACTTGTAGTTGATCAATTGCTGCTGCTCTAAATGTATCTGCTGCCCCTAATACAACTTTTAAACCTGCTTTCTTAAATTGATAAGCTAATTTTCCAATCGTAGTTGTTTTTCCAGCACCATTTACTCCAACAACCATAATAACATAGGGTTTTTTATCTTTTGGAATTTCAAATTCTGAAGATTCTCCAGTTTCTGTTTCAGATAAAAGCCCTGCTATTTCTTCTCTTAAGATTTGATTTAGTTCATCTGTACCAACATATTTATCACGAGAAACTCTTGCTTCAATTCTTTCAATCACTTTTAATGTGGTATTTACCCCAACATCAGATGAAATCAAAACTTCTTCCAAATTATCCAATACATCATCATCTACTTTGGATTTACCTGCTACTGCCTTAGTTAATTTTGAAAAAAAAGAAGTTTTAGACTTCTCTAATCCTTTATCTAAAGTCTCTTTCTTCTCTGATGAGAATATCTTTTTAAAAAAACTCATAATAACCCTACTATATTGTACACAAATATAAAAAAATAATCAATCAGTTCACTAATTGATTACTTACTGAAGATACAAAAAAAAAGCTGTCTTTACAGACAGCTTTTTTTATTTTTTGTTAGACTATTTCTTATTTAAGAAATCATCAACGAAATCAGGAGCCATAACAGACTCTACAAAAGTGTAAGCACCTGTCTTTGGAGATCTAACCATTTTAATTGCTTTAGTCAACTTTTTTGACCCTGTTCTTAAAGCAGCTATACTTTTCTTTGCCATGACTACTAATTATTTAATTTCTTTATGAATAGTTACTTTCTTCATGATAGGATTAAATTTTTTAATCTCTAATCTATCAGGAGTGTTCTTTTTGTTCTTAGTTGTAATATATCTTGAAGTGCCTGGTAAACCAGATGCTTTATGTTCAGTACATTCTAAGATTACTTGAATTCTGTTACCTTTCTTTGCCATCGTTTTCTCTTGTTTTTATGGTATCGAATTATTTCATTAATCCTTTTGCTTTCGCGTCTTTCAACACAGCAGTTATACCTTTCTTATTAATTGTTTTTAATGCAGTGGTAGACAATTTTAATGTTACCCATCTGTCTTCTTCAGCAATGTAAAAACGTTTTTTAATTAAGTTTACAGAAAACTTTCTTTTAGTTTTATTCATCGCGTGAGAAACGTTGTTTCCAACCATTGCTCTCTTTCCGGTAATTTCACAAACTCTTGACATTATTTCTAATCTTTTATTTCAATATTCAAAATCAGGGTGCAAAGTAAACAAAAAGAATTTTACTAAACAAAAAAATACAAGTTTTTTTTACATCATTATTTTACAAAATGATTATTAATCAAGATTATCCGATATAATTAATCAAAATAAAATATTTTCTATTGCACAAAGCCCCCTTTAAAATAGCGAAAGTTAGTCTATCGCTATTTGATAATCTTTCTTAATTTCTTTTATAGCTAATTTTATTGATTTTTTAAAAGGTTTAAAAATTTCGATTACTTCTTTTATTTTTCCTTTTTTTTCAATCCATTGCTGTAGAAAACATACCTGGTCATTTGCCTGGTGTATTTCTAGTATTTCAGTTATTGGTTGTATTATCAACAAATGTTTTTCTAGCTTTATATATTTTTTTTTCAATAGATGTTTTTCTGCTTTTTTAAGGCTATGATTCATTTTTTGAACAAATTCTTCAAGCTCTTCTGCTACTAAGTTTTCTTGATGATTAAACTTAATAAACACATTTTTTACGTTATAATACAAAGCCATAATAAACTTCTTACTTTACTTCTAATTCAAAAACTTTTTGCTCGAACAAATATCCTTCTAATAAATCATTCGGATTTACTTTTCCAACTCCAACTGGTGTACCAGTAAAAATTAAATCGCCTGTTTTTAGTGTAAAATATTTTGAGATATCAGCAATTAATTCATCTATTTTCCAAATCATTTGAGCTGTTGATGCTTTTTGAACTACTACCCCATTCTGTTTCATAGAAAAGTGAATATCATTCATATCAGAAAATTGGTCTTTTCCAATAAAACTTCCAACAATTGCCGAATTATCAAATGCTTTTGCCTTTTCCCAAGGCAAACCTTTTTCTTTCAACTTACTCTGCAAATCGCGAGCAGTAAAGTCAATTCCTAATGATACTTGATCATAGTATTTATGAGCAAATTTTGACTCTATATATTTACCAACTTTATTGATTTTAATAACAACTTCTGCTTCGTAATGAATCTCACTAGAAAACTCAGGAATAACAAAGGGAAATTCTGTACTTAAAAGTGCTGTATCTGGTTTTAAAAACAATACAGGTTCACTTGGTCGTTCATTATTTAATTCCTCAATATGTTCTACATAATTTCTACCTACACAAAGTATTTTCATAACAACTAAAGTTTATTATTTAATTTTCTAAGCTTAATACTGGTTAATACTTTTTTAGTAAATAGTGGAAAGTCTGCATTCTGTATCCATCCGTAATAACCTGGTTCTCTCTCCAAAATCTCCTCTACTATACCTCCTTTGTGTTTTCCAAAAGTAAATATTTCTTTTCCATCTTCATTTAAAGCAATAAATCCAGCAAAATCAACACTTTTTTTTCTAGTAGTATAATCTGCTAAAAATTTAATATCATTCTCTAAATCATCATATCTATCAAGCTGAGCTTTTAAAATTTCATAAGTTGCCGTAGTATCTGCCATTGCAGAATGCGCATTTTCTAAAACTTGATTGCAATAAAACTTATAAGCAGCGCTAAGTGTTCTTTCTTCCTTTTTATGAAAAATCGTCTGAATATCTACACTTACTCTATTTCCTAAATCAAAATCAATACCCGCTCTAAGTAATTCTTCTGCAAGTAATGGAATATCAAAACGATCTGAATTAAATCCAGCCAGATCCGAATCCTTAATCATTTGATAAATCTGAGAAGCCAATTCTTTAAATAAAGGCTCATTAGCTACTTTTTCATCAGTAATTCCGTGAATTTTAGAAGATGACTCTGGAATGGGAATTCCTGGATTTACTAACCACGTTTTACTTTCTTTATTTCCGTTTGGAAAAACTTTTAAAATTGCTATCTCAACTATTTTATCTTTTGCAACATCTATACCTGTCGTTTCCAAATCAAAAAAACAGATAGGCCTATGTAATTTCAACTCCATAATATAATTTCACTTCCTTAATTGAATCAATTACAAATATAAAGATTACATATTTAAAAATAGATATTAATATTACACAGTTATTATTTTTTCAAATGATAACCATATTTTTTATAATAATCTGCTTAAATAAAACTTTAATTCATCAAAAAAATACATTCTACTAATTATCAATAATTTATATATTATAAAACATTAAAATTGAAAACTTCTTTATCACACAACTCTTTTTAAATAATAATATTTGATCATTTTTTTCGATAAATTCAGTTTATTATTAATCTCTACTGTTTATTATCTTTATTTTAGAATCATTAAAAACTATTTACGCATAAAATTAATTATTGTTTAGTAAAATCAACTTTAATTTTAACATTAAAAAAAATATTTTAATCAAAATTAGTTAAAAAAACTATACACCCATATTACTTTAACAATATTGAATTAAATAAAACAAAAATACCCTATAAAGTGTGAAATTCAATTACTTTTATTTAATTTCACAATTATAATTTAAAAGATTGTTGTTTATGAAAGCAAAAGTACAGTACGACGATTTTAAAGGAACTGTAGCAGCTGATATCTCTGATATGATTGCAGCTCACAAGGGAAACTACATTAGCAGTATTGGGGAATACTTTAATGTTGATCAAAATCGTTTTAAAGTTATCGGTGTATCTCTACAAGGAATTGAGAATTTTGAATTAACACTATTATGTGTGGACAAGCTAAAAAGTACTCCTACAAGAGACTTTTTAGTTAAAATGAAATTTGATTTAGATGCTGAAGGTCAAAAACGTATGTTGGGACTTCTATTCAAAAGATTAAATGTTGTTTTATTCAATTCAGATGATGATAGTTATTTACATCATTCAGAATATGACGAAATTATCAACTATTCTGATTATCATGCTAATGAATACTTAGATTAGTAAAATTTCCAGAAAAAAGTTAAGCCTCTAGTTTTAGAGGCTTTATTATTTTTAACACATAGAATTACCACGTACAAATAAACTTAGAGTATCTGGAGACATATATGGTATATTTAATCCTAATCCTCTAATTATAAACAAAATACCTATTAAAACAATTATTATAGGATAATATTTAATTATATTTTTTCTAAATCGTTCAGAAAACAGGTTCTTAAAATAAATCAATAAGCTCATTAAAGGGATTGTTCCTAATCCAAACAACAACATATAAAGCATCCCTAGTACTAAACTTTGCGTAGCCAAGGCTCCAAAAAGAGCTATATATACCATACCACATGGTAAAAAACCATTAAAAAAACCAATTAAATAAAGCGCACCTTTTGATTTGCTTTTAAATTGAACTCCTATTGATTTTTTAACCCAATTAATCAACCTATAAAAAGGTTGTAATATATTAAATTTAGCTGTTTTATTAGTAGGCAATAAAACAAATGCAATCATTAAAATACCAGCAATAATAGTAACCTGCTGTTGGAGGCCTGCTAAATAAAGTCCTCTACCAAATATTCCAAAGACAAATCCTAACAAAGAATAAGCCGATAATCTACCTAAATGATAAGTTAGTATTTGCTTTACTTTTTGTGCTTGACTATCTCTACTTATTGGAAGCATAATAGCGATTGGTCCACACATACCAACACAATGTAAACTACTAATTAAGCCAAAAACAATAGCTGATATCAATTTTTCTATTTTATTGTTAAACGCTCAACATTTCGATAAGATCTATTATTATATTCCCATTCTACAGCAATATCCCAACGACCGTCTACCAAATTTGTATTAGGTATGAGCAAATTAGAGGAAGACAATGATATTGGTATATCAAAATCCAAGTCTTGGTTAGACGGTCGATAAAGGAATATTTTTCCACTAATATTTTGAAAGTCTAAATCTTTAGGAAACGTAATTTCAACACCTCTATTATTGGTCTTAATAACTACCTTATCATTTAATTTTAAAGCTGCTATTTCTCTCTCTCTTTTACCATCAACCTCTTGTTCTTGTTGATAATAATCCTCTGTAACCAATTGATTATCATATTTTGAATCCATTTGTACACGTATAACATACTGCAAAATAAATACCATAAAAACACCAATGGCAATAGCTATTCCTGTTCCAAAGTTAAATTTCATATTTGTTTGTTTTTAATTCATCATGCGTGGACCTAGAAAATTTGTTTTGATGGTTTGTATCAAATTATCGCCATCGTACAAATCAATCAAAATTTTTGTACTGTATCCATCCAAATCCTTTTGAGGGATTTCAATAAACATAACACCCTCACTGTATTCTTCTTTCTGCACTGAAATAACATTTGGTCCAACTAGAATTATTTCTCCTTCCGCTGGTTCTCTCAACTTGAATGTCAGATTAGAGAAATCTTTTATTGTTTTATTTACTACTTTAAAAGTGTATACATTTGAAATATTATTTCCTTTATGCTCGAAAGTTTTACCAGCTACTCTCAATACATTTGCCTCAATATCCGTACGCAAGAAAAGGAGTCCAATCAAAATACCAATTAAAATAGCTAGTACCGCTGTATATCCTTTTTGACGAGGGGTAAATTTTGTTTTTTCATTTTTCACAATTTCTGTTTCAGATGCATAGCGAATTAAACCTTTTGGCAAACCCACGCTTTCCATCATATGATCACATTCATCAATACACGCTGTACAATTTACACATTCTAATTGCGTACCATTTCTAATATCAATTCCGGTAGGACAAACATTTACACATTGTTTACAGTCAACACAATCTCCAACACCTTCGCCTTCTCTATCGACATCTTTTTTAAACTTAGCTCTTCCTTCAGTTCTTTCGCCCCTTATATAATCATAAGCTACTACTATTGATTTATCATCTAATAAAACACCTTGTAAACGGCCATATGGACAGGCAATAACACATACCTGCTCTCTAAACCAAGTAAAAATAAAATAGAATACACAAGTAAAAATAATCAACCCTAAAAAGTTACCTAAATGCGCTGTTGGCCCATCTTTCACCATTAGTAATAATGTATCACTACCTATAATGTAAGCTAAAAAAACATTAGCTATAATCAATGAAATAACAAAAAATATAAACCACTTGGTTATTCTTTTCCTAATTTTCTCTGCATTCCATTGTTGTTTTTCTAACCTCATCTGAGCTCCCCTATCACCATCTATCCAGTACTCGATGCGTCTAAAAACCATCTCCATAAAGATTGTTTGTGGACAAATCCAACCGCAGAATATACGTCCAAAAGAAACTGTAAATAAAGTTACGAAAACAACTCCTATAATCATTGAAATAACGACCAAATAAAAATCTTGTGGCCAAAAAGGAAAACCAAATAAATTAAATTTTCGATCAATTACATTGAATAGAAAAAATTGATTCCCATTAATTTTAATAAATGGAGAGGCTAATAAAAACACTAATAAAAAATAGCTAACTATTTTTCTTTTGTTGTAAAAAGGACCTGAGGGTTTTTTAGGATAAATCCATGCTCTTTTTCCTTCTTTATCAATTGTACTTATTGAGTCTCTAAAACTTTCATCATTGTCAATTTCCATAACGCAGCGTTTTTATTTAAAGTAGCTGAACTAATGTTCAGCTACTTATTATTTTATTTATAACAATGTAATTATTGAACAATAACCTCTTCTACTTCATTTACATCCGTAGTATCTTGATTTTCAGAATTACTTTCTTCTAACTCTAATTTGCTCCAAATAATATCTCCTTCTGCATCTTTAGGGTTTTGAGGTTTAGTACCATTTAATGAAATTACATAAGAAGATACTTTTTCAATTTCAGATGGTTTTAGTGTTTTTTTCCAGTCTACCATTCCTTTTCCAGGTCTACCTCCTTCAGCAATAGTATGGAAAATATTTTTCATCCCACCTCCCAAAATCCAGTAATCATCAGTTAAATTAGGTCCAACTCCACCTCCACCATCTGATTGATGGCACACTGCACAATTTGTCTCAAATATTTGTTTACCTGCAGCTAGAGAAGAAGCATCTGACAAATATTGTGCTTGATCTGCAGTAATCATATCAGGCGCATTTCTTTTATATTCTTCTACTTGCTCTTTTGCAATTGCCATTGATTTGTCAAATTCAGTAATCTGACTATCTCCTCCAAACAAATGATATTTAAACAAATAAACCACGCCGAAAATAATAGTTATGTAGAAAAGACCAACCCACCAAGGTGGTAAATCATTGTCTAATTCTTTAATACCATCGTAGTCATGGTCTAACAGCAATGTGTTTTCTTGATCCAATTCCTTGGTTCTAGTCATTTTCTGCATGAATTTTTTAACCCACGGTTTTTCAGAGAAAGGAATGTTTTCTATTCTTTCTTTTTCAGCTATTTCTTCAGGGCTCATCAATCTTGTAAGCACCTTACTTGTTGCAGCTCCTACAATCTCAACTGCTACAGTAGCGAAAATGAATAACCCCATTAGAACAAGAGCTTCTGGATGCTCAATAAAAGCTGGTTTTTGTGGTGTTCCACCCATCAACCATTCTATTAAAATAAAGTATATTAAAAATAATAGTGGTACTCTTACATATACAGGGAAAAACTTTTTCATAATTTATTTGAATTAGGATCAACATTTGTCTTGTCTTCATCTAGGAAGGGCATATTGCTCAATTCTTCTATTGTTTCTTTCTTATAGGTTAATACCCATACGAATAATCCAACAAAAAAAGTAAAGAAAATCAAAAGAGAAATGATTGGATAAATTTCTATTCCTCCTATTGTTTCCATAGTATGTTTTATAAATTTCAACATAGTTTCTCTATTTTTTGATTATTCTTCCACTCTGTTTTTAATATCTGTACCTAAACGTTGTAAATAAGCAATCATAGCAACAATCTCTCTTTTGCTCATAGGTACAAATTCTTGTCCTTTCTCTAATGCTATTTGTTGACTTGCTTGATATGAAGCCTTATAATCAGGATCTCCTTCTAAATTTAAAGCAATTTGTTCGCTTTGAATTCTCATCGACTCTCTTGCATTAGCAATATCCTCGTCTGTATATGGCACTCCTAGCGTTTGCATAACGCTCATTTTTTTCTCTATTGTAGAATAATCAGCTTCTTTATTGTCAAATAACCATTTATAACCAGGCATAATTGATCCTGGAGAAGTTGATTGCGGATCATACATATGGTTGTAATGCCAATTATCAGAATATCTTTGTCCTACTCTAAATAAATCTGGCCCTGTTCTTTTAGATCCCCATAAGAATGGATGATCATAAACATATTCTCCTGATTTTGAATACTCTCCATATCTTTCTACTTCAGAACGGAAAGGACGAATCATTTGTGAGTGACAGCCCACACATCCTTCTCTAATGTATAAGTCTCTACCTTCTAATTCTAACGGTGTATAAGGTTTAACACTTGCTATTGTTGGTATATTAGATTTAACAAAAATAGTTGGTATAATCTGTACAATACCTCCAATTAAAATAGCAATTGTAGTAAGTATTGTAAACTGAATTGGTCTTCTTTCTAACCAAGTATGCCATCCTTCTCCTTTTAATCGATGAGCAGAAATTTTAGTCAATGCTGGAGCTTCAGCCAATTCATCTTCTACTGGCTTACCTGCGCGAACTGTTTTGTATACTAAATAAATAAGCACAAACAATCCAACAAGATATAATGCACCACCAATTGCTCTCATTACATACATTGGCATAATTGCTGTAACAGTTTCTAAGAAGTTACCATATTTTAATGTACCTGATGGATCAAAATCTTTCCACATTAAATGTTGAGAAAAACCAGCCACATACATAGGAATAGCATATAGAATAATTCCTAAAGTACCTATCCAAAAATGGAAGTTAGCTAGTGATCTTGAATACAATTCTGTTTTGGTCATTCTTGGAATTAACCAATAAATCATACCAAAAGTCATAAATCCATTCCAAGCCAATGCTCCTACGTGTACGTGAGCAATGATCCAATCTGTATAGTGAGCAATAGCGTTTACGTTCTTTAGCGAAAGCATTGGTCCTTCAAACGTAGCCATACCATACCCTGTGATACCTACTACAAAAAATTTCAATACTGGATCTACACGAACTTTATCCCACGCTCCTCTAAGTGTTAGTAATCCATTAATCATACCACCCCAAGATGGTGCGATAAGCATTACTGAAAAAACAACTCCTAAATTTTGCGCCCATTCTGGCAAAGCTGTATATAATAAATGATGAGGACCCGCCCAGATATATAAGAAAATTAACGACCAAAAGTGAATAATTGACAGTCTATATGAATAAATAGGTCTATTAGCCGCTTTAGGTAAAAAGTAATACATCAGTCCTAAGAATGGTGTGGTTAAGAAAAATGCAACCGCATTATGCCCATACCACCATTGAACCAAAGCATCTTGAACACCTGCATATACTGAATAGGATTTAAAAGCGCTTACTGGCAACTCTAGTGAGTTGAAAATATGTAACACAGCTACAGTAACAAATGTTGCTAAATAAAACCAAATTGCAACATAAATATGACGTTCTCTACGATTAATAATTGTCATAATCATATTTAAACCGAATACCACCCAAACAATAGCAATAGCTATGTCTATTGGCCATTCTAGTTCAGCATATTCTTTTGACGAAGTAAAACCTAATGGTAAAGTAATTGCCGCAGCTACAATAATAAGCTGCCAGCCATAAAAATGAATGCTAGACAATACATTGCTATACATTCTCGATTTACAAAGTCTTTGTAAAGAATAGTATATCCCAGCAAAAATGGCATTACCTACAAAGGCAAAAATAACTGCATTTGTATGTAATGGTCTTAATCTTCCAAAACTTAAATATGGTATTCCATCGGTAAGATTTGGAAAAATAAACATTACTGCTAATAATAAACCTACAAGCATTCCTACGGCTCCAAATAATATTGAAGCATAAAGAAACTTCTTTACAATTTTGTTGTCATAATAAAATTGTTGCACTTCCATAGTTGTTAATATTTGATTTTATTTTTATTCTTTGGGATAATATTGTCTGTGCTCTTTGTTTCTTTTTCTTTTTTCAATTCATCATCAAACAACATTCTTACCGAGGGTGTATAGTCATCATCAAACTGTCCGCTTTTTACAGACTTGATGAAAAAATACAGAAAAATTCCTGCAACAAATACACTAATGCTTATTAAGAAATAAATAACACTCATACCTCAAATTCTAAAAACGAAGTTAACACAATATCTTATCTAAAAATATGATATATATCATTAAAATCCTATAATTAATTTTTTTATTTTATTTTTTTACCATAATAATTTGTAGATATAGTAACAAAAGTTATAATAGTAAATGTGCTGATAGGCATTAAAATAGCAGCTAACAAAGGTGACATTAAATTCATTATTGAAACCGTAATGCCAATTACATTATAAGTCAAAGCCAGTACATAACTACGTTTGATTGTTTTAATGGATCTTTTCGAAAAGGTTAAAAAACTTAACAAATAACTAAATTCTTTTGCATCTAGAATTGCATCACTTGCTGGTGTAAAAACATTGATATTTTCAGAAATGGAAATCCCAACATTGCTTTGTGCTAATGCACCAGCGTCATTTAATCCGTCACCAATCATCATTACGTTCGATCCCTTTGCTTGTAATTGTTTAATGTATTCTAATTTTTCTTCTGGTTTTTGATTAAAAGCATAATGTGTTGTTTTAGGTAAAATTTGCTCTAACGCTTCTTTTTCTCCTTCGTTATCGCCAGATAGAATAAATAGCTTATACTTGTTTTTATCTAAGTTTTTAAACAATGCTGAAAGTCCTTCTCTATAATAGTTAACAAAAACAAATTTTCCGTAATACTCATTATCTATCGCTATAAAAACAACTGTTTCATTAATAGTATCTAGCTCATCAATATCAATAAGTTTTGCGGATCCAATTTTATAAACACTTTTATTTATTTCACCTACAATTCCTTTTCCTGTAATTTCTTCAAAAAACGCAGGTTTTACAATAACCTTTGACTGTAAAAAGGAATACAACTTTCTGCTTAAAGGGTGATTAGAACCTCGAACCAAGTTTTTAATAGCTGCTTGTTGATCTTTCGTTAATTCTTTTCCATAATACTTTATTGTGGATTGCGCATTTGTTGTAATTGTTCCTGTTTTATCAAAAACAATTGTGTCTACTTTTGCCATTTGTTCTACAACGGTTACATTTTTTAAGTAGAACTTTTTTCTTCCTAAAATTCGAATAGCATTTCCTAATGTAAATGGAGCAGTTAATGCTAAAGCACAAGGACAAGCCACAATTAGAATAGCGGTTAAAACATTAAAAGCACTATTAATATTTACAAATACCCAGCCTAAGAAAGCTAATGTGGCAATAATTAAAAGTGTTGGTGTAAAATAGTGACTGATTGTATCAGTTATTGTTTTGTACTTAACCGATACTTTTTTCTGGAAAACCTCATTGCTCCACAATTGAGTAAGATAACTCTGAGATACTTTATTAATAACTTCAACTTCTATTATTTCTCCCACTTGTTTTCCTCCAGCAAATAATTTATCTCCTGATTTTTTTTCTAATGGAATTGCCTCTCCAGTTACAAAACTATAATCAATAAATGCCCTTTCTGAAAGTAAAATAGAATCTACTGGTAATAACTCTTGGTTTCTAATCAATAATCGATCACCTTTTTCTACATTGTATATCTGCACTGGTTTTTCACTGCCATCTTTTTCAATTTTGGTAATCGCGATAGGAAAATAAGATTTATAATCGCGCTCAAACGACAAGAAGTTATAAGTACGTTGCTGAAACAATTTTCCTAATAACATAAAGAAAACCAGCATTGTCATACTATCAAAAAAACCAGGTCCTAAATCAAAGATGATATCCACAGCACTACGAATAAACATAACAATGATTCCTAAAGACATTGGAATATCTATCGTATAATTTTTTGTTTTAATTCCTTTCCACGCAGCAATATGATAAGGTGAAGCAGAATAAAAGAAAACAGGAAGTGATAACACTAAAATTAACCAACGGAAAAAGTTTTTATATTCTTCCATCCAAACATCATTGATGTTAAAATACTCAGGAAAAGACAACATCATTACATTTCCGTAGCAAAAAAAAGCAACGCCTATTTTATAAATCAAACTTCTATCAATAGAAGAAGGTTTCTCTTCGTAGTTCTTTAAACTTATGTAAGGTTCGTAACCTATTTTACTCAACAACAAAACAATCTGTTGTAAGGAAGATTGAGAAGAGTCAAAAGTAATAGTTACTTTTTTTTCTGGAAAGTTAACCAACGAACGGTAAATCCCTTTATCTAATTTCTGAAGATTTTCTAAAATCCAGATACATGAACTACAGTGAATATGCGGAATATACAAAGAAACAATTGATGTATTTTCTTCGTTAAAATCTAATAACTTCTCAACTATTTCCTGATTAGCTAAAAAATCGTATTTACCAGTAATATCTTCTGGAGTTGCTCCAGGAGAATTCTGAAAATCATAATAACAAGATAAATCATTATCACTAAAAATTTCATACACTGTTTTACAACCATTACAACAGAAAACTTTTTCGTCAAAATCAATACGATTAAAAACCGTAACATCGTTACCGCAATGGAAACATTCCAATTTACTCATATAATTTGCTCATTTTACCCATAACAAAGGTGATAGTTAATTCTCCTAAAATTTATGACATTTATCAGTAAAACACACTATCTTTGCTACGATATTTGATTTTTGTATAAATGATTCTTTTTTTAGTATGGGCAGATGTGAACAATGTATGATTAGAGAATTTAGTTCTCTTAAAGCTTTAACAAGAGAAGAGCTTTTAACTATTTCAGAAACTAAAACAGATTTTATTATACGAAAAGGTGAAAATCTATTCTTAGAAGGTGAAAATTTGAATGGAGTTTATTGCATCAAAGAAGGCTTTTGCAAACTAACTAAGCTAAATTCTAACGGAAAAGATTCAATTGTCAAACTGGCAAAAAAAGGAGATTTACTTGGTCAGCGTTCGATTATTAATGAAGAAAAATCAAACCTTACAGCTACCGCTTTAGAAGATTTGGAAGTTTGCTTTATTCCTAAAAAAGAAATGTTGGATCACTTTACCAACAACAACAAATTTTCCCTTTTAATTACTCGCGATATTTGCTCTCATCTAAAAGATGCCGATCAAGACTTAGCAAATCATGCACATAAAACTGTAAGAGAAAGACTGGCAATTATTCTACTAAAACTAGAAGAACTTGGTGGAACATCTACAGAAAACAACGCATTAAATATCAAGTTATCAAGGGAGGAATTAGCCAACTTAGTGGGGACTGCAACAGAGAGTTGTATTAGATTATTATCTGATTTAAAGAAAGACAACATCATTCAACTTAAAGGAAAAGATATTGTTCTTTTAAATAAAAAAGAACTTCAAGCATTGGCCAACTAATTAACAACTAGTTTAAATCTTCTAAAAACAAATTAGCTAACTTTTTTATGCAAATGATGCAAAATACCTTATTTTCGCATAATGAAGCATACTGAATTAATTAAGCATTTAAAGGAAATACTTAACACTCCTAAAAAAATAGTTATCATTCCACACAGAAATCCAGATGGTGATGCAATTGGTTCATCTTTGGGTTTACATCATGTGGTAAAACAATTAGGGCATACTTCCACAATAGTTGCACCAAACGATATTCCTCATTTTTTAGCTTGGATGCCGGGTTTTGAAGATATTTTAATTTACGATAACAATAAAGCCGAAGCACAAAAAGAGATTAAAAGCGCTGATTATATCTTCACGCTTGACTTCAATGCACTACACAGGACTGGTGATGAAATGGGAACGTATTTAGCTTCAATTTCCAAGCCTTTTATTATGATAGACCATCATCAAATGCCTGATGATTATGCAATCTTAACTTTTTCCGACACATCTTTTGGTTCTACTTGTGAATTATTATTTACTATAATTGACCAAATGGGCTTCGAAGATAAAATTAATAAAGATGCTGCTACCTGTATTTATACAGGTATAGTTACAGATTCTGGTTCTTTTAGATTTCCAAAAACAACTGCAAACACCCATAGAACAGTAGCTTTATTGATTGAAAAAGGAATTGATAACTCAACTATTCACAATGCATTATTTGACAATAGCTCGTATAATCGTTTACAATTAATGGGAAGAGCGTTGCAAAATTTACATATTATACCAAATACGCAATCGTCTTATTTATATTTAAGCGAAAAAGATTTACATGAATTTACTCATCAAAAAGGTGATACCGAAGGCTTTGTAAA
>CANQRD010000006.1 GCA_947626185.1 uncultured Flavobacterium sp.
GCAAGCAATTGAAGTGCTTCTTGCTGATACATTTCCATTTTTTTTGTAGCATAATCCAATCCGCCTGCTTCTTTTACATAAGCAATAACTTCCTTAACTCTGCGTTTATCTTCGTTGTAGTTTTTTACAGAATTTATTAACCACTTTCGTTTGTCTTTGCTTGCAGTATTTAAGGCATATATTAAAGGCAATGTCATTTTTTGCTCTTTAATATCAATTCCTGTTGGTTTTCCTATGGGGCCGTCGGTATAATCAAATAAATCATCTTTTATTTGAAAAGCCATTCCAATAACTTCGCCAAACTTGCGCATTCGCTCTATAAGTTCAGCATTATCTGGCTGTACAGATGCCGCACCTAACGAACAACAAGCAGCAATAAGTGTTGCAGTTTTTTGACGAATAATTTCATAATAAATATCTTCTGTAATATCTAATCTGCGTGCTTTTTCAATTTGAAGTAATTCACCTTCACTCATTTCTCGTACTGCCACAGAAATAATTCGAAGTAAATCAAAATCACCATTATCAATAGAAAGCAATAAACCTTTAGACAACAAATAATCGCCAACAAGCACCGCTATTTTATTTTTCCATAAAGCGTTTAACGAGAAAAATCCGCGGCGTTTATTGCTATCATCCACCACATCATCGTGTACTAAAGTAGCCGTATGAATTAATTCTATAACAGATGCGCCTCTATAAGTACGTTCGTTTACTTCTCCATTGCCCATCATTTTTGCAACAAGAAATACAAACATTGGACGCATTTGTTTTCCTTTTCGGTTAACAATATAGTACGTAATACGGTTTAATAATGCCACTTTTGTAGCCATAGATTTATGAAACTTTTTTTCGAAAAGCTCCATTTCTAATTTTATAGGATCTTGTATTTGTTGTACTATATTCATTAACTTCTAGTAATTTAGTTATGATTTATTAGCTAATTGTCCGCAAGCTGCATCAATATCTTTTCCTCTACTTCTGCGTACTACAACCGTAATATTATTACTTTCTAAGGCTTTGATATAATTGTCAATCACCGAAGAATCTGCTTGTTGAAATATTCCATCATCAATAGGATTGTATTCAATTAAATTTACTTTTGAAGGCGCATATTTGCAGAACTTAACCAAGGCATCAATCGATTTTTTATCATCATTTATTCCTTTCCAAACTACATACTCATATGTAATTCTACTTTTTGTTTTATTGTACCAATATTGTAAAGCATCTCTCAAATCGGTTAATGGAAAGCTTTTAGAAAACGGCATAATTTCGTTTCTAATTTCTTCGATAGCTGAGTGCAATGATACTGCCAACTTAAATTTCACACCATCGTCTGCCAATTTCTTAATCATTTTCGGAATTCCGGATGTAGAAACTGTAATACGCTTTGCAGACATTCCCAATCCTTCGTCAGAAGTAATTTTATCAATGGCTGCTTGTACGTTATTATAATTCATCAACGGTTCTCCCATTCCCATAAACACAATGTTTGATAAGGGTCTGCCATGATGCAAACGGCTTTGTTTATCGATAGTAACTACCTGATCATAAATTTCATCGGGATTTAAGTTTCGCATACGTTTTAAACGTGCAGTTGCACAGAATTCGCAATCCAAACTACAACCTACTTGAGAAGAAACACAAGCTGTTGTTCTTGTTTCTGTTGGAATTAATACAGATTCTACAATTAATCCGTCATGTAATTTTACTCCGTTTTTAATTGTTCCGTCAATACTAATTTGCATGGTATCTACAGAAATATGATTGATTACAAAATGATCTTGTAACATTTGACGAGTTTCTTTTGATAAATTGCTCATATCGTCAAAGGTATGGGCGCCTTTACTCCATAACCATTCATAAACTTGATTTCCTCTAAATGCTTTATCACCTTGAGAAACAAAAAATTCTCTTAATGCTTCTTTAGATAAACTTCTAATATCTTTTTTCTCCGCTTGCATGGTGCAAAGTTAATTTTTTTACGTGAATTAATCGAATTTTGCTATTGATGGTTATTTTATTTATCAAAAAAAGCTAACATTCAATCGAATACTAGCTTTTACTCATTTAATATTTATTAAGTTGTTAGTTTTCTATTTTAAATCAGCAAAAAAGTCGTTCCCTTTATCATCTGTAATAATAAATGCAGGGAAGTTTCTCACTTCTATTTTACGAACCGCTTCCATTCCCAACTCTGGAAAATCTACAACTTCAACACTTAAAATGTTTTCTTTTGCTAAAATTGCTGCTGGTCCACCGATAGAGCCTAAATAAAAACCACCGTGTTTCTTACAAGCATCTGTTACCGCTTGACTACGGTTTCCTTTTGCCAACATAATCATACTTCCGCCAGCTGCTTGGAAGGCATCTACATACGGATCCATACGCCCCGCAGTTGTAGGCCCAAAACTTCCTGAAGGCATTCCTTCCGGTGTTTTTGCAGGTCCTGCATAATAAATTGGATGATTTTTAAAATAATCAGGCATTTCTTGACCATTATCTAACATTTCCTGAATTTTAGCATGCGCAGTATCTCTTGCTACGATTACAGTTCCGTTTAATATTAAACGTGTTTTTATTGGATATTTTGTCAATTCTGCTAATTGTTCTTTCATTGGCTTGTTAAGATCAATTACCACTGGCTCTTCTAGATGAGGAGCAACAGCAGGTAGAAAACGTGCAGGATTTGTTTCTAATTGCTCAATAAAAAGTCCTTCTTCTGTAATTTTAGCTTTTATGTTTCTATCCGCAGAACAAGATACTCCTAATCCTACTGGACAAGAAGCAGCATGACGAGGTAAACGAATTACACGAACATCGTGTGTAAAGTATTTTCCTCCAAACTGAGCCCCAATATGAGATTCTTGACAAATTTTCTGTAAGCGCTCTTCCCATTCTAAATCACGGAAAGCCTGTCCGCCCATATTTCCAGATGTAGGTAAGTTATCGTAATATCCTGCTGATGCTTTTTTTACTGTTGCTAAATTTGCTTCAGCAGAAGTGCCACCAATCACTAATGCCAAGTGATAAGGAGGACAAGCTGAAGTTCCTAAATCCATTATTTTTTCTTTGATAAACTCTGTAAGATTCTTTTCGTTTAGTAACGATTTTGTTTTCTGATACAAGAAAGTTTTATTGGCAGATCCACCTCCTTTTGCTAAAAATAAAAACTCATATTTTGCCCCTTCAGATGCGTAAATATCAATTTGCGCAGGAAGATTTGACCCAGAGTTTTTTTCTTCAAACATACTAATTGGAACAATTTGAGAATATCTTAAATTCTTCTTTTGATATGTATTAAAAATTCCTTTTGATAAGCTTTCAGCATCATTAGATCCTGTGTAAACATTTTCACCTTTTTTACCTACCACGATTGCTGTACCCGTATCTTGACAAGAAGGCAACTGCCCTTCCACTGCAACAACAGCATTTTGTAGTAAATTATATGCTACAAAACGATCGTTATCTGTTGCTTCTGGATCGTCTAAAATAGCTCTTAATTTTTCTAAATGAGATGTTCTTAGCATAAAAGAAACATCTGTCATTGCTTCTTCAGCCAACAACTCAATCCCCTTAGGATCAACTACTAAAATTTCTCTATCTCCTAATTTTTCAACTTTTACGAAATCAGAAGAAATCTTTTTGTACTGTGTATCGTCTTTTTGAATTGGATACGGATCTTGATATATGAAGTCCATGAAAATTTATTTTTAGTATGTTTAGTAAAGTTACTGATATTTGGTATTCAATAATAATAGAATGTTTCTAAATAAAAAGATTTACTTATACTTATGAAAGAACACAATAAACGATTATTAATGATTTTTTTACAAACATCTTCTTTTATTTATAAACTTCTCATATACGCTTCTATTGCTTCTAAATCTGTATTACTCATTTTTTTTGTAATTTGGAGGTTTGCTTGCATAATGATAAATTGTGCTGGATCTACAATTGGATCTGACTCTCCTTTTAAAAACGCTACAATACTTGCTCCTTCTTTATCGTAAATACTTACTATTTCTTGCACACTTGGTCCTATTACTTTTTTATCTGCTATATGACATGACGCACACGTTCCTTTTCCTCTAAATAATTTATCGCCTAATGCAATTTTTTCTACTTGAGTCATTTCTGTTGTCCCTCCTCTTTCAGATTCATAAACTGGAGCTGGTAATTGAGTTTCTTGCTTCTTCCCACATGAAAAAAACATTGTCAAAACTAATAAAGCAACAGTTGTTTTAAAAAAAGTACACATACTTAATATTTTTATTTATTTCTATACTCAAAGTTACAAAATCTATTAGACTTTACTTTTTACAATTAAGAATATTTTATTCTAAAACCTTATATTCGTTTAACCAAACAACTTAATTATGAAGAAATTAATTACAATGTTGGCTTTTGTACTTTGTAGTATAACATTTGCCCAAAAAACTGACAAAGATGTTTATATAGCCAATCATTTACCACTCTTAAAGGAGAATCTTACTACTAAAGAATATAACACTTTTAAAAAAAGCATGCGTTTTGATAAAAAGGGAAAACTAATTTATCAAAATTCGGATTTATTAGAAAAAGGGGCAGGCAACCAATTTGGTGTATATTATCAATATATCTCTACACAACGTACTGGAGCATCTTATCCTATTGTTCTTGTGAAAGATGACGGAACAGAAATAACTATTGAACCTGATGGTACTATTAGTAGAACCAGCATTTCTACAAAAGAAGTAACTGACAGTACAATAGTTAGAAATACAATTAAATCATACACAGATAAAGAATACAACGTAAGTGAACTACTAACGGAAGATGGTTTATTTATTGTTACCTCAACTAGTTGTGGACCTTGTGTGACAGCGTATCCTGAACTAAACGAGTTAACTAAAAATGAAGCTTTTTCAAAAATCAACTTCGTAGCTTTATATAGAGATTCTTTTCAGAAAATAAATACGTTTAAAGAAGGAAGTATGTTTCAGCGTTTTGGTGAATTAAACGCTCCTTGGATTATTTTTAGTTCAGATGAATTAATTAAGCGCTACAAAACCAAGTATGATTTTAAAGGAGTGCCTTATGTATTTATTAAAAAAAATGGTAAAATCATCTATCAAGGATATGGTATCAAAATAGATGTTTTAAAGAAAGAATTAGTAAAAATATAAAAAGCCTAAAAATAAACTTTCAGGCTTTTTATATTTATTTATATCTACTTTTTTATTTATTCAATAAAATAGCTGCTTCTTTTGCAAAATAAGTAGAAATTAAACTTGCTCCTGCACGCTTAATGCACATTAATTGCTCCATCATAATTTTATCGTGATCTAACCATCCTTTTTCAGCAGCGGCTTTAATCATTGCATACTCACCAGAAACGTGAAATACAGCAACGGGAATATTTACATTGTCTTTTACTTCACGAACAATATCTAAATATGCTGTTCCGGGTTTTACCATAACAATATCCGCTCCTTCTTCCGCATCCCAAACGGCTTCTTTAATAGCTTCAATTCGGTTAGCATAATCCATTTGATACGTTTTTTTATCGGTAGGAACAACTTCTGTTGTTTGCCTTGGCGCAGAATCTAAAGCATCACGGAAAGGTCCGTAAAAAGCTGATGCATATTTAGCAGAATAACTCATGATTCCCACATTGGTAAATCCTGCTGCATCTAAACCTTCACGCATGCGTAAAATACGTCCATCCATCATGTCTGAAGGTGCTACAAAATCAGCTCCAGCTTCGGCATGAGAAATTGCCATTTTTACTAAAGCATTAACGGTAGAATCATTTTCTACTTCTCCATTTTTAATAATTCCATCATGACCGTACATTGAATACGGATCTAACGCAACATCTGGCATTACAATCATTTCTGGCACAACTGCTTTAATGGCACGAATTGCATTTTGCATCAATCCGTTTGCATTCCAGGCTTCTTTGCCCGTATTGTCTTTTAAATCGTCGTTTACCTTTACGTAAATATTCACTGCACGAATTCCCAAATCGAACAACTCTTTCACTTCTTTTACAGTTAAATCAATTGAGCGACGGAAAATTCCTGGCATTGAAGGTATTTCTATTTCCTGATTTTTACCTTCCACAATAAACATTGGAAACATAAAATCTTCTGGACTTAAACTAGTTTCACGAACCAAACTTCTAATTGATTCGTTTTGTCTTAATCTTCTACCTCTGTGTAATGGAAACATATTTTGAGATTTTAATTATAGTATTTTATGATATAAACTTTTTACTTTCTTTGGAGGATTGAATCGATAGCCTATTTCTAATTTCATAAATCCAAAAGAATTCGTATATCTTTCATTAGTATGGTTTAAATAAAAAGAAGTTCCTGAATAGCTCAAAAAACTAAAGAAATTTTGGTAATTATAGTCTAATTTAGCGTTTGCAGAGAATTCTGAAATTCCTTGTATTTCTCCATCCATATTAACTATTCCTGCACCTATACTTGCGCCTGCACCTAATAAGAATCGATTGTTAATAACTAAATTGTAATAATAAGCAGGTGAAATGGTTGCGCTGTATACATTTAAATTAATAGGACTATCTACTTCAGATGACTTTAAATTTGTGTAATAAAAGGCAAAGTTGGCAATAAAACTACCTGTACTTTTTTTCTGCCATTCATTATGATTAAAAATAGTTTTGTAGGAAAACTTATCGTTAAAAACATAAGAAGTTGTTCCTCCGATTTTAAGTGATTGTAATCCAGGATAAGCAAAAATATTCATTCCTTTTAAATTGACTAAAAAACCTTTTTGCTTAATTAATGTGACGGATTGGTGCCACTTTTTAAGTGAAAAACGGGTAGTAAAACTAAAGTCTTTTGTGCTTTCTAACTCTTTATTGGTTTTTAGAAGATTTGGCGTAAATGCTAAGGAAACCGTTATAACTTTATAACTTACATTTCCTACTAATCGTATTGGAGAATTTGACATTAAATTCATCGTTGATGGCAAAATATCGTCTGGATTATTATAGAAAATATAAAATGAATCGTTACTCATTTCTGTCGAAACACTAGCAACAAGCCTTTCATCAAATTTTGTAATATAAGCTTGAAGTGTATCTGTCTGGGCCACCAAAAAGTTGCAAAAAAAACACACGATTATAATTACAAGAAGCTTTTTCATCTATTATATGCCTGTTTCTTTTTTTACTTCTCGTTTAATTTCTTTCATTTCCTTATTATAAAGGTTTCGTATTTTTTTTGGCGGATCAAATCTAAAACCTACAGCAATTAACCCATTTAAAGAGGAATCATCAACGCGTGTTTTATTTTCGTTAAAGAGAAAATTAGTGTTATTGATTTCTAAATAACTATAGAATGATTCAGTATTATAGCCTAATTTAGAATTAAAAATGACTTGCCCAAGAGCTGATGTTTTTTTATTATGAATATCTATTCCTGCACCGACTCCAAGTCCTCCAGATAAAAAAACTTTTCTATTTAATACCCATGTATAATAGTATGATGGACTGATTGACAAGCTATACGTTTCTAAATTAAAACTTGCTTTGTCATCTTTATTTTCCAAACTTGTATAATAAAAAGCAAAATTTGGAACAAAACTTCCTGCGCTTTTTATTTGCCATTGATTTTGATTAAACAAAGCAGAAAAGGAAAACTTGTCATTAAAAACATAAGAAGTTGTTCCTCCAACTTTTATAGATCTAAAAGCTGGCAGATAAATTCCATCTTTAGTTTTCAGTTCAGTAAAAAATCCTTTTTGCTTAACAATACTAAGTGACTGGTACCATTTTTTATGATGAAATCGAAAACCAAAATTAAAATTACTTGCTTTATATTTACTAGCATCTGACTTCATGAACCATGGAGTATAACCAACCGAAATATCTATTAACTTATAAGTAGCTCCAAAACTTAATTTGTGTTTGATGTTTGGGAAAAAATTCAAGGTTTGCACTTTCCCATTTATCTCTTGGTTAAGAAAAAAAGAATCCGTATCAGTTTGATAACTAGCACTTAAAATTACTTTATCTTCATATGAAATCATATAAGGATTCAACGAATCTTTTTGAGCAAATGTTCGTTGAAAGCAAAAGCATATAATGATGATATTTATCCAAATTAATTTACCCACTCTTTTGGCTGAGCTAAAATTTTTATTAATCTTTCTTCTTCCGAACCTATTTCTGGATGATGGTCATATACCCACTGCACATGTGGTGGTAAACTCATCAAAATAGACTCTATTCTTCCGTTGGTTTTTAATCCGAAAATAGTTCCTTTATCATGTACTAAGTTAAACTCTACATATCTACCTCTTCTTATCTCTTGCCAAGTTCTATTAGCGACTGTATAAGTTAAATTCTTCCTCTTTTCAACAATTGGCACGTAAGCCTCAAGAAAACTATTACCTACTTCTGTAACAAAATCATACCACTGATTTGCTGTCATTGTAGTAGTTTCTTCTAATCGATCAAAAAATAAACCACCTATTCCACGCGCTTCATCTCTGTGATCATTCCAAAAATATTCATCACACTGCTTTTTATACAGTGGATAAAATTCTATATTGTGTTTATCGCAAGCTATTTTGCATATTGTATGAAAATGAACTGCATCTTCATCAAACAAATAATAAGGTGTTAAATCTTGTCCGCCACCAAACCACGAGCGCACTACTTTACCTTCTTTATCATACATTTCAAAGTAACGCCAATTGGCGTGTACTGTTGGTACCATTGGATTTTTTGGATGGAGAACTAAACTTAGCCCACAAGCATAAAAATCAACATTGCCAACATTGAAGTATTTTTGCATTGTAACTGGTAATTCTCCATGAACTGCAGAAATATTCACTCCACCTTTTTCAAATACATCGCCATCTTCAATAACACGAGTTCTTCCGCCTCCACCACCAGGACGCTCCCATAAATCTTGCAAAAAAATCGATTTGCCATCAATTTCTTCTAATTTTGAAGTAATTTGGTCTTGAAGTTGTTGAATATATTGATAGAACTTTTCTTTCATAATTACGTCCTTCATTTTCGTACATCCATTTAATGGAATTACATTTTTGCTAATTTTGCCATGATTTGAAAAGAAAATGCTCTACTTTCATTCTGCACATATTGGTAGATTGCCTTTGCTTTTGGCTGTAAAACTGGTTCTTTTACCGACCATTGTACCAAAATATCTGCCAATTGCTCCATATGATTCCATCCAAAATTAAATCGGTGAATATGAGTAGGTAATTCATCGGCATTCATTGTTAAGAGCTCTTGATAAGTAAGTCCAATTTTCTTTAATTCTCCATCCAATTCTTGAACAATTGATGCATCTTCTGGCACAAAACCAATAGAAGATAATTTTGTTACAATGGATTCAATTCGCTTGTCTTCTTCACTTTTTGTTCCTTTACTTAACATAGGCAAAATCAGATATAAGCAAAAAAGCTCACTACTTTACTCGTAAACTTTTTGCTTTTATATATATTATTTATGTTCGTACTCTTTTACTGCTTCAATAAATGCTTTTGCATGATCTACAGGAATATATGGTAATATTCCGTGCCCTAAATTTACAATATATTTATCTTTTCCAAAGGCATCAATCATCTCATGCACCATTTTTTTAATGGTCGGAATTGGCGACATTAAACGACTTGGATCAAAATTACCTTGTAGAGTAATATTTCCTCCTGTAAATAATCTTGCATTTTGTGGGCTACAAGTCCAATCAACACCTAAAGCAGATGCTTTAGATTGTGCCATTTCTGGCAATGCAAACCAACATCCTTTTCCAAAAACAATTACTGGTGTAATTTCTGCCAATGCGTCAACAATTTGGGTAATATATTTCCAAGAAAATTCCTGATAATCTACTGGAGAAAGCATTCCCCCCCAAGAATCAAAAATTTGTACTGCATCTACACCTGCTTTTACTTTTTCTTTTAAATAAAGAATAGTTGTATCGGTTATTTTTTGCAATAATGTATGCGCAGCAATTGGATCTGAAAAACACATTTTTTTTGCAATATCAAAACTCTTAGAACCTTTTCCTTCTACGGCGTAGCAAAAGATTGTCCAAGGCGAACCTGCAAAACCAATTAAAGGTACCTCATCGTTTAACATCTCTTTCGTTACTTTAATCGCTTCCATTACATAGCCTAAAGTTTCTTCAATATTTGGAACAATTACTTGCTCCACATCTTTTGCTGTACGAATTGGATTTGGTACCCATGGTCCAACTTCTGGACGCATTTCTACATCGATATTCATTGCTTGTGGAACAACTAAAATATCCGAAAACAAAATTGCCGCGTCTGGTTTTACAATACGTATAGGCTGTACCGTAATTTCTGCTGCAATTTCTGGCATTCTACAACGCGTAAAAAAATCATATTTATCTCGTAAAGCACGGAATTCTGGCAGATATCTACCTGCCTGACGCATCATCCATACTGGTGGTCTTTCCACCGTTTCTCCTTTTAATGCTCTTAAGAATAAATCATTTTTAATCATCTTTCAACCGATTTTATTCGTCAATTTTAGCTGACAATTATTTATAATATGCTATACAAGTTTGTATTGTTGACTCAATTGTTGGTTCTTGAGCCAAAACAATATTTGTTGTTATTCCATCTAATGCAGTTGCTGTTGTATATCCTATACAAAAACAAACCTCATCAGCAATTGTATTTTCTTTTAAATAGCTTTTAATACCAGATGGACTGTAAAAGCAAATTCCATCTAATTTTTTTTCTATGCGATGTGATTTTTCAATTGTTTTATATATTTCATATTCGTCAAAAACTATTTTATTTTCTCTAAAAAAAGTAGGTAAAACCTCTCTTCTAATATTTCCACAAAAAAAAGAAAAAGATGCTTGACTATAATTATCTTCTATAATTAAAGCTAATTCACTTGCATAATGTGCCCAAGCTTTTACTTGCCAACCCTGAGATTCTAAAAACTCTTTCGTTTTTAGTCCGACACATATTGCTGGTTTTTGCTTAATCAAGGAAATATTCTCATTTTTTAAAGCACTTTTCACAGCGTTTTGACTGGTAAACAACACATAATCATTTACTTTATCGATACAAAAAGCCTGGGTTTGAGTTGCTATAAAATCTTCCTCCAACCAATGTAATTGACTGTTTTTGGCAATTGCTTTATTGCTAGGCGTTAATTTTCTGGTAGATAAAATAGATGGATGCCTCACTATTTTTTTCTATTTAACTCTTGACGAAGTTTTTCCATTAATTGAGATCCGCCATCAGCCAATAATTCTTGTGCCGCGTAAAATCCTAATTTTTTCCACTCCTTAATAGGAACATTCTTTTTAATTTCGAATTTCTCCTTTCCGTCTAAAGACAAAAGAACACCTGTAAAATCAATTGTCTCAGTATTTTGATCATAGGTTGCTAATGCGCCAATTGGTGCTGTACATCCTCCTTCTAACGTTCTCAAAAACTGACGCTCGATATGCGTTGTCATTTCCGATTCATAATCATTCAGCTCACGCAAAGCATCTAATGCAAAATAATCATCTGCCATAGCCACAACAACCATTGCCCCTTGGGCTGGTGCGGGAATCATCCAATCTAAATTGAGGAAGTTTTTAGGTTTTTTAGCAATACGATCTAAACCAGCTGATGCAAAAATAGCTCCTTGCCATTCTTCATTATCTGTTAGTTTTTGCATGCGGGTGTTTACATTACCTCTTAAATCTACTAATTGATGATTGGGATAACGGTTTAGCCATTGTGCTTTTCGTCTTAAACTTCCTGTTGCTACTACTGCAGATGAGTCTGGTGTTAAAAAAGACATATCGCCTTTGTGTAGTAATATATCTAACGTATTTGCACGTTTTAAAACAGCTGCTTGTACAATACCTGTTGGTAACGCCGTTGGCACATCTTTCATCGAATGCACAGCAATATCAACTTTTTTGTTAATCATGGCAACATCCAATGTTTTGGTAAAAATACCTGTGATACCCATTTCGTACAAAGGTTTATCTAAAACTAAATCACCTTCCGATTTTACTGGAACTAATTTTGTTTTGTGCCCTAATTTGTTTAACGCTTTTTCTACCGTAGTCGCCTGCCACATAGCCAATTCGCTATCGCGAGTACCAATACGTATTACTCTATCCATTATTTTTTGTTTCTAATTGAAAAACTTTTTCTATCCATTCAATACTATCATCAACTACAGTTTCTTCATGACGCAAGTGATTAGCAAAATGGGTAGTAATTTTTTGAACAATACGCATAGCTATTGCTTCTGCTTGTTCACTATCAAAGTTCTCATATTTTTTTCGATGATAATCAATTTCACCATCTTTTATTTGTTCTAATTTTGTTTTTAAGGCGTGAATAGTGGGTGCAAAGGTTCTCATTTTAGTCCAGGCAATAAATTCTGAGAAAACTTCATCAATAATCTCTTCGGCTTGAGGTATGAATTCTTTACGTCGTTCGATGGTTTTATCAGTTATTTTATATAAATCATCCATGTGAATCAGCGTTACTCTCTCATCTTGCAAAACATCCGCATCTACGTTTTTAGGAATAGATAAATCTAAAATAGTAATAGGCTTTGTTAGGTTTAACTTTTCAAGATTGATTGTTGGAGTTTGCGCTCCAGTAGCCACAATCAACACATCTGCCTTAACTATTTCTGTTGATAAATCCTCATAATCTTTTACCAGAAGATTAAATTTACCCGCCACCTCTAACGCCTTCTCTTTTGTTCTATTTATCAGAACTATATGATCATTACGTGTATGTTTCACTAAGTTTTCACAAGTATTTCGACCAATTTTTCCGGTTCCGAATAACAAAATATTTTTATTAGAAATATCTTCTACATGATCCATGATGTATTGCACAGCTGCAAATGACACTGAAGTAGCTCCAGAGCTTAATTCTGTCTCATTTTTAACACGTTTACTTGCCTGAATAACCGCATTTATCACTCGTTCAAAATAATTAGTACTTAGACCAAGCTTTTTTGAGTAAACAAATCCTTTTTTTATTTGACCTATAATTTCAAAGTCTCCCAAGATTTGACTATCTAATCCTGTACCCACACGAAACAAGTGACGTAAAGCTTCATTGTTTTTATACACATAACCAACTAGTCTAAAATCGTCTACTGTACCGTTACTATTATCACACAAAAGCTTAATAAGTTCAAACGGATGCTGAGCAAACCCATAAATTTCGGTTCGGTTGCAGGTAGACATTACAATTAAACTTTCGATGCCGTCATCTTTTGCTTGATTCAATAGATTTTCCTGAGCCTCCTCACTTAAGCTAAACTTACCTCTTACCTCTGCATCTGCTTTTTTATAGCTTAGTCCTACCGCATAAAAAGTAGTTGATTTAGCTTTATCTACGATTTCCATACTACATTCATTTTCAAAAGTACGCAAATTTAAAACTAATGATTTGATAAAAGTAACGCTAGAAGGACTATTAATATCGCTAAAAGAAATTACTTTAAAATTATTATTATTTAACTAGAATACAATACATTTGCATTTACAACAAGGGCTTACACGATGGTTATAAAGAATTGTTCTAAATAAAAAATATACATTTTTGTTTTATGCCCTTTTTAAAAAATAACGCTATGAGTTCCATAGAGGAAATAATTATAGACAAACAATTTTCTGTTTTTAAGATTGAAAATAATAGTGTTGATCCTATTGTTTTTGAAAGAGATTTAAGCACTGATATTATCCAGTTTTACTTCTGCCTAAAAGGCAAAGGACAGTTTATTTATAATGGAGGTGCCTATACTTTACCATTGCCTGAAAATCAGTCATTATTACTTTACAATCCTCAAAAACAACTACCTGTACACTTGGAGGCTGTAGAAAATTCGGCGATTATTTGTTTATTAATTCCTATCAAAAAATTCCATTCTCTTTTTTCATCAGAAGCAGAATTTATTGGTTTTTTAAACGAAGAAAACAAAGAAAAAAAATACTACAAGGAAAAAGCAATTATACCTACAATGGCGATTGTATTGAACCAAATGTTCAACTGCTCAATGCACCCGTCTATTAAACAATTGTATTATACTGGAAAAACATACGAACTAATTAGTTTACTGTTTAACCACAACGAAAATCAGAATATAGACAATTGTCCGTTCTTATCTGATGAAGAAGATGTTATAAAAATTAGAAAAGCCAAAGACATTATACTAAGCAGAATGACTGAACCACCAACATTGCAAGAGCTGGCTGATGAAATTGGTCTTAATATAAAAAAGCTTAAATTAGGTTTTAAACAAGTATATGGCGATTCCGTTTTTAGTTTTCTGTTTGATTACAAAATGGAATATGCTCGCAAATTACTAGATCAAGGTAATTATAATGTAAATGAAGTAGGTTTGCGTATTGGCTATAGCTCTGCCAGTCATTTTATTGCTGCTTTTAGAAAAAAATTCGGCACTACGCCAAAAAAATATTTAATGTCATTAAACACAAATAATCAATAATGAAAGGTATTTTATTAGTAAACTTAGGATCGCCTAAATCACCTACAGCGAAAGACGTAAAGCCTTATTTAGATGAATTTTTAATGGACGAACGTGTAATAGACGTTCCGTACTTGCTCAGAGCATTTTTAGTAAAAGGCATTATTTTAAATACACGACCTAAAAAATCAGCCGCCGCTTATCAAAAAATATGGTGGCCAGAAGGATCGCCATTAATTGTTATTTCAGAACGTCAACAAAAAAAACTACAACAAAAAAATGATTTACCAATTGCATTAGCCATGCGATATGGAGAGCCTTCTATAAAAACAGGATTACAAGAATTAAAAGACAAAGGAGTGACCGATGTTTTTATGATTCCACTCTATCCTCAATTTGCTATGGCAACTACTGAAACAATTGAGGTATTGGCAGAAGAATTGCGCAAAAAATTCTTTGCTGAGATGAAAATCACAAGTTTTCCAGCATTTTATAATCGTGCAGAATATATTGACGCATTGAGTAAATCTATTCAAGCCCACTTAAACAATCATGAATGGGATCATATCATATTCTCTTATCATGGAGTACCAGAGCGTCATATTTATAAATCAGATACTACAAAATCACATTGTAAAATTGATGGCACGTGTTGTATTACTCCATCTTCAGCACATAAAAACTGTTATCGCCACCAATGTTTAGAAACTACCAGACAAGTAGTAGAAAAACTAAATATACCTGAAGACAAATACACCAACACTTTTCAATCACGCCTAGGTCCAGATAAATGGCTACAGCCACCAACTGATAAAACAATTAACTCTTTAGCAGAAAATGGTGTAAAAAATCTTGCTGTTGTAACACCTGCATTTGTTGCTGATTGTTTGGAAACCTTAGAAGAAATTGGAATGGAAGCAAAACAAGAATTTTTACATCACGGTGGTGAATCATTCACAACAGTTCCATGCTTAAATGATAACGACGAATTTATTAATGCTTTGGCCGCTTGGATTAACGAATGGAATAATCAATAACAATTAATACCTATTAAATGTATTTATATTTAAAATCGTTGCATGTAATTTTTATTGTTTGTTGGTTTGCGGGCTTATTTTATATTGTTCGCCTATTTGTTTATTATGTAGAAGCAAAAACTAAATCAGCACTAGAACAATCCATTTTAACACCACAATACACGTTGATGATTAATCGACTGTGGAAGATTATTACTTGGCCTGCAGCTATTTTGTCCACTGTATTTGGTATTTCAATGTTTACATTAAACCCTACTTTATTGCAACAACCTTGGATGCATGTAAAACTTTTCTTTGTAATTCTACTAATTGCTTATCACTTGGTATGTAATAATTTTGTAAAACAAATAAATAGTAATTCTTTAAAAAAAACATCTTCTTTCTTTCGTATTTGGAATGAAGGAGCAACAATAATTTTATTTTCTGTTATATTTTTAGTGTTTTTAAAAAATGCTTTCAACTGGATATTTGGTGTAATAGGATTACTAAGTTTAGCCTTTTTACTAATGTTTGGTATAAAGCTTTACAAAAACTTACGCCAACGAAATAACAAGAATGAAGGATAAATTCATACTAAAAAAAAAGTTTTCCCTACAGAATAGGATTTTCTTTTCTTTGATCTTTTTAAGCGTCATTTCCTCTATCCTTATTTCGGCAGTTTCTGTTTATCAATTTAAGGAAGAAGCGCGAAATTATCATCAGTTTAGACTAGAAAGAAAAGAAAGTTCTATTACTGAAAATATAAATTACATCCTTACAACAACACCTTATCAACTAACTGAAGATAATCTTTCTTTAATATTTAAAGATCGTATCCATGAATTAGCTTCTATCCATGATACCGAAATAAACATCATGGATTTAAATGGAAAACTACTACTTTCATCAAGAGGCACTTTTTCTATAGACAGTATTCAAACAGCCATTTCTCCTTCTACTTTACAAGCTATTAAAGCATCTCCAAACAACAGAAATATAGATATAGAAGAAGACGGCAATATGCGAACTAGAATTGTGTACAAATATTTAAATAACCTACAATTTAAACCTTTAGGCATATTAAAAATTCCCTATCCTGAAGAAACAGAATTTTACGACTCTGAGGTAAAAAATTTCATTTATAAGTTTGGCCAAGTATATCTGATAATGCTCATTATGTCAATAGCTATATCTTACTTCTTGTCTAACTATATTACACAAAGTCTTAATCAATTGAGTATAAAAATAACGAGTACCAAATTAGGACAGAAAAATGAAAAGATAGAAAACATTCCAACAAGTAAGGAAATTTCCAATCTAGTGGAAGCTTATAATGATATGGTGGATAAACTTGAGGAATCTTATATAAAGCTCGCTCAAACCGAAAGAGAGCAAGCATGGCGAGAAATGGCCAAACAAGTAGCCCACGAGATAAAGAATCCACTAACTCCCATGCGTTTAACTGTTCAAAGTTTCGATCGTCGATTTGATCCAAATGATCCAGATATTAAAGCAAAAGTAAAAGAATATTCAGAAGTTTTAATTGGTCAAATAGATACAATGACATCTATTGCCACAGCTTTTTCAAGTTTTGCTTCAATGCCTGCTCAACAAAATGAACGAATAAATGTTATTAAAGCAGTTAGGCTTTCTTTAGAAATTTTTACAGAAGATTATATTCACTTTCAGCCCTATGAAGAAGATTTATTTACGTTAATTGACAAAACTCAGTTAATACGAATTATTACAAATCTGGTAAAAAATGCTATTCAAGCTATTCCTTCAGACCAAGATAATCCAAAAGTTTTCATCAAAGTATACAAACACAACACCAATATTATAATTGCCATTTCCGACAACGGTACAGGAATAAAATTAGCCGACGCAGCTAAAGTATTTGAACCTAAATTCACCACAAAATCAAGTGGCATGGGACTAGGACTGAGTATTATAAAAAATATTATTGAAAATTACAACGGAACTATTAACTTTGAAACAGAAGAAGGACGTGGAACAACTTTTTTTGTTACACTACCGATAAGCTAATATTTTAAACCAAAAACTATGGAATACGAAAATATTTTAATTGAAATTGACAATCAAATTGCTGTTTTAAGCATTAACAGGCCAACAAAACTAAATGCCCTAAACAAACCAACTATTGAAGAACTAAATAGTGCATTAGCTTCTTTAGAGGAAAATAAAGAAGTAAGAGCAGTTATTATCACAGGAAGTGGAGAAAAAGCATTTGTTGCTGGTGCAGATATTAAAGAGTTCGCTAACTACAATACAAGTGAAGGATCTCAACTTGCTGCAAAAGGCCAAGAATTGTTATTTGATTATGTTCAAAACTTTACAAAGCCAATTATTGCTGCAGTAAATGGTTTTGCCCTTGGTGGCGGATTAGAGCTAGCTATGGCTTGTCATTTCAGAATAGCTTCTACCAATGCTAAAATGGGATTGCCCGAAGTTACCCTAGGATTAATTCCTGGATACGGTGGAACGCAACGTTTACCTCAACTAATAGGAAAAGGAAGAGCAATGGAACTAATAATGACTGCCGATATGATTAATGCTGAAAAAGCCTTAGAATACGGATTAGTTAATCACGTAGTTGAACAGAATGAATTACTTGCATTTACCATAAAAATAGCAGAAAAGATAACTAAAAATTCTTCTTCTGCCATTGCGAGAGCGATCAAGTCAATTAATGCTAATTACAAAGATGGCACGAACGGATATCACGAAGAAATAAAAAACTTTGGTGATTGTTTTAGTACAAAAGATTTTATTGAAGGCACAACTGCTTTTTTAGAAAAGAGAAAACCAGACTTTAAATCATAAATAAAAAGAGGAAATGTTTATAAAAAACGTTTCCTCTTTTTTATAATTATCCATAAAAAAACCTCTTGATTTCTCAAGAGGTTTTTGTTGGCCTACTAGGACTCGAACCTAGAACGACTGAACCAAAATCAGCTGTGTTACCATTACACCATAGGCCAATACTTGTTTGCATTTTTATGAAGTAGCAACTACTTCTCTATTGCGGATGCAAAATTAGCACTATTTACAAGTTTTCCAAAAATATTTTACTGTTTTTATTGTTTATTTTACTAAAAAAGCACAATCAATTGATTTACAATGTTTAGTAAAATGAAATTTAACAATTCTATTTTAAAAACATCATCTATAAAAAAACCTCTTGAAAAATCAAGAGGTTTTTTGTTGGCCTACTAGGACTCGAACCTAGAACGACTGAACCAAAATCAGCTGTGTTACCATTACACCATAGGCCAATACCTGTTTGCTTTTCTGAAGTAGCAACCACTTCCTTATTGCGATGGCAAAACTAACACTTATTTTATATATTACAAATATTTTTAAAGAAAATATTTTTAGATCGTTTGATTACATTGTAGTAAAAAAATAGTTTCTTTGTAAATAGTGATTAAAAATATTTAGTATTTCATATGTTAACACCAAATTACAAAAAGTGGAACATCATCATAGGTTGGCTATGTTTTCTTGTTGCTCTTACCACTTACACTCTTACTGTTGAACCAACGGTTAGTTTTTGGGATCCAGGAGAATATATCTCAACTTCCGTAAAACTTGAAGTAGGGCATCCTCCAGGAGCTCCATTTTATCAGATGATGGGAGCTTTATTTGCAATGTTTGCTAGTTCACCAGACAAAATTGCTTTAGCAGTAAATATGGTTGCGGTCTTATCTAGCGCATTTACAATTCTTTTTATGTATTGGTCTATGACTAATATATTGAAAAAAATAGTAGAGAAAACTTCTGAATGGAATAATACCAATTCAATTGCTGTATTAGGTAGTTCTGCTGTTGGCGCATTGGCTTTCACATTTACAGATAGCTTTTGGTTTAACGCAGTAGAAGCAGAAGTTTATGCTTCTGCAATGGTACTTACAGCATTATTACTTTATTTAGGTTTACGTTGGGTAGACGCTATTGACAATCCGCGTGGTAATAGATGGTTATTAGCAATTGGTTTAGTTGCTGGTTGTTCATTTGGAGTACATATTATGGCTTTACTAACAATTCCTTCAATAGGTTTGTTATACTATTTTAAAAACTATCCAAAAGTTACAATTAAGAATTTCATTATAGGTAATATAACCTCTATTGCCGTATTATTCTTCTTATTTGCTTTCTTTTTTCCAAAGCTATTAGCCTTATTTGGTAAAACGGAAATCTTTGCAGTAAATAGTCTTGGCTTGCCTTTTAATAGCGGAACAATTATCGCTTTCCTTCTTTTTGCTGGTGCAATTGTTTTTGGCCTTTTCTACACCAAGAAAAAAGGATATGTTACAGCTAACACTATTATTCTTGCTTTAGTATTTGTTTGTGTTGGACTTACGGCTTGGTTAATGTTACCAATTCGTGCAAATGCAAATGTTACGATTAATGAAAATAGACCATCAGATGCTTCAGAGTTATTAGCTTATTATCAACGTGAACAATATGGCGATGAGAGCATATATTACGATTCTTATTTTACCAAAGCTTATGTTGGTTTAGATGCAAATATGCCTTGGAAAGATGAAAAACCAAACTACGAAAGAGATTATAAAACAGGTAAATATGTAATCGTTAACGAATGGAAAAATGCTGGTCAAAACTTTAGTGAAAAACACAAAGGTTTCTTACCTCGTATGTGGAGCACAGATAAAAACCATCGTGTTAACTACATGAGATATACAAAACCATTAGGTTTTTCTGTAGCACCACAATATTTAGATCATGAAGAAGTAGTTTATCTTGACAAAGCGGTAAAACAACGTATGGCAAGTGGCGAATTTGGCCCTGAAGAATTAGATAATTTCTTGAACAAATACGGACAAGCACTGGATATTGAAGTACCAACATTTGCAGATAATATGTCATTTATGTTTACCTACCAGTTTGGTTATATGTATTGGAGATATTTAATGTGGAACTTTGTTGGGCGTCAGGACGATATTCAAGGACAAGGAAATTTAGAACACGGAAACTGGATTAGTGGTATCAAGTTCCTAGATGAAATTCGTTTAGGTTCGCAAGATAATTTACCTGATGATGTTCTAAACAATAAAGGCAGAAACACTTATTTCTTCCTTCCTTTTATTCTGGGAGTGATTGGTATAGTTTACAACTACAGAAAAGATCCGAAAATGTTTTGGGTACTTTTAGTTTTATTCTTATTTACAAGCTTAGCGCTAAAAGTATTCTTAAACGAACGTCCTTTTGAACCTCGAGAAAGAGATTATGCCGTTGTACCATCATTCTATGTATTTGCTATGTGGATTGGTTTTGGAGTGTATTCAATTTACGAAGGTATTCGTAAATACATTTCTCCTAAATTGTCAGTAGCATTGGTTTTATCTGCTTGTACATTAGCAGGTCCAGTATTACTAGCACAACAAAACTGGGACGATCACGATAGATCTGACCGTTATACAGCATTAGCAAATGCCCGTGCTTATTTAGATTCATGCGATCCCAATGCGATTATATTCACTATCGGAGATAATGATACCTTCCCTCTTTGGTATTTACAAGAAGTAGAAGGATATCGAACAGACGTTCGTGTAGTTTGTACAAGTTTACTAACACAAGATTGGTATATTGATCAGATGAAGGCAAAAGCCTACGACTCTGAACCATTGCCAATAAAATTTACCCACGACCAATATGTTGGTAATAAACGTGACGCAATTCTATTACAAAACAAAACTGACGAGCGCGTTGATTTAAGTTTATTGATGGAAGTAGCACGTACAGAAGATGATCGATTAAAAATTATTACTGATGCAGGAACAACGCTTTATACCTTACCAACTAATAAAGTTACTTTACCAGTAGATAAGAATATAATTGCTAAAAACAATATTGTTTCTCCGTACTTGATGGATTCAGTTGTTCCGTCTATTGATTTTGATATTACAGATCAGGCAATTTATAAACACCGATTAATTATGTTAGACATTATCGCTAATAATAATTGGGAACGTCCTATTTATTTTTCTGGTGGAAGTTTTAACAATGACGATTTTGCTTGGCTAAAAGATTACCTTCAATTACAAGGGTTGATCTATAAATTAGTTCCAATTCATACACCTAATCAAAATTCTCACCCAATTGATTTAGGTTCTATTGATACCGATAGAATGTACGATAATGTAACAAAATGGTATTGGGGCAATATGGGTAGTGATAAAATTTATCACGACCCTCAAACTCGAAGAAATGCATTAAGTTATAGAATCAATTTAGCACGTTTGGCAGAGCAATTAATTGAAGAAGGTAAAAAAGCAAAAGCAAAAACCATCTTAGATCTTGCAATGACCAATATGCCAATTCAATATTATGGTTATTACGAATTGGTTCAGCCATTTATTGAGTGTTATTACAAAATAGGAGAAACACAATTAGCGCAAAAATATGCTTTAGAATTGGCAGAAAAATCTAAACAGCGTTTGTCTTATTATAAATCATTACCATTGGACGAACAAGGCTATTACGCTTATGAAATTCTTTCAGAAATCAACACTTGGGACACACTAGCTTCAATTGTAGAAACAGAAGATAAATCAGCTAATTTCAAAGCGAAATTTAAAGCTAACTTCAACGAAAATATAAAGGCTTTTAATTACTTAATGAAAAAGTATCAGAATGAAAATAATTTTGAAAGTGACGAAGATTACGAAGATGAATTAGATCAAGAATAATAAACTCCAAAAAATCGCTCTTATTAAAATAAGAGCGATTTTTATTTATACACTTTTTGTCAATCCAAAATTATACTGCGCTTAGTTCACTTTTCTTATTAACTTTGTCTAATATAAATGAACGTACTTATGATCGAAAATAAAAATCAAAACAAAACACAATTAGAACAATTAGGTGAATTTGGCTTAATCAAGCATCTAACTGCTAATTTTGGTATTGAGCAAGCATCTACAACAAAAGGGATTGGCGATGATGCAGCAGTTTTAGATTTTAAAGATAAAAAAGCTGTTATTTCTACTGACCTATTAGTTGAAGGAGTTCATTTTGATTTGGCCTATGCTCCATTAAAACATTTAGGTTACAAAGCAGTTGTTGTAAACATTTCTGACATTTGTGCTATGAATGCAACTCCAACTCAGATAACAGTTTCTATTGCAGTTTCTAATCGCTTTCCTTTAGAAGCTCTAGAAGAACTGTACGAAGGAATTGCTTTAGCTTGTAAATATTACAAAGTAGATTTAGTTGGTGGTGACACCACATCTTCTCAAAAAGGATTAATTATAAGCATTACAGCAATTGGTGAAGCTAATCAAGAAGATATCGTATACAGAAACACGGCTAAAGACAATGACTTATTAGTAGTAACTGGAGATATTGGAGGAGCTTATATGGGCTTACAAGTTTTAGAAAGAGAAAAACAAGTTTTCTTAGTCAACCCAAATAATCAGCCCGATTTAGCAATGTATGATTATATCATTGAACGACAACTAAAGCCAGAAGCCAGAACAGACATCAAACAATTACTAAAAGAGTTGGATGTGCAACCAACAAGCATGATTGATATTTCAGACGGATTGTCTTCAGAAATCATGCATCTTTGCTCTTCTTCTAAAGTAGGTTGTAATATTTATGAAGACAAGTTACCTTTAGACCCTCAATTCATTAGCACTTGTGAAGAATTTAATATTGATTCTACTACAATTGCTATTAATGGTGGAGAAGATTACGAATTACTTTTTACTATTAAAATGGAAGATTTTGATAAAATTAAAGGTAATCCAAACCTTTCTATTATTGGTCACATGACGCAAGAAAGTGAAGGTATTCACCTCATTACAAGAGATAATACCAAAATACAAATGAAAGCAAAAGGCTGGAATGCCTTACGATAATCTAAAAAACTGGCTCATGAGTCAGTTTTTTTATTTTTAACTAATTTATTCTTTATTGTATTGCATTTTCTTGTTTAATACTTTTTCATTTTACATTCAAATTCAAGAGCAATTCACAACATTTACTATAAAAATCTCAAAATATTACAGTTTCCTTTCCTTATTCTTGCAAAAACGAACTTTCTAGTTTCTAATTAAATTCAAATGGGTATATTTACTGCTACCAAAATACCTAAAAAATGAACAAAACGTATCAGCTAAAAGTGAATGGAGATGCTGTTTTTGAGAGTGATAATTTATTACAAAGCAACATCAATGCAGCAGAAACAAATCCAAACGAATATCATGTGTTGAAAAACAACACTTCGTATCATGCGGAGATACTTTCTAATGATTTTAATGCTAAATCTTATCAAGTAAACGTAAACGGAAATACGTATACTATTGATATTCAAACACAATTAGATGCACTTATTAATCAGCTTGGTTTTTCGTTAAACTCAGCAAAACAAGTAAATGCAATTAAAGCACCGATGCCAGGATTAATTCTTGAGATCAATATAGAAGTTGGACAAGAAGTGGAAAAAAACCAAAACCTGTTAATTCTTGAAGCCATGAAAATGGAAAATAATTTAGTTTCTCCTCGTTCAGGAAAAATTAAAAGCATTAATATAGAAAAAGGACAAGCGGTAGATAAAGGTTTGGTGTTAATTGAATTTGAATAGTTATGAAAAAAATATTAGTTGCTAATCGTGGCGAAATAGCTGTTCGCGTAATGAAAACAGCAAAAAAAATGGGTATCAAAACGGTGGCGGTATATTCTTCTGCCGATCGTATGGCACCACACGTAAAAATGGCTGACGAAGCTGTTTTTATTGGAGAAGCTCCTTCAAACCAATCATACTTATTGGGCGACAAAATAATTGAAGTTGCAAAATCATTAAACGTTGACGGTATTCATCCTGGATATGGTTTTTTGAGTGAAAACTCTTCTTTTGCTCAAGCATGTGAAAAAAATAATATTACGTTTATTGGGCCAAAATCTCACGCTATAGTAGTAATGGGAGATAAACTTGCAGCCAAAGAAACCGTAAAAGCCTATAACATACCAATGGTTCCTGGCTTAGATGAAGCAATTTCTGATATAGAAAAAGCAAAAAAAGTGGCACAAGAAGTTGGCTTTCCAATTCTAATTAAAGCTTCTGCTGGAGGTGGAGGAAAAGGAATGCGTGTAGTAGATAAAGAAAGCGATTTTGAAGTTCAAATGCAACGTGCTATTTCAGAAGCTACAAATGCTTTTGGAGATGGTTCTGTTTTTATCGAAAAATACATCGGATCACCACGTCATATCGAAATTCAAATTTTAGCAGATACTCACGGCAACATTGTTCATTTATTTGAAAGAGAATGTAGTATTCAACGTCGCCATCAAAAAGTAGTAGAAGAAGCTCCTTCTGCTATTTTAACTCCAGAATTGAGAAAACAAATGGGAGAAGCTGCCGTAAAAGTAGCTGCTTCTTGTGACTATGTTGGAGCAGGAACAGTAGAATTTCTATTAGACGAAAACATGAATTTCTACTTTTTAGAAATGAATACACGTTTACAAGTAGAACATCCTGTTACAGAAATTATTACAGGATTAGATCTTGTAGAGTTACAAATACGAATTGCTAGAGGTGAAGCATTACCGTTTGCACAAGAAGATTTAACATTACAAAATCACGCAGTAGAATTACGTATTTACGCAGAAGATCCTTTAAACGATTTTTTACCAAGTGTTGGAAACTTAGAAGTATATCAATTACCACATGGAAAAGGTATTCGCGTAGATAGTGGTATTGAAGAAGGAATGGATGTGCCTATTTACTACGATCCAATGTTGGCGAAATTAATTACTTATGGTAAAACAAGAGAAGAAGCTATTGAATTGATGATTGAAGCAATAGACAAATACAAAGTAAAAGGTATTGAGACAACTTTGCCTTTTGGACGTTTTGTAATGGAGCACGATGCATTTAGATCAGGACACTTCGATACCAACTTTGTAAAGAAATATTACAATGCTGAATTAATTAAAGAAAAATACAAAAACGAAGCAGAAATTGCAGCGTTTATTGCATTGAACAAGTATTTAGAGGATCAACAATTACTTCGACTACCAAATTAATGATTATGAATTCAAAAATTGAAAAATTACAAAATATACAAGCTGAAGCTAAATTGGGTGGAGGTCAAAAAAGAATTGACACACAACATAGCAAAGGCAAACTAACAGCAAGAGAGCGTATCGAATATTTATTAGACGAAGGTTCTTTTGAAGAAATTGGAATGTTAGTAACTCATCGCACAACCGATTTCGGAATGGAAAACGAAGTATATTATGGCGATGGAGTTGTAACAGGATATGGTACAATAAACGGACGTTTGGTTTATGTATTTGCTCAAGACTTTACGGTTTTTGGTGGAGCTTTATCTGAAACTCATGCAGAAAAAATTTGTAAAGTAATGGACATGGCATTGAAAATGGGTGCACCAATGATTGGATTAAACGATTCTGGTGGAGCTCGTATTCAAGAAGGAGTTCGTTCTTTGGGTGGATATGCAGACATTTTTCACAAAAACGTGCAATCATCTGGAGTAATTCCTCAAATTTCTGCTATCATGGGACCATGTGCGGGTGGAGCAGTTTATTCGCCAGCAATGACCGATTTTACAATGATGGTAGAAGGATCGAGCTATATGTTTGTTACTGGTCCAAACGTCGTAAAAACGGTAACAAATGAAGAAGTAACTTCTGAAGAATTAGGTGGAGCAAGCACGCATTCTACAAAATCTGGAGTTGCTCACACTACTTCGCCAAACGACGTAGCTTGTTTAGAGGACGTAAAAACATTATTGTCTTACATGCCTCAAAACAATAATGAAAAACCAGCAGATTTACCTTATACAATTGGAAACGAATTCCGTTATGAATTAGACACAATTGTTCCTGAAAGCGCTAATAAACCATACGATATGAAAGATGTAATTCAACATATCATTGACGAAGATTCTTTCTTTGAAATTCACAAAGATTATGCAGAAAACATTGTTGTAGGTTTTGCTCGTTTGGGAGGAAAAAGCGTTGGTATTGTAGCAAACAATCCAATGTTTTTAGCAGGTTGTTTAGATGTAAACAGCTCAATTAAAGCAGCTCGTTTTACAAGATTCTGTGATGCCTTTAATATTCCATTATTAGTTTTAGTTGATGTACCAGGATTTTTACCAGGAACGGATCAAGAATGGAACGGAATTATTGTTCACGGTGCAAAATTATTATATGCATTGAGTGAAGCTACTGTGCCAAAAGTAACCGTAATTACTCGTAAAGCATACGGTGGAGCTTATGACGTAATGAACTCTAAACACATTGGTGCAGATATGAACTTTGCGTGGCCAAATGCAGAAATTGCAGTTATGGGAGCTAAAGGAGCTAGTGAAATTATCTTTAAGAAAGAAATCTCAGAAGCTGCAGATCCTGTAGCTAAATTAGCTGAAAAAGAAGCAGAATACGCAGATAAGTTTGCTACGCCATACAGAGCAGCTCAACGTGGATTTATTGACGAAGTAATTTTACCTAACGAAACTCGTCGTAAACTACTAAAAGCATTTTCAATGTTGGAAAACAAAGAAGTAAATCTACCTAATAGAAAACACGGAAACATTCCGTTGTAATACCTAAAAAAAGCCATCTCGTAAAGATGGCTTTTTTTAAACATTATCGTAAATAATTATTTTTTCTTTATCAATCCTTCACACTCAATAATCTGAAAATCTTGCTCTGTAATAGTTTTATTAGCCTCATCAACACTTAAATCTAAAATATAGAGATGATTCAACTCGTTTATATTTCTAATCATAAGAAAACGTTTCTTTACCATTCCTCCTATAAAATTTCCCGAAGATAAATAGACATTCCATTTTTTAGGTTGACTTTGATTTTCTTGATGATACATTCTTTCAGAAGTTTGAGTAATGTAATTTTTTATAGATAAAAATTCCTTTTCTGATACAGTGTCTAAATAAGATATTTTTCCATTATTCAAATCTTCTATCGTATATTTTAAATCATCTAAACAGTTCGTTTTATAATATTCATTATTTTCAATATCCTCAAGATAAACTATGCTAATTTGACTGGAAAAAAAATTGATATATTTACAGAACTCGGTAGGATTTTTAAACGTATAAATACTAATATTATCCACATCCATAAAAGGTTTATAGTGCTTTAACCGTTTTTGATTTTCTACTGTCAATTCCACTTTACTACGCAGACCAATTACTGACATTAAAACAGTTTGACATCCTGAAAAGAATATAATCAATCCTAAAAAAACAATTAACCGATAAGTAAGGTTACTGAACATCTCTTTTTATATTATAACAAATTAAATATATAAAAATTTCAGTTGATTTTTTGTTATTGTTATTTCTTCATTAAATATTCTTCACAATTATTTTGAGTCTTTACAAATTACTATCTTGCAAGCTGTTAATACAATATATTACTTAACTTTGTATAAAAATTACATTTAATAAAGCACTGTGAAAAGAAAAGTAACTATCATTTTAATGGTATTGTTTTTAACAACAACGACAGAATTGGGTCAGTTGTTAAAATTTCCTTTGCTTATTGAACATTTTGTAGAACACAAGGATAAAAATCCTGATTTATCATTTTGGGGATTTTTAAAAATTCATTATGACAATAATCATAAGGAAGATGGTGATCCTATTGATGAAAAACTTCCTTTTGTTTCTCATGCTTCTATTATTAATTTAATTGCTACCACTCCACCTACTATTTTAAAAATAGATAAAATAAAAATACCTACGAATAATACTAAAGTTGAAACTTTTCATGATTTATTAGTAGAAAGCAATTATTTATCTTCTATTTGGCAACCACCAAAATCTTGTTAATACACTTAGCTTTTAATATTTTGGCTTTACTTCTTTAAAAGTAATCCACACATTACTAATGTATTAATATATATTTTCATGTTAAATAAAATTATTGAGTATTCTGTTAAGAATAAACTCATTATAGGCCTAATGGTTTTAGGGCTTATCTGTATTGGTGTTTACCAAACAACCAAATTACCTATTGACGCTGTACCAGATATTACCGATAATCAGGTACAAATTATCACTGTTGCTCCCAATTATGGTGCAACAGATATTGAACGACTAGTTACCTTCCCTATTGAACAAGCCAACAGTAATATTCCTGGCATGAAAAGCATTCGTAGTTTTTCGCGTTTTGGATTATCTCTAATTACAATTGTTTTTGAAGAAGATGTAGATATATATTGGGCCCGACAACAAGTTGGAGAGCGCTTGCAGCAAGTACAACAAGACATTCCGAAAGAAGTAGGACAACCAGAACTTGGTCCAATATCTACCGGATTAGGAGAAATTTATCAATATGTTGTTCGTCCTGAAAAAGGCTATGAACAAAAATTTGACCTTACAGAACTACGATCAATTCAAGATTGGATTGTTCGCCGTCAGCTTATTACAGTAAAAGGTGTCGCAGAAGTAAGTAGCTTTGGAGGAAAACTAAAGCAGTATGAAATTGCTGTGAACCCAACTAAACTAGATGCTTTTGGCATTACCATTAACGATGTGTTTAATGCGTTAAACCTCAACAACGAAAACACCGGTGGTGCTTACATCGAAAAAGGCCCTACTGTTTTATACATCCGTACAGAAGGCTTAATAGGTACAATTGCCGATATAGAAAACATAGCTATTCCTGGAAAAAATACTGAAGTTCCGTTATTAATAAAAGATGTTGCTAATGTTAAAATTGGTCATGCTACCCGATTTGGAGCAATGACTTATAACGACCAAGGCGAAGTGGCTGGAGGAATTGTTATGATGCTTAAAGGTGAAAATAGCAATAACGTTATAAAAGATGTAAAAGAAAAAGTCGCCGAGATTCAGAAAACACTTCCAAAAGGTGTAGTAATAGAGCCATTCTTAGACCGCACAAAAATGGTAAACAATGCTATTGGAACGGTTGAAACTAACTTATTAGAGGGAGCTTTAATTGTGGTGCTAGTATTAGTGCTTTTCTTAGGAAATTTTCGCGCTGGTTTATTAGTTGCTTCAGTAATTCCATTAGCAATGCTATTTGCTATTACAATGATGAATATATTCGGTGTAAGCGGAAACTTGATGAGCTTAGGTGCGCTAGATTTTGGATTAATTATTGACGGTGCCGTTATTATTGTAGAAGCCGTTCTCCATCAGTTTAGCCATAATAATAAATTTAGGAAAAATGCGTTATTAAAACAAGAAGAAATGAACCAAACAGTTGTACAATCTGCATCAAAGATGATGAATAGCGCTGTATTTGGTCAAATTATTATTCTTATTGTTTACATTCCAATTCTTACATTACAAGGTATTGAAGGTAAAATGTTTAAACCAATGGCACAAACCGTTGCTTTTGCATTGTTGGGAGCATTTTTATTATCGCTTACTTATATTCCGATGATGAGCTCATTAATCTTAAGTAGAAAAATAAGTAGCAAACCCAATTTTGCCGATCGATTTATGGCTAAACTTGAAAAAGTTTATAGAAACGCCTTGGTAAAAGTTTTAGAAATTCCAAAAACTATTTATACTGTTGTTATTTTATTATTTGCTAGCGCACTATACATTCTATCTACGCTTGGAGGTGAATTTATTCCTTCGCTAGAAGAAGGTGACTTTGCTATTGACACAAAAGTATTAAATGGAAGTAGCCTTAGCACAACGGTAGAAAGTACTCAAAAAGCTGTACATATATTGTTGACAAAATTTCCAGAAGTAGAAAAAGTAGTCACCAAAATAGGAAGTAGTGAGGTACCTACCGACCCTATGCCAATGGATGCCAGTGACATGATGGTTATTTTAAAAGACAAAAAACAATGGACATCGGCTAAAACATTTCCTGAGTTGGCAGATAAAATGACTGAAGCTTTAGAAGAAGTACCCGGAATTACAGTAGGTTTTCAATTTCCTGTACAAATGCGCTTTAACGAACTAATGACTGGGGCAAGACAAGATGTTGTAGTAAAAGTTTTTGGAGATAACTTAGATACTTTAGCAACAACGGCAAATGAAATTGGACATATTATTTCTACAATTGAAGGAGCAACCAATCTATATGTAGAACCAGTAACAGGAATGCCTCAATTAATAATTGATTATAATAGACAAGCAATTGCTCGTAATCGACTGTCAATCAAAGATATCAATCAAGTAGTCAATGCATCATTAGCAGGGCAAAGTACGGGTATTGTTTACGAAGGTGAACAACGCTACGATATGGTTGTTCGTATGGATGAAAACAGTAAAAAAGATATTCAAGACATTCAAAATATTTTAATTGCTACACCAAATGGCAATCAAATACCATTAAATCAGTTGGCAACCGTTGAAATTAAAGAAGGACCTAATCAAATTCAGCGAGAAAATGCACAAAGACGAATTTTTGTAGGTTTTAATATCAAAGACAGAGATGTACAAAGTATTGTGGAAGAGTTACAACAAAAAGTAAATGCAAAAGTAAAATTACCTACAGGCTACTCTATTACTTATGGTGGACAATTCGAAAACTTAAATGAAGCTAAAGAGCGTTTATCTATTGCAGTACCTCTTGCTTTAGTTTTAATTTTTGTTCTTTTATTCTTTGCATTCAGAAATATAAAAGAATGTTTAATGATCTTTACCGCTATTCCACTTTCTATTATTGGTGGTGTTTTCTTCTTAGCCTTAAGAGGAATGCCTTTTAGTATTAGTGCAGGTGTTGGATTCATTGCACTATTTGGTGTAGCTGTATTAAACGGTATTGTATTAATTGCCGAATTTAATCGCTTACAAAAATCTGGAATAACAAACATTGTATATATTGTAGTAAAAGGAGCTAGTAGTAGATTACGCCCAGTGTTAATGACAGCATCTGTAGCCTCTTTCGGATTTTTACCAATGGCCTTGAGTAATGGTGCTGGAGCAGAAGTGCAACGCCCGTTAGCGACGGTTGTAATTGGAGGATTAATCCTAGCTACTTTCCTAACATTATTTATTTTGCCTTTATTATATATTACATTCGAACAAAAGCTAAACTTTTCATTCTTTAAAAAGAAAAAAGCAACGGCTATTATTGCTAGTTTATTGCTATTGAGTAGCGGGGCAATTTTTGCTCAAAAACCAATACAGTTAAACGAAGCTTTGCAAATTGCAACAACAAACAATCAGACATTGCGTTCTGAACAATTGCGTACCGAATATGCAAAAGCATTTATTAAAACTGCTACAGATATTCCGCAAACAACATTTGCTGCAGGATTTGGACAAATAAATGGTCCTTATACAGACAATCATTTTAGTATTAGTCAAGAGTTTGCTTTTCCTACTGTGTATACTAAGCAGAAGAAAGTAAACACCATTGAGTATCAAAAAAGTATTTTTAATCTAGAATTAAGAAAACACCAAATTACAAATGAAGTAATTCAGAATTTTTACGATTATACTTATTGGCAACAAAAAGAAGATTTGTTGCTTAAGGCAAAAGAAATGTACACTAATTTTCACAATAAAGCTTCGTTGCGATTACAACAAGGAGAAAGTACTATTATTGAACAAACAACAGCCAAAAATCAATTAATCAAAATTCAATCACAGCTTGGCGATGTTCAAACAGCCAAACAATATGTTGTGCTTCAATTAAAATATTTGCTCAATACCGAAGAAGATATTGTGCCTGTTTTAGAACAAAAAAAGGCAGTGTTAACTGATTTAGAACAAAACGCTGAAAATAATGTAATGATAAAAATTGCAGAGCAAAATCAGTTACTTTCAGAAGCAAACACAAAACTAGAACGCAATAAATTATTACCAAATATACAACTAACCTACAACAACAATAGTTTTATAGGTTTGGCTGCAAACGATGTTAATTACAACAGAGATCATCGATTTAGCTCATTTCAAGTTGGGATTTCATTGCCTTTATTTAATTTTGGACAACGTGGTAGAATAAATGCTGCTAAACAAGCTGAAGATTTAGCTATTTCTGAGTTAGTAAATACCAAGCAAAAACTCAATACTCATTATCAACAATTATTAATAAGCCTTGCTAATAGCCAACAAACACTAGAAAGTTATCAACAAGGAAATACATTAGAATCAAACGTAATTCTAAAAACAGCTGATTTACAATTTGTAAATGGAGAGATAAATTATTTAGAATTTGTAATTCTTACCAATCAAGCATTAGATTATATTAATAGCTACATCGATGCTGCTAAACAATATAATGACATTGTTATTCAAATCAATTTCCTAACATCTAATAACTAGTACCATGATATTATTTCCTATATATAAAAAACAAATTATTACTGTTTTTGCATCTTTAACTTTGGCTCTACTCTTTACCCAATGTAAAAACAACGAAACAACCGCTGTTGAAGAAATAGTACAAGAAGAAGAAACGAATATTGTTATTCTTTCTGACGCTCAAATGAAACACGCAGCAATAGAAACAACCGAGTTGCAAAAGCAAAATATTGCCACTGTACTTAAGATGAATGGTAAAATTGATGTTCCACCTCAAAACTTAATTTCGATAACTAATCCATTGGGTGGTTATATTAAACAAACGAAATTAATGCCAGGTATGCAAATCAAAAAAGGAGAAATGATTGCTACTATGGAAGATCCCCAATACATAGAATTACAACAAAACTATCTTATTGCTAAAGACAAATATGAATTAGCTAAACTAGACTTTCAGCGTCAAAAAGAATTAAATGCCAACCAAGCAAGTAGCGATAAAGTAATGCAACAAGCCCAAGCAGAAATGAATACGCAACGCATTACAATGAAAGCACTAGCACAACAATTGAGCTTAATTAATATTAATGCAGAAAAGCTAACACCAAATACAATTTCTAGAACAATTTCTATCTATAGTCCTATTCATGGATTTGTTAGTAATACTTATGTCAATGTTGGTAAATACGTAACTCCTTCTGATGTAATATTCGAGTTGATTGATCCAACTGATATTCATTTAAATTTAAAAGTTTACGAGAAAGATTTAGACAAATTAGAAATTGGACAACGTGTTGTTAGTTATACAAACGGTAATCCTTCAAAAAAATATGAAGGAGAAATTGTCCTGATTAGCATGGATGTGAACAATGAAGGAACATCTGAAGTACATTGTCATTTCAAAAATTTCGAAAAAAATTTAGTTCCTGGTATGTATATGAATGCTGAAATTGATACACATTCTGCATTAATGCAAGCTTTACCCGAAGATAGTATTGTTTACTTTGAAGGCAAAAATTTTGTATTTATCGAAACAGGCAAACAAACTTATCAGATTCTGCCAGTAGAAATTGGAGCAACAGAAGCAGGGTTTACATCAATAATAAATTATGAAGAATTAAAAGGTAAAAAAATTGTTGATAAAGGTGCTTATACACTACTTATGAAATTAAAGAATACCGAAGAGGAAGAATAACAAAAAAGTCCAGCAGAGCTGGACTTTTTTATGGAATAATTTTACAAGAAAATTGCTTTGCACAATCTCCTGCTTTTAAATCAAAATCAAATTTCAAAGGGTTGTTACCATAGTAAGGGAATGCTTCTATTAAAAGCTTTCCATCTTCTAAGATTTGTACAGAATAATTTTCTGTAGTTAAACTATTGACCAATTCTTCCACATAGGTAAAACTAATATCTCCAGCTTCTCCATTTTTTGAAATCCTCACCTTTTTCACGATATAATAAGGTTTTGGATTTACTTCTATAATTTTTCTACCTCCTCCACTAGAAAAGGTAAATTGTGTATTAGTTACTTGTATCGGTACCTTACAATTTTTGGTTTTAAACTCACCATTTTCGCAAGCAATTAGCGCAACTAATGATATAAATAAAGCTCCTAAATACAGTTTCTTTTTCATTTTTTATTACAAGATACTGCAAAAGTAAAAAAAGAACACCCTTTTAAATAAAAAATGCTCAAATAGAGGTTTTTAATGTTGATTGACTTTTGTATTTTTGCAGTATGGCAAAACAAGATGATATTTTTAAGAATGTTATTTCGCATGCAAAAGAGTATGGATATATCTTTCCATCAAGCGAAATATACGATGGTTTGAGTGCAGTCTATGACTATGCCCAAAACGGTGTTGAGTTAAAGAGAAATATTAGAGAGTACTGGTGGAAATCCATGGTACAAATGCACGAAAATATTGTAGGAATTGATGCCTCAATTTTTATGCATCCAACCACTTGGAAAGCCTCAGGACACGTTGATGCATTCAACGATCCTTTAATTGACAATAAAGACAGTAAAAAAAGATATAGAGCAGACGTTTTAATTGAAGACTACTGCGAAAAAATTTATCAAAAAGCACAAAAAGAAATCGAAAAAGCTAAAAAACGTTTTGGAGAATCTTTTGACGAGGCGCAATTTGTGGCAACAAACCCTAGAGTTGTTGAATACTTAGCTAAGAAAAAAGAAATCTTAGAGCGCATGGCGCGTGGTTTAGATTCTGGCGATTTGGCTGATGTAAAACTTTTAATTGAAGAATTAGAAATTGCTGACCCAGAAACTGGTTCTAAAAACTGGACAGAAGTACGTCAATTTAATTTAATGTTTGGTACAAAGTTAGGTGCTTCTGCAGATACTGCAATGGATTTATACTTGCGTCCAGAAACAGCTCAAGGTATTTTTGTAAACTTCTTAAACGTACAGAAAACTGGACGTATGAAGATTCCTTTCGGAATTGCACAAACAGGAAAAGCTTTCCGTAACGAAATTGTTGCGCGTCAGTTTATTTTCCGTATGCGCGAATTCGAGCAAATGGAAATGCAATTTTTTGTAAAACCAGGAGAAGAAATGAAATATTACGAGTATTGGAAAGATACGCGTTTAAAATGGCATTTATCTTTAGGAATGGGAGCAGAAAATTACCGTTACCACGACCACGAAAAATTAGCACATTATGCCAATGCTGCTACGGATATTGAATTTAACTTCCCATTCGGTTTTAAAGAATTAGAAGGAATTCACTCTCGTACAGATTTCGATTTAAAAGCACACGAACAACATTCTGGAAAAAAACTTCAGTTCTTTGATCCAGAAACAAATTCATCATATGTACCATACGTAGTAGAAACATCGGTTGGTTTAGATCGTTTATTCCTTTCTATTTTCTCAAAATCATTAGTTGAAGAAACCTTAGAAGACGGATCTACTCGTACTGTTTTAAGATTACCTTCAGTACTAGCACCAACAAAAGCAGCTATTTTACCATTAGTTAAAAAAGATGGTTTACCAGAATTGGCTCAAGAAATTATTGATGAATTAAAATGGGATTTTAATGTTGCTTATGACGAAAAAGATGCTGTTGGGCGTCGTTACCGCAGAGCAGATGCATTAGGAACACCATTTTGTATTACAGTAGATCACCAATCATTGGAAGACAAAACAGTTACAATTCGTCACCGCGATACAATGAAACAAGATCGTGTTGCAATTGCTGACCTAAGAAATATTATTGACAGCGAAGTTTCTATGAAAACTTGGTTGAAAAAAATGAAATAATCACACTGTGATTTCAAATAAAAAAGCTACTCATGTTGAGTAGCTTTTTTTATTTTTTCTGCTTACGATTAGGATAATACAAGAGTAACGTTGTAGTTATAGCAATGGATAACGACATATAAACTGACTTTATTAGTGTTTCTGAAAACAAAAAGTAATCAACAATAAAAATACTTACTGTACATAGTAAAAACATTTTTAAGAAAAATGTTTTTGGATTTTTTATTCCCTTTACTTCCTCCATATCTTATTTTTTTATTTGATAAATACATTCCTCCTATTGTGATAAAAGCCACACTACCTGAAGAAATAATAGCAATCAATGAGCTTTCGTCAACACTATTAAACACAACAAAATATAACAACACAGTCGCTACAACGAAATACAAAATATAATAAGTAATTTTATTTTCCATGTTATCAACTTTAATTGAATTTCAAAGATAGTTAAAAATAGTTAACAAAATTTTCATTTTATAAAAACACTATAACTTATGTTTCTTAATGTAGGTTAAGTGTTAATCATCAAGGTAAACCTACCTTTGCTTCATAGTTAATTAAAAAATAGATAAAACTAGAATCATGAAAAAAATAGCTTTATTAGTAGTTGCAACGTTATTTTCTGTTGCATCATTTGCTCAAACAAAATGGAATGTTGACGCAATGCATTCATCAATCAACTTTTCTGTAAAACACTTAGGGATTTCTTTCGTTGATGGGCGATTTGATAAATATGAAGGTACTTTTACAGGAAACCCTGAAGACTTAACAAAAGGAGTTTTTAACTTTACAGTTGATGTAAACAGTATTAACACAGCAGTTGAAATGCGTGACAATCATTTAAAATCAGCTGACTTCTTTGATACGGCAAAATTTCCTACAATGACTTTTGAAAGCAAATCTATCAAAAAAGCAGGGAAAGACAAATACAAATTAGAAGGAAACTTAACTATCAAAGGAATTACTAAACCAGTAACTTTTGATTTGACTTATGGAGGATTATTACAAGACGATGGTCGAGGTAATCAAAAATTAGGATTCCAAGCAACAACAACAGTAAACCGTTTTGATTTCGGAGTAAATTACGATCCAACAGCTCAAGGAATTGCTAAAGATGTGAGTGTTACTGTAAATTTAGAATTTGCGAAAGCTAACTAATTCAATATATATTCTTTAATTTAAAAAGCATCTATAAGTTTTATAGGTGCTTTTTTATATAGAATCGTTTTCTACAACGGTAAGTCCGCAAGCAACAACATTTCTAACTTCAGCTCTCATTTTACTCGCTACTCGAGATACTGAAACCGGACGATAAGAACGAAAAAGTCCAACTCGATTAAATCCCTTCAATATTTTTACCCCTATTCGCTCTCCTAATCGATTAGAATTTGGGCGAATTAAAGAGCTTGGTCGAATAATTATCGTTCGATAAAAATTAAGATTTACTATCATTTGCTCTACTTTCCCTTTTAAATAAAAATAAAACAAACGACTATACGGATTTGCGCCTTTAGAAGATAATAACACAAATGTTTTAATATCTCTTATTTTGCAATACTGCGCAAATTGTACTACATAATCAAAATCTATATGCCATTGTTCTTTTTACCTCCTGCCTCTTTTTTAGTTGTTCCCATACAACAAAAAGCAACATTGCCTTCTATTAAGTAATGCCATTGGTCAATTTTACTAAAATCTACTACATGACAAATCAGCTTAGGATGTTGAATGTCCCATGCTTTTCTAACAAAAATTTCCACAAAAACATATTGATCATCACAAAGTAGTTGCCTAACCAATACTTTACCCGTTGCGCCTGTTGCGCCAATAACCACTGCTCTCATTTAGTTAATTTAATAAATTAATTGACGCTATCATAAAATATTTGTAAAAAAAATTCCAACTAAGATAACTTTTTTTACTCATAAACACCCGTAAGATAATACCACTTACCTCCCAAAATTTCAAAATTAGAATCCTCATAATGAGCAACTTCTTTTCCGCTACTATCCAAATAGTAAGCTTTAAACACTACTCTTTTTTCTTGTGCTAAAAGAATTTCCAAGTTCTGCCATGTATTTTCTTTTGACCATTGTAAAATGGATTTTTTACTATACAAATGACGGTATTTTGGATGAGTAGTATTAATCAAATAATTAGCATTGGTAACTACGTAGGCTGAATAGCGTGATCGCATTAATTCTTCTGCGCTTGAAGCTTCTTTTTTTTCTGTTAACAACAAATTACAACACTCCTCAAAAGAGTAATCAGTACCACAATAACACATTCTAATTATTTGTTTAATTTTTTCTGAATATCTGACACAATCTTTTGCATTTTACTCAGTCGAACTAAGTTTTCATCTGTTAAACTAGCGTCAATTTCTTGTTCAATTTTTGCCATTAAAGCCAATGAATATTGCTTTGCCTCTTCTGTTCTTTGCTGTTCTATCATTTGTAATAATAGAATTATTTTCTTTTCCATTGATTAAAAATTATTATAGACAAAGGTATTGGCTTATTTCTCGATAAATATACTTTTCTGCCGTATTTTAATTATTTTTAATGTACCAAAAATCAATCCAAAAATGTTGAAAGATTTGTTTTATCTGTTTTACCCTCCAATTTGTATGGGATGTAACACTATTTTATTGAAAAACGAAAGAATACTTTGTACTTCTTGTAGAATAGATTTGCCTTTTACAAACCATCATTTATTCAAAAACAATGAAGCAATTAGCAAGTTTTTTGGTAAACTAAAAATACAAAACGCCAGCTGTTTACTTTATTTTACAAAAAAAGGAATTGTTGCCAATATAATGCATCATTTAAAATATAATAATCATCCTGAAATAAGTTATTACCTGGGGCAGCTTTATGCAGAGCTTTTATCAGAAACAGATTTACTCGCTACAATAGATACTATTGTTGTAGTACCTATGCACAAGAGCAAATTAAAGCAACGAGGTTATAACCAAGTAAATGGTTTTGCTAAAGCTATAGCTGAAAAATTTAATCTTCCTATTGATCATTCAATTCTTAGTAAGAAAATAAGAACAGTATCGCAAACACAACGTTCTTTACTTGAACGAATAAGAACACATGAGCATAGCTTTTGTTTACAAAACACTTACCAACAAGAAAACAAGCACTTTCTTTTACTAGATGATATTCTAACTACTGGAAGTACACTAGAGGCTTGTTCTAAATTACTACTTCAACTCCCTGGTGCTAGCGTAACTATTTTATGTTTAGCCTACACAAAATAAAGTTTTTAAGGGAGGTATATTTTCTAACTAAAAAATATAATTGTTACTTTGTCTTTTCAAAATAACAACATGTCTAAGTTTCGTTTATATTTATTTGTGTGTGTACTAATAATTTGTGTTACATGCTTTTCAAACTGTGCTAAAAGAGGCTTTATATCTGGAGGTCCGATGGATACTATTCCACCGGTTGTACTGAACAGTTATCCTAAAAACTATTCGATCAACTTTGATCAGAGTGAAATTAAAATTGAGTTTGATGAATTTATCAAATTAAAAGACATCAGCCAAAACTTAATTATTTCGCCTCCAATGAAAAACGCACCAGATATCTCTCCAATGGGAACGCCAAAAAAATGGCTTACCATAAAAATAAAAGATACCCTTATACCAAACACTACCTATAGTTTTAATTTTGGTGATGCTATTATTGACAATAATGAAGGCAATGCATTGTCTCAATTTAAATATATTTTTTCTACAGGTAGTTTTATCGATTCTTTAAAAGTAGAAGGAACAATAGAAACAGCTCATCAACTTAAACAAGACAATTTCGTAAACGTAATGTTGTATGATGCCACAACATTTAAAGATTCTACAGCTTATACAACAAAGCCTTTATATGTAACAAATACTTTAGACTCGTTAAAAACATTTTCCTTAGAAAATATAAAAGCAGGAACTTATTATTTAATTGCACTAAAACAAAAAACGAATAATTATACATTTAATCCTCAACAAGACAAAATTGCCTTTATAAAAGAACCTATTACCTTACCTACAGAGGATAAGTTTAATTTAGTTTTATTCAAATCTGAAGAAAAGTTTGCAGCGAAAAGACCTGCTCAAATCTCTGAAAATAAATGGTATTTACCTTACCATGGTGATAAAACAGGAGTAAATGTTCAAATTACCAAAAACGACAGCCTAATAAAGAGCATGTATACTTTTTATGAAAACAAAGACTCTTTGCAAGTTTGGTTTCCAAAAATAGCAGCAGACTCATTACAACTTACAGTTTCAAAAGAAGATTATTTAGAAACGTTTACAGTTCGTCCTCGTCAGAAAATGAAGGAAATTGATACGTTAAAAATTACTGGTCAAGACGGGACAATTCATTTTAATGATCATTTCGTTTTAAAAACAGCAACACCAATTACAACCATTAATTCAGATTTAATTTCAATAATCAATAAAGATTCTATTCAAGTTTCCTTTGAGGTAAACGCTATTATTGACGAACAAAAAATAGAATTTATTTTTGATAAAAACGAGGAAAATACCTATTCTATAACCGCGCTTCCAAATGCTTTTGTAGATTTCTTCGGAAACAAAAATGACACATTAAGCTATAAATTAAAAACAACTAAATACAGTGATTATGGTAATTTAAACCTAAAGCTACAAGGCGTTAAACGCTATCCAATTATTGTGCAATTAGTTGATGAACAAGAAAAAGTATACGCAACACAAATACAAGAAAAACCAGATATTGTAATATTTAATCTTCTATCTCCTAAAAAATATTTTGTTCGTATTGTTTACGACGATAATAAAAATGGACGATGGGATACTGGATATTATTGGGAAAGAAGGCAACCAGAAGAAACCTTTTATCTAAAAGAACCAATTGACTTAAGAGCCAATTGGGATATTAATCAAGACATTGTATTACCATAGCAAAAAAAAGAGCCTTATTGGCTCTTTTTTGCTATGGTAAACTGATCGGCATCTTTTAAGAAAGCTAATCCATTACGAGCTTTATCTTGTAAAACCTTATCTATCTGACAATACATTATCTTCTCTCCTACTTGTGGCTCAATTAAATATTGTCCCATATAATCGACTACTTGAGAATGTCCTGAATAAACATTGTCATTCTCATCACTTCCGCTTCTATTCACTCCTACAACATAGCTCATGTTTTCAATTGCTCTTGCTTTTAAAAGTGTATCCCAAGCGTAAATTCTTTTATCTGGCCAACTAGCTACATAAATTAGTAAATCATATTCAGATGTAGTATTTCTAGAAAATACAGGAAAACGCAAATCATAGCAAACTAACGGACATATACTCCAGCCACGATAATTAACAATTAATCGGTCGTTTCCAGGACTGTATACTTTTTCTTCTCCAGCTAAGGAAAATAGATGTCGTTTATCATAAAAACTCACTTCTCCCGTTGGTTGTATAAAAAACATTCTATTAAAATACTTCTCCTCTTCTTTTACAACAATACTTCCCGACAAAGCAAAATCATTCTCCTTACAACATTTTTTGAGCTGCTCAATATAATCATCCTCCATCGTTATAAATACCTTTTCAGGATTCATGGTAAAACCGGAAGTAAACATTTCAGGTAAAACAACCAAATCAGTTCCTGCTTCTATTGTATTGAGATGATTTAAAAAGTTTTTCTTATTTTGAGTACAATCTTCCCAAACCATCGACTCTTGTATCAAAGCTATTTTCATAATTAATCTACATTTTATTAGAGGTAAACTATTCTTCTAATTTCTCCTGTCCGCAAACTGGACATTTCTTTTTCCCCTTATTTTCCAATCTTTTTTTTTCTGCATTATCCTTTTTCTGTTTATATTCTTGAACAACTTCATTAAAGCCTGAGGTAAGAATTCCTGTTGGAAAAGCAAAAAAACCAAGACCAATAATTGCAATAATTCCACCGATTACTTTACCAATAGTAGTTATGGGATAAACATCGCCATAACCTACTGTGGTAAGTGTAATTACAGCCCACCACATAGAAGCTAAAATATCTGGAAATGCATCTGGTTGTGCATTATTTTCTGCATAATACATTGCTGAAGAAGCTATTAATAGTAAAAACAACAAGAATATAATTGCAATAATTAATTCACTCGCTTTCTTCTTAAGTACATCTACAATTAATGTAAGCGCTTTCGCATAACTCATTATTCTAAATATTCTCAATAATCTAAAAACACGTAATAATCTTAAAACACGTAAATCAAAAACTGCAAAAGATAGAAAATAAGGCAATATAGCAAGTAAATCAATTACTTGCATAAAGGTAAACATATACCGAATACGTCCAGATACAGGTTTAGAATATTTCGGATTGCAGGTAATAGTCCACATTCTCAAAAGATATTCTATAGAAAAAAACGTAACTGAAAAAGTATTAAACATTCTAAAATAAGAATCGTAAAGTAACTTATACTCAGCAACAGACTGCATTACCAATAAAAAAGAGCTAAGCAAAATCATTACAATTATACTGCCTTGAACAATTTTACTTGCTATGCTATGATTATCTATATCAAACAGGTGATATATTTTATACTTTAAACTTTTCTTGTTTCTTATCATGTTTTTTTACAAATTCAAGATGTTGTAATCCAATCTGCTCAATCTAATTCTTTAATAAAATATAAGGAATAATTGTGCTTTTAATTATCATTTTGTTCGTAAAACTCGTCAATCAATAATTTTGATTTTTTTGCAGCACTTACTGCTAACTGATCACAACGCTCATTCATTGGATGATTGTTGTGTCCCTTTACCCATTTAAAACTTACGTGATGCTGACGATAAATACGTAAAAAACGCATCCATAAATCTTCATTTTTTTTACCTGCAAAATTCTTCTTCTCCCAATTGAACACCCATCCTTTTGTAACAGAATCAACAACATATTTAGAGTCTGAAACAACCAAAACTTGTGTTCCTTTATTTTTCAATTTTTCTAATCCCACAATAACGGCCAAAAGTTCCATCCGATTGTTTGTAGTATGTCGATAGCCTTCTGATAATTCTTTATAAATATTGTGGCCAACCCATTCCAATATTAATCCATAACCTCCAGGACCTGGATTTCCTTGCGCAGCACCATCCGTATATAAAATGACTTGATAAGAATTATTCATTTTTTATTTTTTGGTCAATAATTTCTCAATTACCACAGGGTAATACCTATATTCCAATGCTTGTACAGATTTAGCAACATCTTCGGGAGTAAAATGAGATAAAACAGCCGTTGATTCTTGAAAAATAATTGCTCCTTCGTCATAATTTTCATTGACAAAATGAATCGTAATTCCAGTTTCTGTTTCACCATTTTCTACCACCGCTTCATGCACAAAGTGTCCATACATTCCTTTTCCTCCATATTTTGGCAAAAGTGCAGGATGAATATTAACAATTTGATTAGTATACTTTTTCACTAAATTTTCAGGAAACTTCCATAAAAAACCAGCTAATACAATCAAATCCGGAGCAAATTGCGCTAACTTATTTTCCAACTCCGAATTATTCATCATACTTCTATCAAAAATATAAACAGGTATGTTTCTTTTTTCGGCTTTTTCTATTACCTTAGCATGAGGATTATTGACTAATATTAAGTATTGATTCTTTATTTCTTTTTTCTCAAAATAATCAACAATATTCTCAACATTAGTTCCTGACCCTGAAGCAAATAACGCTATTTTTTTCATAATATTTACTGTTTTATTAAATTTAAAACATCCTTATAGAGTACAAAAAAAGGAATAAATAGTGACAATAAACAGAAAAATAGTATTAAGTATTAAATATTTTTATAATTTCGCACCGACAATTAACATGTATAGTCAGGTAAAAGAATAAAGTTTTTTATTTTTGCCTAATAAATTAAAATTTTAAAATTAAAGATTATGTCAGACATTGCATCAAGAGTAAAAGCGATTATCGTTGATAAATTAGGAGTTGACGAGAACGAAGTTGTAGCAGAAGCAAGCTTCACTAATGATTTAGGAGCTGATTCACTAGACACTGTTGAGCTTATCATGGAATTCGAAAAAGAATTTGATATTCAAATTCCAGATGACCAAGCAGAAAACATTGCTACAGTTGGTCAAGCTATCTCTTATATTGAAGAAGCTAAAAAATAATAACTGATAACCCACGTGTTTATGCAACACGTGGGTGTTATTATTTTTAAGACATAAACATTTTAGAATAAAAAGGACAGGTTTAAATCCTGAAAAACATATAAAATAGTAACCCAATGTTTCCTTTTAAACAAAGAGAAAATTGGGTTTTTTTAACCTATAAACCATAATATTTACTTTATGAAATTAAGGCGAGTTGTTGTTACCGGTCTAGGAGCAGTTACCCCAATTGGGAATAATATCCAAGAATATTGGAACAATCTTATTAATGGCGTAAGTGGAGCTGCTCCAATTACACATTTTGATGCTACCAATTTCAAAACCCAATTTGCATGCGAGGTAAAAAACTTTAAAGTAGAAGATTTTATTGATCGTAAAGAGGCTCGTAAAATGGACAGATACGCTCAACTAGCGATGGTTTGTGCTGACGAAGCGGTTGTAAATTCAGGTTTAGATTTAGATAAAATAGACAAAGATAGAGCTGGTGTAATTTGGGGATCAGGAATTGGAGGCTTAGAAACTTTCCAAAATGAAGTAACTGATTTTGTTAATGGAAATGGAACTCCAAGATTCAATCCTTTCTTTATACCTAAAATGATTGCTGATATTGCAGGTGGACACATTTCAATCAAATATGGTTTAAGAGGTCCTAACTTTACTACTGTGTCGGCGTGTGCTTCTTCTACAAATGCAATTATTGATGCTTTCAATTATATTCGTTTAGGAATGGCAGATATAATAGTTACAGGTGGTTCTGAAGCTGCTGTAACAATTGCCGGTGTAGGTGGATTTAATGCAATGCACGCATTATCAACTAGAAATGACGATCCAAAAACAGCCTCTCGCCCAATGGACAAGAATCGCGATGGATTTGTCTTAGGTGAAGGTGCTGGCGCTTTAGTCTTAGAAGAGTATGAACATGCTGTAGCTCGTGGCGCAAAAATTTATTGCGAAATCGGCGGCGGCGGTATGTCGGCAGATGCTCATCACTTAACAGCTCCACATCCGGAAGGATTGGGCGCAACAAATGTAATGATCAACTGTTTAAGAGATGCTGGTTTACAACCTACTGATGTAGATGTAGTAAACTTACACGGAACATCTACTCCACTTGGAGATATTGCAGAATCAAAAGCAATTTTAAACGTTTTTGGTGAACATGCTTATTCAATGAACTTAAATTCTACAAAATCAATGACAGGACACTTATTAGGTGCTGCTGGTGTAATTGAAGGAATATCAGTTATATTGTCTATCGAACATGGTATAGTTCCTCCAACAATCAATCATTTTACAGATGACGAGGAAATTGATTCAAAATTAAATTTCACTTTCAATAAGGCTCAAAAAAGAGACGTTAAGGTAGGTATGAGTAATACCTTTGGTTTTGGTGGACACAATGCTTGTATCCTAATGAAAAAATTAGATATATAATACCACAACTTCATGTTGAATACTATATATAATAAAATCTTTAAAAACTCCCGTTCAACTAAAAAGGACGGGATTTTTTATCAAAAATTAATCCGAATTATAGATGCTAAACCTGTAAATATATCTTATTACGAATTAGCATTTACGCATCGATCAATGAATAAAACTGATAGTGATGGTATTGCAATAAACTATGAACGTTTAGAGTTTTTAGGCGATGCTATGCTAAACTCTGTCGTTGCCTCTCACCTATATATTGAAGTTCCTAACGGCGATGAAGGTTATTTAACAAAAATGCGCTCAAAACTGGTAAGTAGAGAAAACTTAAATAAAATAGGTAGAGACTTAAAACTAATTGATTTGGTTAAGAGTAAAATGGGAAATCAACAGTTTGGCGAAAACATTCATGGCAATCTGTTAGAATCTCTAATTGGTGCTATTTATTTAGACAGAGGATATCCAGCTTGTGAGAAATTTATTCATCGCCGTTTAATCTCTACTATAAAAAACATCCAGCACTTAGAAACAAAAATAACAAGTTACAAAAGCTTGTTAATAGAATGGTGTCAGAAGAAAAAGCACTCTTTTCTATTTGATTCTTATGAAGAACAAACTATGGAAGATGTTAAGTATTTTGGAGTTAAATTATTCATCAACAATAAATTAATCGCCAAAGGAAGAGCAACAACGAAAAAAAAAGCAGAAGAAAAAGCTGCTCAAAGAGCCTATTTTGCACTACAGAATAAGATAAATCCATAAATTACTCAACTACTTAACATTATCTTAATAATTCTTCTAATATTCTGTCTATTTTTAAGTACATAAAATTGTATATTTGTATTTAATGAATAACATAAATGGGATCGGTAGTTCTAAAATTAGAAGACTTTGAGACTGAAAATTATAGCCTAATAGCGATACACTCTTCTCGCAAAGAAGATTTCAAGGTTACTTACCTTGTAAATACTGCATTAAATTTATATTTAGAACGCACAAAAAATGATGTAGAAATAGATACTGAGCAAGGTTTGGCTTGTTTTTCTTTATTTGAGTACGATGATCATGATTATCATGTATTGTGGAAATTAGTTTCCAATAAAGCGTTTCTATTTCCAGAATCTCAAATGAACTCTCCATTATTTAAAAATGTTATTTCTACAATTAGTAAACAAGGTTATTTATTACCAGAATTAAAAATGGTCGATTACTTTTTAAAAATTGAAAATACAGATGAGCAATTTGATATTTCGAGAGTAATTGAAAAATTAAAAGCAATTAAATTAGTTTCTGCTGCTTACGAAATAAAAGCGGAAAACATTAAATCTAAAAACAACCTAATTTTTTAAAAATATGGTAGCAAAAAAAAGAACAAAAATCGTAGCAACTTTAGGCCCTGCCTCTAGTTCAAGAGAAGTTTTACACAACATGATTAAAGCAGGTGTAAATGTATTTAGAATCAACTTTTCTCATGCTGACTACGATGATGTGCAAGAAAAAATTGATATAATTAGAGATTTAAATAAAGAATTTGGATACACAACCTCAATTTTAGGCGATTTACAAGGACCTAAATTACGCGTAGGAATTATGGCAGAAGATGTAGTTGTAAATCCTGGAGATACAATTACTTTTTCTACAAAAGATGAATTTAAAGGAGACGCTAAGCGCGTGTACATGAACTACAAAAAATTTCCTAGCGATGTAAATGCTGGAGAGCAAATTCTATTAGATGACGGTAAATTAATCTTTGAAGTTGTTGAAACAAATGGAGTTGACGAAGTAGTTGCAAAAGTAATTCAAGGTGGACCTTTAAAATCTAAAAAAGGGGTAAACCTACCAATGACAAAAGTGTCGTTACCTGCTTTAACAGAAAAAGATATTAGAGATGCTATTTTTGCTATTAAAGCACAAGTTGATTGGATTGCACTATCTTTTGTAAGAACACCTGAAGATTTAATTGACCTACAGAACTTAATCAAAGAACATTCAGATCATAAAATTCCAATCGTCGCTAAAATTGAAAAACCAGAAGCAGTTAAGAACATCAATAAATTAATTGCTTATTGCGATGCTCTAATGGTAGCTCGTGGAGATTTAGGAGTAGAAATTCCTGCTCAAGAAGTTCCGTTAATTCAAAAGCAATTAGTACAGGTAGCTAAAGAGGCTCGTATACCAGTAATTATTGCTACACAAATGATGGAAACAATGATTTCTAGTCTTACACCAACGCGTGCAGAAGTAAACGACGTAGCTAACTCAGTGATGGATGGAGCAGATGCAGTGATGCTATCTGGCGAAACGTCCGTTGGTAGCTATCCTGTACAAGTAATTGATAAGATGACGCAAATTATTCAAAGTGTAGAAAATTCACCATTAATTACTGTACCACAAACTCCGCCAACAATAAAAACAAATCGTTATATTACAAAAAACATTTGTTACCACGCAGCATTAATGGCAAATGATATTGAAGCTAAAGCTATCTGCACACTTACAAATAGTGGATATACTGCTTTTCAAATTTCGGCTTGGAGACCAAATTGTGATATTTTAGTATTCACTTCAAACAAACGTATTTTAACGCAACTAAATCTTCTTTGGGGAGTTCAGGCTTACTATTACGATAAATATGTTAGCACTGACGAAACCATTGAGGATATTAACAATATGGTGGTTGAAAAAAATCATGCGCAAAAAGGTGACATGGTTATTAATTTAGCAGCAATGCCAATTATAGAAAAAGGCATGGTAAATACTTTGAGAATTTCAGAAGTTAAATAATTAATTACAATCTTAATATTATAAAAAAAGGAGCTATTAAGCTCCTTTTTTTATTCTAAAAGTTAAAATTTTTATACAATTAAATTCACAATTTGTATTTATAGAGTCCTCACAATTATTTTTTATTCATTTTTTTCACTAACTAATTATTTTAACTCTATTTTTTAAATCAATAAGCTAAATATATTTATTAGATTTGTTTTTGTTAAAACATATAATTATGAAAAAAACACATTTTCTAATCGGTTTTATTTTAGTTTTGAGTAACACATTACACGCTCAATACAAAACG
>CANQRD010000007.1 GCA_947626185.1 uncultured Flavobacterium sp.
TTTTTAACTTTTGGTAATTCAGATCAAATTCAGTTAGGTGAATGGGTATTAGCTGTTGGTAATCCTTACAACCTTACCTCAACGGTTACTGCTGGTATCATTTCTGCCAAAGCCAGAAACTTATCGGAAGGCGGAATACAGTCTTTTATTCAAACAGATGCTGCAATAAATCCCGGAAATAGTGGTGGCGCATTGGTAAACGTACAAGGAGAATTAATTGGTATAAACACAATGATTTCATCTACCACTGGTTCTTATGTAGGCTATGCTTTTGCTGTACCGTCAAATGTTACCAAAAAAATTGTAGAAGATTTATTACAATATGGCAATGTACAACAGGGTGTTTTAGGCGTTGCTGGTTTTGAACTGAATAAAACTATTGCTAAAAACTTAAATTTATCAACTGATAAAGGATTTTATATTCAGTCAATAGTAAAAAATTCAGATGCTGAAAAAATCAACCTAAAAAATGGCGATGTAATAACTTCTATAAATGGAAAAAACATTTCATCATTTGTAGATATAAAAAATATTTTAAATACGAAACGCCCTGGAGATAGTGTACAAATTACAGTAGTGAGTGGTAATCAAACAATGGATAAAGAAATTCGGTTAATTCCTACTACTATTGAAACATTTACATTTAAAGGCTTTGAATTTGAAAATCTTTCTACACCAGAAAAAAACAAATACAATATTAATTATGGCGTAAGAATTGCAGAAATGACAAATCAAAAATACCAAAAATATCATTCAGAATTAGCTAATGGAATCTTACTTTCTATCAATTCACAAAAAGTTCAAAATGTAGAACAAGTCAAAAAACTTTTTAACACTTTTGAAAAAAAAGGTAGTATTGAATTAGAAATACTGACAACAACTAGCAAAGTCATTAAACTTTTTTTATAATAATGAACAAAAAAATGATCCATTTTTTTCTCTTTGCTTTATTCACAAAAAAAGCAGACTTTTGCACTAACTTTTTACAACACAATCTAACACAATATGAAAGATACTAATTTATACGAAAAAGAATTAGCTTTTCAAGCAGATAGAAGAAAAGCTTGCGTAGAATTTATTAAAATCACAAGTGATTTATGGTTTGATAGATCTATTGAGCTTTTAATGTTCCGCAATCAACTGATCGACCGTAGTGTAAGTGATATCATTAACTTACACGAATATTCAGCAAAATTTGTTGAAAAACCAATCAACATTTTCGATACAGTAGAGATAGCTAGAGCAATTCAACAAGCAGATTTACCACCTTCAAGAATCGATATTGGTCGTTTAACTTACGAATATCATTTAGAAGACAACAAATATGAAAACGCTTTATCTTTTGTAGTTAGTAAACTTAAAGATGCTAAAAACACAGAAGAAATTGTTCCTAAAGATGTAGTACTTTACGGTTTTGGTCGTATTGGTCGTTTATTAGCTCGTGAGTTAATGAACAAAGTAGGAAAAGGACAACAAATGCGTTTAAGAGCAATTGTAACTCGCGATAAAAATGATGCTGTTTTGTTAGAAAAAAGAGCTTCTTTATTGAAATACGATTCTGTTCATGGTGATTTTGAAGGTTCTGTAATTGCAGATCCAGATAATAATGCTTTAATCATTAACGGTACAACCGTACACATGATTTCTGCCGCTACTCCTGAAGAAATTGACTATACTGCTTTTGATATTGACAATGCATTAATCATTGACAACACAGGGGCATTTACAACTGAAGAGGCGTTAAAACGTCACTTATCATCAAAAGGTGCTTCAAAAGTAATATTAACAGCCCCAGGAAAAGGTGTTCCAAACATCGTACACGGAGTAAACCACAACGAATACAGCCCAGTAGAAGTTGATATTTGGTCTGCTGCTTCTTGTACTACCAACGCAATTACTCCAATTTTAAAAGTAATGGAAGATAATTTTGGTGTAGTTAAAGGTCACTTAGAAACTATTCACGCATACACAAACGACCAAAACTTGGTTGATAATATGCACAAAAAATACCGCCGTGGTAGAGCTGCTGCTTTAAACATGGTAATTACAGAAACTGGTGCGGGAAGCGCAGTTGCTAAAGCATTACCAGCATTAGCGGGTAAATTAACGTCTAATGCAATTAGAGTACCTGTTCCAAATGGTTCATTGGTAGTACTAAATTTAGAGTTAGAAAAAGCTACTTCAGTAGAAGAATTAAATGAGGTAATGCGCAAAGCTGCTTTAGAAGGAGATTTGGTAGAACAAATTAAATATTCTATGAACAACGAATTAGTATCTTCTGATATCGTTGGAACTTCAGCTCCAGCTATTTTTGATAGTAAAGCAACAATTACATCGGCAGATGGTAAAAATGTTGTATTATATGTTTGGTATGATAACGAATATGGCTACAGCCACCAAGTTATTCGCTTAGCTAAATATGTAGCTCAAGTAAGAAGATATACTTACTATTAGTAGATAATCAATATAATTAAAAAGCTCGAGTATTCACTCGAGCTTTTTTGTTTTATACTTTCAAATTAGCAAGTTATTTAATTTTTTGACTAATAGAAGTTAAAAGGATTTGAGTACAATTATTACACAAATAATAAGTACTTTTGTGACCTAAATTTTTAACTGATGAGTTTTTTAACAGAAATTGAACGCAGACGAACATTTGGTGTAATTGCTCACCCCGATGCTGGTAAAACAACCTTAACAGAAAAACTATTACTTTTTGGTGGTGCTATTCAAGAAGCAGGTGCCGTAAAGAATAATAAAATCAAAAAAGGGGCAACTTCCGATTTTATGGAAATTGAGCGCCAGAGAGGAATTTCAGTAGCTACATCCGTTCTTGCTTTTAATTACAAAGACAAAAAAATTAATATTTTAGATACTCCTGGTCACAAAGACTTTGCTGAAGATACATTTAGAACTCTAACAGCTGTAGACAGTGTTATTGTAGTAATAGACGTAGCAAAAGGTGTAGAGGAACAAACTGAAAAATTGGTTGAAGTTTGTAGAATGAGAAAAATCCCAATGATTGTTTTCATCAACAAATTAGACCGTGAAGGTAGAGATGCTTTTGATTTAATGGATGAAGTTGAACAAAAACTACAATTGCGAGTAACTCCATTAAGTTATCCTATTGGAATGGGATACGATTTTAAAGGTATATATAATATTTGGGAAAAAAACGTTAACCTATTTACTGACGATAGTCGTAAAAACATTGAAGACGTAATAAATATATCAGACATTAATTCCAACGAATTAAACTCTTTAATTGGCGATAAAGCTGCTGGTAAACTTAGAGAAGAATTAGAATTAATTGAAGGAATCTATCCAAATTTTGATAGAGACCAATATATTAACGGTGAATTACAACCTGTATTTTTCGGTTCTGCTTTAAATAATTTTGGAGTAAGAGAATTACTAGATTGTTTTATTCAAATTGCACCATCGCCAAGAGCAAAAGATTCAGATACGCGTTTGGTAGAACCTACAGAAGATAAATTCTCGGGATTTGTTTTTAAAATTCACGCAAATATGGATCCAAAACACCGCGACCGTTTAGCATTTATCAAAATTGTGTCAGGTACTTTTGAAAGAAACACACCATACTTACACGTAAGACAAAATAAGAAATTAAAATTCTCCAGTCCGAATGCTTTCTTTGCTGAGAAAAAAGAAATTGTGGATATTTCTTACGCTGGAGATATTGTAGGTTTACACGATACTGGAAACTTTAAAATTGGAGATACACTTACTGAAGGTGAAGTCATGCAATTTAAAGGAATTCCAAATTTCTCTCCAGAACACTTCAGATATATTAACAATGCCGATCCAATGAAATCTAAGCAATTAGAAAAAGGAATTGACCAGTTGATGGATGAAGGTGTGGCTCAGCTTTTTACTCTAGAAATGAATGGTAGAAAAGTAATCGGAACTGTTGGAGCTCTACAATATGAAGTTATTCAATACCGTTTAGAACACGAATACGGTGCTAAATGTATTTATGAAAACTTTCCTGCGTATAAAGCTTGTTGGGTACAACCTGATGACCCAAAAAATGAAGAGTTTAAAGAGTTTAAGCGTATTAAACAAAAATTTCTTGCTCATGATAAATCAGGACAATTAGTTTTCTTAGCAGATAGTGAATTTTCAATTCAAATGACACAAAGCAAATTCCCTTCAGTAAAATTACGTTTTACATCAGAAGAAATTTAAGCATAATGAATAAAAAACGCTTAAGATATCTTAAGCGTTTTTTATTTTAAACTATTTTTTCTCATTTAGCTTCAAACTCATATCCATAGATATTGCCGAACGCTCCATAAGTAATTTACCTGCCATTGTTTCTACAACAACTGTTGTTTCGTTTAATTCTCCAATTCTTCCGTGTAAACCAGACTTTGTAACTATACGATCGCCTACTTTTAAATTAGCTTCATATTGCTTTTCTTGTTTCATTTTCTTTTGTTGCGGTCTAATCATAAAGAAATAAATCGCTACAAAAATGAAAATCATTGGTAAAAACTGTTGTATACCTTCCATTCTTATAATTTAAGTATTAATATTAATTAGCAGCTGGAGCCACATTTGCTTTAATAGTCAAATGTTCTTCTCCAGTTTCTGTATTTGTAGTTATAGTAACTGTTTTTTGTTGTTGACCTACTGCACTTGTTTGGAATCTAACTTTTAATTTAGAAGTTTCTCCAGGTTTAATAGGTGTTTTCTGGTATTCTGGCACCGTACATCCACAAGTAGCTCTAGCGTCTATAATAAGTAAATCAGCATTTCCGGTATTAGTAAATTCAAATTCTGTTTCTACTGCTTCGTTATTTCCAATATTTCCGAAATCATGAACTAATTCATTAAACTGCATTACTGGAGTTCCATTAGCCACTTTTTCTGCTGCACTTTGCTCTAAATTTGCAACGCTTTCTTCACTAATTCTGCTAGACGCGTCATTTTTTTTACATGCTGTCAATGACAATAACGCAATACATGACAATACAATTACTTTTTTCATATACTATTTAATTCACTGGTTAATATTATTTTTACAATAATCCTTTCCCTATTTTTTGCAGTCTTCCGTCTGCTTCTAATTCTTTGGAAATATTATCTAAAATACCGTTGATAAATATACTACTTTTTGGAGTAGAATATTCTTTTGCAAGTTCTAAATATTCATTAATTGTTACTTTAACCGGTATTGAAGAAAAACGCAGCATTTCGCAAATAGCCATTCTCAAAATCATAATATCTATAGCAGCAATACGTTCTTTATCCCAATTTGGTGTTTTTCCATCATATTCTTTAGATAATTCCCGACTGTTTAAAAAAGTTCGTTTAAATAAATTAAGCGCAAACTCTTTATCTTCTTCATCTTTAAAAACTCTTGGCACAAAAAAGTTTTCGTCTTTTTGTTTCAATTGTCTTAATTGTTTTTGAATTAAAGTATTTACCACTGGTAAATCATCTACCCAAGTAAGTTTTGTATCTTCTAAAAACTCGTATACTCTCTCATTTGGAGCAATAATTTCTGTATACAAATCTACAATAAAGTCTTTATCTGCCTCAAATGATCTGACAGTTGATTGCATATAATTTTTATACAATTCACTTTGTTTAATTTCATCTAAGATCATTTGAACATATTGATCATTTTTCTGCCAATAAGTCATTGATCGCTCTTCTACTTTATTAGTGATAGAACTAGAGTCGGTTAATAATACCAACACTTTGTTTTCGATAAATTTCTTATTAGGATTGCGTTCTTCCTTTGTAGCTAAATGTTTTTTCTGAGAAATATCTATGTAGTCTGCTTCTCTTTTTCGAATTTCAACCATTAATGTCAACATCAATAAATACAATTCTTGTATACTATCCATGCTATGAGTTAAAAATTTCTCCCCAATCTGTACTTGATCAGAATTGCTTTGGTGCAAAGCATAAAGTGTTTGCATCACTTTGATACGAATGTGTCTTCGATTTAACATGCTACTTAAGAACTTATAATGTGAGTTTTATTTTGAGCCAACAAAGGTAAAATATTATTTAAATTAAAATACAATCCCTACAAAAGTTTATTGGGTTTTAACTTCATTTTAAGTTTACCATTCACTAGCCATAATAATTATAAAAACTATTAGTAGAAACAAACAAACATTTTTCATTCAAATTACAGACCAACAACCACATAATGTTGCTTAAAGTGTCTGTTTTTTAATTATTTCAACAATTTAACGTACGGTAATGTGTAAAATAGTTTCAACCTGTTCTATTAATTTATATTTTTGCTAAAAAAACAAACAAACATGTTAATTATCGGAATCGCTGGAGGTACTGGAAGTGGAAAAACTACTGTAGTTCACCAAATTATGAATGAATTACCAGAAACAGAAGTAGGCATCATTTCACAAGACTCTTATTACAAAGCAACAGACAATCTTAATTTCGAAGAAAGAACGCTAATCAATTTTGATCACCCAAGATCCATTGATTTTGATTTATTGGTGCAACACTTAAAAGAACTAAAAGCTGGAAACAGCATTAATCAACCAGTTTACTCTTTTGTTAAACACAACAGAACAGACGATTACATAATTACTCACCCAAGAAAAGTAATGATTATTGAAGGGATTTTAATCTTGTGTAATCCTGAATTAAGAGATTTGTGCGATATTAAAGTTTTTGTACATGCAGATTCTGACGAAAGACTTATTAGACGCTTAAAGCGTGATATAGCCGAACGTGGTCGTGATATGATAGAAGTATTAAATCGCTATCAAAACACATTAAAACCAATGCACGATCAGTTCATAGAGCCTTCAAAAGCGTATGCTGACATTATTATTCCAAACGACACTTACAATACAGTTGCAATTGATATTGTTCGTACTGTTATTAATGAGAAAATAGGTTAACTTTATAAAAAAAAACCAATGAATAGTAAGGAAGCTTTTATTCGACTAAAAATTATCCGCATATTGAGAAATCCTTTTTTCTTAATTACTCTTGGTTTTATTATCTGGATTACTTTCTTTGACAGTTATTCTCTTATAGAGCATCAGGCTATTGATAAAGAAATAGATAAGCTTGAAGAAAGAGAAAGTTATTTTCAAACTGAAATTAATAAAGACAAACAAGCTATTAAAAACCTAAGAAATGGAGATGCCACGGAAAAATATGCTCGCGAAAAATATTATATGAAGCGAAATAACGAAGACATTTTCATTATTGAATTTGATACCATATCAAATTAAACTTGACAACCAATTATTATGAATAATAAACTTTTTGAAGAATTTAATAAAGTTTCGTCAAAGGAGTGGAAAAACAAAATCCAATACGAACTAAAAGGTGCCGATTATAACGACACTTTAATTTGGGAAAGTTTGGAAGGTATAAAAGTAAAACCTTTCTACCACAACGATATAGATAATACGTCTATTAGTATTGCTACACAAACGTCATCTTTTAAAATCGTTCAATCGATCTATGTTTTTGATGTAGAAAAGTCAATCGAAAAAACCAAAGCTTCTCTTCAAAAAGGAGCAGAAACTATTTATTTTACCATTGATAATACTACAATAAATTTATCGCAATTATTCGAAAATTTACCGCAAACAGCAACATATTTAGTAAAGCTTACCTTTCTTGACGAACAATATATTGAGCAAGTAAAAAAATTCCTAGACAACCAATCTTTAGATATTCATTTGCTAATTGATCCAATACATCAGCTAGTTACAAACGGAAATTGGTTTACTAATTTAGAGCAAGATTTCAAAAACGTTCAATTAGCTTTAAGTAGTAACAAGATCAATTTATGCATTAATACACAAGTATATCAAAATGCTGGAGCAAATATTGTACAGCAAATTGCTTATACATTATCACATTTAAATGAATACTTCAATCGAATAGCTAAAATTAATCAAACAATTTACCTTCAAGTAGCGGTAGGAACTAATTACTTTTTTGAAATTGCTAAAATAAAAGCCATCCGATTATTGGTTGATACGCTAAAAAAAGAATACAATACACATCAGTTTGATGTAAAAATTATAGCAACACCAACAAAAAGAAACAAAACATTATACGATTATAATGTAAATATGTTGCGCACCACTACAGAGTGTATGAGCGCTATTTTGGGTGGAGCAGATTTTGTTTACAATCTTCCTTACGATGCATTGTACCATAAAGACAATGAATTTAGCGATAGAATTGCCCGAAATCAACTGCTTATTTTAAAAGAAGAAAGTTACTTCGACATCGTTGACAATCCAACGGAAGGAACCTATTATATTGAACAGTTAACTATTCAGTTAGCTGAAAAAGCTTTAGACTTGTTCAAACAAATAGAAAAAGCAGACGGATTTATTACTTCATTAATTGAAGGAACAATTCAAAGAAAAATAAACGAAGCTGCGAGTAAAGAACAAGAGCTTTTTACAACTGGAAAAGAAGTATTATTAGGAACCAATAAATATCCTAATCCACAAGATTTTATGAGTAACGATTTGGAATTGTATCCATTTGTTAAACAAAATCCTCGCAAAACGCTAATAGCACCTATCATCGAAAGAAGATTAGCAGAGGCCTATGAACAGCAAAGATTAGAACAGGAAAAAAACAAAACCAATTAGTTATGAAAAGAAAGGATTTACAACATCTTCAAATTGATACTTCTCAATTAAAGACAACTACCGAGCCTTCTGATTTTATAACGGCAGAAGGTATTAAAGTTAATATAAAATATAGTCAAGACGATATTAAGACCATTGAGCATATTGGTTTTGCAGCCGGATTTGCACCCAATTTGCGCGGACCTTATAGTACAATGTACGTACAACGTCCTTGGACCATTCGTCAGTATGCAGGATTTTCTACAGCGGAAGAAAGTAATGCTTTTTACAGAAGAAACTTAGCTGCGGGTCAGAAAGGTTTATCTGTTGCTTTTGATTTAGCTACCCATCGCGGATACGATTCAGATCATGAGCGCGTTGTTGGTGATGTTGGAAAAGCAGGAGTGGCTATTGATAGTGTGGAAGACATGAAAGTTCTTTTCGATCAAATTCCTTTAGGAGAAATGTCTGTCTCTATGACCATGAATGGCGCTGTTTTACCAATAATGGCTTTTTATATTGTAGCTGCAATGGAGCAAGGAGTAGATCCAAAAATGTTATCAGGCACAATACAAAATGATATTTTAAAAGAGTTTATGGTGCGTAATACTTATATTTATCCACCTACACCTTCAATGAAAATCATTGCAGATATCTTTGAATACACCAGTAATAATATGCCAAAGTTTAACTCTATATCTATTTCAGGTTATCATATGCAAGAAGCTGGTGCAACTGCAGATATTGAGTTAGCTTACACATTGGCAGATGGTTTAGAATACATTAGAACAGGATTAAACGCAGGAATGAAAATCGACGAATTTGCTCCCCGCCTTTCCTTTTTCTGGGCAATTGGAATGAACCATTTTATGGAAATTGCCAAAATGAGAGCTGCCCGAATGCTATGGGCAAAGCTTTTAAAGCAATTCAATCCTTTAAATGAAAAAACGTTAGCATTGCGTACGCATTGTCAAACTTCAGGATGGAGTTTAACCGAACAAGATCCTTTCAACAACGTAGCTCGTACAGCTATTGAAGCAGCAGCAGCGGCTTTTGGAGGAACACAATCATTGCATACCAATGCCTTAGACGAAGCAATTGCTTTACCAACTGATTTCTCAGCTCGTATTGCTCGTAATACACAAATTTTCTTACAAGAAGAAACTAAAATTTGTAAAACGGTAGATCCATGGGCAGGTAGTTATTATGTTGAAAGCCTAACAAATGACATTGCACAAAAAGCTTGGGAACTAATTCAGGAAGTAGAAGAGTTGGGAGGAATGACCAAAGCAATTGAAGCAGGCATTCCAAAACTGAGAATTGAAGAAGCAGCAGCCAGAAAACAAGCACGTATTGACAGCGGACAAGATACAATTGTTGGAGTAAACAAATACCGTTTAGAAAAAGAAGATCCTCTTCATATCTTAGAGGTAGATAACCAAGCAGTTAGAAAACAACAAATTGATCGACTAAACGGAATAAAAGCATCAAGAGATAATGCAAAAGTAACCGCGGCTTTGAACCAATTGACGGAATGTGCAAAAACAGGACAAGGCAACCTTTTAGCCCTAGCTGTAGAAGCAGCAAAAGAACGCGCTACTTTAGGGGAAATCAGCGATGCATTGGAAGAAATTTTTGGTCGATTCAAAGCACAAATTCAATCAGTAAGTGGTGTGTATAGCAAAGAAATAAAAGACGACAGTAGCTTTCAGAAAGCGAAAGAGTTAGCCAATAAATTTGCAGAAATAGAAGGACGTCGTCCTCGTATAATGATTGCAAAAATGGGACAAGACGGTCACGACCGTGGTGCTAAAGTAGTTGCCACAGGTTATGCCGATGTTGGTTTTGATGTAGACATAGGTCCATTATTTCAAACACCTGCAGAAGCAGCAAAACAGGCGGTAGAAAATGATGTACATGCTTTAGGTGTATCTTCGCTTGCTGCCGGACATAAAACGCTGGTTCCACAAGTAATTGAAGAACTTAAAAAATATGGTAGAGACGATATTATGGTAATAGTTGGGGGAGTAATTCCTGCACAAGATTATCAATATTTATTTGACGCTGGCGCTGTAGCTGTTTTTGGTCCTGGAACAAAAATTAGCGATGCCGCTATTACAATATTAAACATTCTTTTAGACGAAGAATAAAATAAAAAAGCTTTCGAGAAATCGAAAGCTTTTTTTATATCTATTTATTTTGGTTCAATCACATTCCAAATTACTTCATCTGGTGTAGGTGCAACAATATACAATTCCTCTTTTTTTACTGGATGTGTAAAGCGAAGTGAGCGCGCATGAAGATGAATTCCACCATCTGGATTACTACGATCAAATCCGTATTTTAAATCGCCTTTAATCGGACAACCAACAGCTGCCAATTGACAGCGAATTTGATGATGCCTTCCTGTAAAAAGATCTATTTCTAAAGCAGAATATTTCTTTAATTGATGAAATAACTTATAACTCAATTTTGCCTTTTTACTATTAGGCACTTCTTTTTTATGGGCCTTAGAAGTATTGTTTTTAGGATTTCTTGTTAAATAGTGCTCCAAAGTTTCTTCAACTTGTGGTGGAGCATCTTTTACCACTGCCCAATATGTTTTTTTTGTTTCTCTATTTTTAAACGATTCGTTTAAACGGCTAAGTGCCTTCGATGTTTTAGCAAAAACAACCAATCCGGAAGTTGGACGGTCCAATCGATGAACAACACCCAAAAAAACTTCGCCAGGTTTATTATATTTTATTTTTATGTATTGCTTTACAATATCGCTCAATGGTTTATCTCCTGTTTTATCACCCTGAACAATATCTCCTACTCGTTTATTAACCACAATAATGTGATTATCTTCATGCAAAACCTCTAAATTATCTGGTGTAGAAACAACTTTCATTACAATTGATTTTAAAATAAAATATCCTTTTGCAAAGAAAAGGATATTTTAGAATTCAATAATTACTATTGATTAATATTGTTCGTTTTCGTTTGGAAAATCAACTGATTTTACATCTTCTACGTATTGAGCAACGGCATTTTTCATTTCGTCATACACATTCATATAACGACGTAAAAATTTTGGACTAAATTCGTGTGTCAGACCAATCATATCATGTGTTACCAATACCTGACCATCTACCCCATTTCCTGCACCAATACCAATTACAGGAATCGAAATACTTTCTGCCACTTTTTTTGCCAGTGCAGCTGGTATTTTTTCTAATACAACAGCAAAACATCCTATCTCTTCTAACATTTTAGCATCGGCAAGTAATTGTTCTGCTTCTTCTTCTTCTTTTGCTCTTACAGTATATGTTCCAAATTTATATATCGATTGTGGTGTAAGACCTAAATGCCCCATTACAGGCACACCTGCGTCCAAAATGCGTTTTATTCCTTCTCTAATTTCTTCTCCACCCTCCATTTTTACAGCATGCGCACCACTTTCTTTCATGATACGAATAGCTGAACGCAAGGCTTCTTTAGGGTCTGATTGATAAGAACCAAATGGTAAATCTACAACAATAAGTGCTCTGTCAGCTCCGCGTACTACAGATTGTGCATGGTAAATCATCTGATCTAAAGTAATTGGTAACGTAGTTTCATGACCCGCCATAACGTTACTTGCAGAATCTCCCACAAGCATTACATCAATACCACCTGCTTCTAATACTTTTGCCATCGAATAATCGTAACAAGTAAGCATAGAGATTTTTTCTCCGTTAGCTTTCATATCAATTAGCGACTTGGTTGTCACTTTTTTATAATCTTTCTTAGCTACTGACATTTGTTGTTTGTTTTATGATTTGATTGTAAAAGTAGAATAAAAAGAGTTGATATAAAAAGATTAGCAGTATAAATTCATTTTTATCTCAAAAACAACAGTAAAAAGCATTCTTTTATTGAAACAATCATAGTATGAGAAACAATACATGAAATAACTTTTTATGTATGTAATTAACAAAAAAACAATAAATTACCTCCGAGGTATCGCATTAGTCAAAAAGATAGTAGTAAATAATTTGTATACAGTATCGTCTGTAGGTACAAAACACTAAATGTAATGAATTATAATAAAGAAGGAAGCACTAGCTTTCATTTTTGTTTTAATCAATAATATGCATTTTTTTCATGATAAATGTCGCATTTTTGTTCTGACAAACTCCATCTCTAATTTTATAATCAAAATATAAATCATTGTTTTTTATTTCTACTTCAAAACATTTATTAATCAAAATTTCTGGATATTCATTTGTTGTATTACAAACTTCCAAATCATGTGTTGCAATTATTCCATACGTTTTTTCGCGTACTAATTTTTGAATTACTCCAATGGTTCCACTTTGTTTATCATCCGAATTTGTACCTCTCAAAATTTCATCCAACAACACAAAGCACGATTGTTTTTGTACTTGCTCAATAATTAGCTGTAAACGTTTTACCTCAGCATAAAAATACGATTCACTATCTTCTAACGAATCCGTTAATCTCATTGAAACAAATAATGGCAACGGAAAAAATGTTGCCTCGGTAGCACAAATTGGTGCGCCAATTCCTGCCAATACTAAGTTTACACCAATTGTACGCAAAAATGTACTTTTTCCTGACATATTGGATCCAGTAAGAATAACAAAGCGATGATTGGTAAAATTAATTGAATTTGTAACTCGTTTTTTCGCATTTAACAACGGATGCCCTAAATTTTCAAAAGACATTGATTGATTATCGCTAATATTAGGAAATGCATACGATGAATTGTTGTAAGTATAATTTGCCAACGAATTGAACGCTTCTACCTCACCAACAACTTCCATGGTTGTTTGTACCAAATGGCCATGTTTTTTTTTCCAATTTAAAAATTTATTCAATGTATGAACATGAAATTGAAATACACCATTAAATAAGATGGATACAAATAAATTAGCGACTGTTTCTAATTGTTCAAATAAACGCGAAAGTTTTTTTAACTCAATGCTTGCCTGAAAAGAATCACTTTTAATGCGCTTTTGAAATTCATGCATGCGCAACGATTGAAATGATTCTTGTTCAATGCGTTTTATTATTGCGCTATAACTTTCAATGGTTTCGTGTATTTTTTCTACTCCGCCTAATTCAGTTTGAATAACTCTAACTTTTGCCATCGACAAAATTAAATTGATTGAAAAGAAAGTAGATGCTAAATATCCCCATAAAATGGTAGATGAATCTACAAAATAAGCAATTGACGACAATACGAAAAGCAACGGAAAAACATAAGCAAAAAATAATGTTACTCTACTCAATTGTGTTGTATTTGACAAACTCCAAGTTTTTAATCTATCGTAAACATCTTTATTAAGATTCGACAATCGGCTGTAAGCATAAATTTCTTGTCGCCACTCTAATTTACTCGTCAATTCTTTTATCAATTCTTGATTTAAAACAATATCATCAGCTTTTAAATGATGTTTTAACATCTCTGCTAAAACCTCTTCACCTTTATAAGAAGCTGTTCTGTTGATGTATTGATAAATTGATTTCTTGCCAAAAATATCCAAATCAAATGTGTATGAATGATCGGTGGTTTGAAACATTAAACCATCATTTACACTCCATTTATCATTTTCTAAAAAATCATGTTCTTCTTCATTAATATCCATCAGTGCTTTTGCATAACGTAAATGCCAAGACAATTTTGCATGAATGCGCAAAAACACAACAAAAACAATTACTAAACTACCTGTAACATATAAATAATTATAATTTGCCTGAGAAACAGACAAATAAAAACAGTAAACAATGCTTAGAAAAACGAATAATCTAATTGCACCAATTGTTTTATACTTTTTACGAATACTATTATATCGATCTTGAAAAAGCATTTGCCTTTTTTGATATCCTTCCATAATTATTTTTTTGAAGAAAAACAAATATACTCATTTAAAGAAACTAGTTACAATGTATATTCATTTCTATTATCTATTGGGTGTAATTATTTGTAGTAAAATAGATTAATCAAATATTATTCAACATCACGGTTTTTAGAATTTGAAAGTTATTTCATCGGATAATATTCCGTTGAAGATTTGTACTTCAACAGAACTCCATCATGTTCATTTTTTTGAAAAACGAAAAACAACAAATTCTTTATACTTACAGATCGTCAAGGTTTACCATTAGCTATGTCAAAACCGCTAGCAGGAAATTACAATGATTTATTTAATATAGAAGTCTATTACAAAACTAGAAAGTCAAGATAACTTCAATATTTTGCAGGTATAATTACAATTTTTCAATGTAAAAAAATTCAAAGATTTTAATACATTTGCGCTACATAAACATTTAAAATATTAGACATGTTCGGTGACTTAATGGGAATGATGGGCAAGCTACAAGAGACCCAAGCCAAAATTGAAGAAACTAAAAAAAGATTGGATACAATTCTTATAGATGAAAAAAGTAATGACGGTTTATTAGAAGTAACCCTTACTGCTAATAGAACTATTCGTTCATTATCTATCTCAGAAGAATTAATGGAAGATAAAGATCAATTGGAAGATTATTTAGTAATGGTTTTAAATAGAGCTATAGAAAAAGCGACTACTATCCACGAAGCAGAACTGGCTGCAGCTGCAAAAGACGGAATGCCTAATATTCCTGGACTTGACCTATTTAAATAAAAGTATGATAAGAAATTTTATTGCTGGTTTATTAACCATTAGTACAATATTCTTTATTTCGTGCAACAAAGAAATAAAAGAAAACACCAACCTTACAATTACAGGAAAAGTTGATGGACTAAAACAAGGAAAAGTTTATTTATACCAAGTACAGGATACTTCTTTTGTAATAATAGATTCAGTTGTTGTACAAGGAAAAGAGGCTAATTTTGTTTTCAATCATTATATTGATTCTCCAGAAATGCTGTTCTTAACTTTAGACAGAGGACACAGCCAATCTGTAGATAATCAAATATCTTTCTTTGCAGAGCCTGGGCAAATGACAGTGGAAACAACATTGAAAAACTTCTATAAAGACGCTAAAATTACTGGTTCAAAAAATGACGAATTATACAAAAATTATTTAAAGTCTAGATCAATAATTACTGATAGACAAAATGAATTACTTGTCGCGATTTTTGAAGCACAAAAAGCTAATAATTCTTCTAAAATTGATAGTTTAGATATAGTAAGCAAACGTCTTAACGCTCGCTTATATTTAAATGCATTAAACTTTGCAATGATTAATAAAGATGCTGATATAGCACCTTATATTGCTCTTACCGAATTATATGATAGAAACATTAAATATTTAGATACTATCTATAATTCTCTTTCTCCTGAAATAATGAAACACAAATATGCTAAAAGTTTAGGTGAATTTATTCAACAAAGAAAACAAGAAGAAAATAACTAAAATAGAAAAACCCTTTGAACAAGGGTTTTTCTATTTATAAGGTAAAATTATTATCTATTTGATTAATTATTATTTCTGAAAGCAACTTTTTTGCTCTCATTATTTTAACCTTTACATTATTCAAAGGTTCGTTTAAGAGAACGGCTATTTCGTTATAAGATAATTCCTGAAAAAAACGCAACTCAATCACTTCTTGATAATGAGGTTTTAGCAACTTAATATAGTTTTTAAAAATTATTAAGTTTTGTTCTCTTATCAGTTCTTCTTCAATCGTTTTACTATCATCAACAATATTGTTTATCCGTTCTTGCTCTTCATTAATATCAAAAAAGAAAATATATTTCTTTTTCCTCAACAGATCAATATGTGTGTTTTTTGCAATAGTTAATAACCAAGTATTAAATCCATATTCATCATTATACGATTGAATATTGCTAAAAGCTTTTGAAAAAGTTTCAATAGTAATATCTTCTGCATCAGCTTCATTCATGGTTCGTTTAAACGTAAAGTTGTAAACTTCTGACCAATATTCATTCAAAAGTGATGTAAAAGCAGGCTGATCTCCTTTTTTTGCTAATTCAATACGATTACTCAAGGTGTTACTTTTCAACTTTTTCTAAATGATATAAATTGCTTAATCGAAATATAATTGCTGGCTATTATCTGAATAAATTCAATTATTGGATAAGCAAAAAGCAGGTCTTTTTCGTTAAATTTCTTAAATAGTTTATTGTAATAAATAAACGTTATAAGATATCTGACTACCAAAAGAACAACTACTACTTCCCAATTATACAAATTAACTAATAAAACGGTACAAACCAAATAAAAAAGCAAGGTACTAAAATTATATATTCTCAATTTTAATTGCGTAAAAAAGCCTAATCTTTTAATCAATAAATTAATTTCATTTTGCTTGTTAAAATTAGTTTTCCAACTATATTTTTCATCTAAAATAGTAGTACTATCTGCAGTATAAATTGTTACTGTGTTTGATGATGTACTTATTTGTCGAATAAACTCTTGCTCTTCTCCTCTGTCAATTTTCATTTGTTTGATAAAACCATTTGCTTTAAAAAACAGTTCTTTTGTATAACCTTGATTATAATTATTTCCGTGAATTGGTTTGTGAAATTCAGTCCAAGAAAAATTATTCAAACTTTCTAGAAAAAATAAGTAACGTGCATATTTATTACTTAATTTTCCTTTTATCTTTTGAATAGTTGTATGACCAATTACTATATTTTTCTTAAAAGTAAATTGTCCAAACATCGAAGCTAACCACATTTTACTATTAGGACTAGCATTGGGTTCTAAAAACAATAAATAATCAAAACGCGCTACTTTTATTCCTAAGGTTAATGCATATTTTTTGTTCCCCCAAAAAGCTTCATTATTCTCTACATTTACTAATCGAATAAAAGGATATGCAGCAGCATAAGCTTCTAAAATAGATAAGCTATTATCTTCAGAAGCATTATTTACTAAAACAATTTCAAATGCAGTATAATTTTGTTCTATTAAAGTGGTTAAAAAAGAAGCTAATTCTTCTTCATTGTCTTTTACATAAACAATTACAGAAACTGGAATCGAACTATTTTTCTGCTTTGTTTTTGACAATTTTTTAAATGCTATACTACTATACAACAACAGAAAGTACAAGAAATGAAAAGAGACAATTCCAATGAACAGATAAAACAAAATAAGTAACATAGTAAATGGGTATATTTTTTACAGGAGGTCAAAGGTATTAATAATTCAATTTTCTACAATGCATCTTAAAATATATTCACCTCAGCTTCTAAATGAATATTAAAAATAGCAAGTACCTCTTTTTGAATACTTTCTGATAGTTTTTTTATTTCAATTCCTTTTGCGTTACCATAATTTACAAGTACAAGTGCCTGTTTTTCGTGCACGCCCGCATCGCCTACTCGATATCCTTTAAATCCAGCCGTTTCAATAAGCCATCCTGCAGGAATTTTAACTTCCTCTTCATCGATGATGTAATGAGGAACATTAGGGTATGATTGCTGTATTTTTTTTAAAATAGTTGTTGAAACAATTGGGTTTTTAAAAAAACTTCCACTATTTCCTATCTTAGCCGGATCTGGTAATTTACTATTTCTAATCGAAATTACAGCATTACTTACATCTTTAATTGTTGGATTTGTGATATTTTGTTTTTCTAATTCATTTAAAATTACTCCATAATCAGTATGTAATACATGATATTGTTTACTCAATTTAAAAACTACTGATAAAATGATATATTCATTTTTCAACTCTTTTTTAAATATACTTTCTCTATAACCAAATTGACAATCTTGGTTTGAAAATTTTTTTATTTCCAACGTTTCAATATTCAACGCTTTACAACTTACCATTGTATCTTTTATTTCTACGCCATAAGCACCAATATTTTGTACTGGTGTTGTACCTACATGCCCAGGTATTAAAGATAGGTTTTCTAATCCACCATAATTATGCTCAATCGTCCACATCACAAAATTGTGCCATACTTCACTGGCAGCAGCTTCTACCCAAATATGATCTTCTGTTTGTTTTATTACATTTATTCCTTTTAAGTTTAATTGCAAAACAGGAATTTCTATATCATTTGTAAGCAACATATTACTTCCACCACTCAACACAAAAAAATCTTTAACTGTATAATTTTGTATTGCTTTCTTCAATTCATCAATGGTATTAATGGCTATAAACTGTTTAGCTATAACGTCTAAACCGAATGTATTGTACTTCTTAAGTGATATATTTTGTTGAATCATTTTAAGTAATTATGTAGTAACTAGTCTATTTTAAAAATCTTGAAATCTTGATGAATAGAATTCAATAAAGCTTCCGTTCTATCCAAATGTGTATCGGTAATAAACATTTGACCAAATGTATCAATATTTACCAATTCTAAAATTTGCCGTACTCGATTTTCATCCAATTTATCAAAAATATCATCAAACAATAAAATTGGCGCTATCTCGTGTTTCTTTTTCAAAAATTCAAATTGTGCCAACTTCAATGCAATTAAATACGATTTTTGCTGTCCTTGCGAACCAAATTTCTTTATCGGATTATCCTTTAACAAAAACACTAAATCATCTTTGTGTATTCCTACTGAAGTATATTGCAATGCTCTGTCTTTATTAACATTCAAAGCCAGAAGCTCTTCAATTGATGTTGAAGCCAACTGTGATTCATACACAAGTTGTACCTGATCTTTATTTCCGGTAATTAATTGATGATACTGATTAAAAACAGGAATAAACTCCTCTAAAAAATTTTGTCGAATGGTATAAATTGGTGTAGAAACCTGACAAATTTGCTCATCGTAAATTGATAAAGTATCCTTATCAAAATAGTTGTGTAAAGCAAAGTTTTTTAGCAGTGCATTTCTCTGTTGAATTAATTTTTGATGCTGAATAAGCAGTTGCAAATAATTAGGATTAAGCTGAGAGATAACACTATCTAAAAACTTTCTTCTTGTTTCGCTTCCTTCAATAATCAAATCACTATCAGAAGGCGAAATAATAACCAAAGGAATAAATCCGAAATGATCGGAAATTCGCTCGTAGTTTTTATTATTTCTCTTCAACACCTTCTTTTGTCCTTTTTTAAGGCTACACAATATATGTTCGCTTTGATTGTCTTTTACAAATTTCCCATCTACAACAAAAAAATCAGCTCCATGACGAACATTTTGCCCTGCAATCGGATTAAAATAGCTCCTTCCATGAGCAATATAATAAATAGCATCTAGTATATTTGTTTTACCAACGCCATTTAGTCCTATAAAGCAATTAATTTTTGAGTTAAATTCGAACGATTTATCTTCTATGTTTTTGAAATTAAGAAGATCTAATTTTTTTAAATACACGTTATTATAGACGTTTTTAACGATTAATGGATGTTATTCGTTTATCAGCCCGCAAATTATCAAAAATATTAATAGCAAGCACTTTTATATTACAATAAAAATCATATTTTTGCCTTTCATTAAACTATTTATACATGGCAACTTATAATAAAAGAGGTTATAAAGCTCCAAAACCGCAAGACGAAACGGTAGACAACGAATTTGATCAATATAGCACAGTGGATGCATCAAACAGTTCAACAGCTGAAGTGTTTAATTCACTTGATATGGGGGCAAATAAAATGGAAAGTTGGGTGGCAAAAAACCGTAAAGTAATTTTTGGTATTGTTGGTGCTGCTGCTTTATTAGCTATTGGTTATGTTGGTTATGATAAATTTGTGCTTGAACCTAAAAACGGAGAAGCTGCTAATGAAATGTTTCAAGCTCAGTCATACTATGACCAGGCTTTTACTACTGATACAAATCAAGAAGAGTTATTTAACTTAGCACTAAACGGTGGTGAAGGTAAATTAGGTTTCTTAGGAATTATAGAAAACTATAAAGGCACTGCTACCGCTAACTTAGCGCATTATTATGCAGGAACAACTTATCTAAACCAAGGAAAATTTAAAGAAGCTATTCAACAACTTGAACAATATAAATTGAGTGATGATGTTGTAGTAGGTGCTTTAGCTTTAGGTGGAATTGGAGATGCTTTTTCTGAACTTGGACAACAAAAAGACGCTTTAGACTACTATAAAAAAGCAGCTGATTATAATAAAAACGAATTTACAACACCAAGATATTTATACAAAGCAGGCATTGCTGCATTAGAATTAGGTAATAAAGAAGAAGCAGCAAAATTATTCATCGAAATAAAGAATAATTATCAAGGTGCGATGGAAGCTACTTTAGTAGAATCATTAATTGGATTGGCTCAATAAATATGGCTACAGCAAATAAAAACTTATCGGAGTACGATAAAACGCAATTGCCTTCTGCGAAAAACTTTAAAGTAGGGATAGTTGTGTCTAATTGGAATGACACCGTTACAGAAGGTTTATTTGAAGGCGCAAAAAAAACATTGTTAGATTGCGGATTAAGTAAAGAAAATCTTATCCGTTGGGATGTTCCTGGTAGTTTTGAACTAATTTTTGGTGCAAAACGTATTATTGAGCGTTTTGAAGATCTGGATGCAGTAATCGCTATTGGTTGTGTAATAAAAGGAGAAACAATGCACTTTGAATTTGTTTGTGAAGGCGTTACTCATGGTATCAAAGATTTAAATTTGATTTCTGACATCCCTGTTATTTTCTGTGTACTTACAGACAATAATATCGAACAATCGCTAGCACGTAGTGGTGGCGATATGGGCAATAAGGGTGTAGAAGCCGCGGTCACGGCATTGAAAATGATAGCATTGAATAATTTGTAATATAAAAAAGAAGCCTGTTTTAAAAAGCAGGCTTTTTTTATACCACTTTTAGCCATAGTTAAGTTCTCATTTTGACTATTAATTGACTAAATTTGCATAAACTCCAAAGCGATATTTTAATTTTAAAAAACTTTATTTTTATAAATGTCTAATATTATTCGATTATTACCTGATCATGTTGCTAATCAAATAGCAGCAGGTGAAGTAGTTCAAAGACCTTCTTCTGTTGTAAAAGAATTAGTAGAAAATGCTGTAGATGCAGGAGCAACCGAAATAAAGCTTGTGCTAAAAGATGCAGGTAAAACCTTGATTCAAGTGATCGATAATGGGAAGGGAATGAACGAAACGGATGCTAGAATGGCATTTGAACGACACGCAACTTCAAAAATTAAAAAAGCGGAAGATTTATTCGCTTTACACACCAAAGGTTTTCGTGGAGAAGCTTTAGCCTCCATTGCAGCAATTGCACATGTAGAATTAAAAACATGCATAGAAGGAAGTGAATTAGGAACGCATATTGTTATTGAAGGATCGACAATTCTTTCTCAAGAACCAACTATTACACCAAAAGGAACTATTTTTTCGGTAAAAAACCTATTTTATAATATACCCGCTCGTCGAAACTTTTTAAAGTCAGATAATGTTGAATTCAGAAATATTGTAGACGAGTTTGAAAGAATTACATTGGTGCATCCTGATATCAATTTCACTTTAATTCACAATGGTAACGAAATTTTCAATTTAGTCAGTACAAATTTGCGCCAGCGAATTGTCAATATTTTTGGAAACAGAACCAACGAAAAGTTAGTTCCGATTGAAGAAATTACAGAAATTGTAGCAATTAAAGGATTTGTAGGCAAACCCGAATTTGCTAAAAAAAGCAGAGGAGAACAATTCTTTTTTGTAAACGATCGTTTTATAAGAAGTGGTTATTTACATCATGCTGTTTTAGCAGGTTATGAAGGTTTATTAAAAGAAGGTACAAATCCAACGTATTTTATTTACTTAACGGTTCCTATGGATACGATTGATATTAATATTCATCCAACCAAAACCGAAGTAAAATTTGACGATGAACAAGCGTTATACAGTATATTGCGTTCGGCAATAAAACACAGTTTAGGACAATTTAGCGTTGCTCCTGTATTGGATTTTCAGCGTGATGAAGAATTAGATATACCATACGAATTTAAAGACAAAGAAGCAGAAACTCCGTTAGTAGAAATTGACACGATGTTTAATCCGTTTTCAGATAAAATAGGCGGATTTTCTACCGAAGGATTCAATCCTTTTAATCAATCTACAACTGAGTTTTCTTCTTCATTTGATAAAGAAGGAGAAGAATATGTATATACCGGGTTTAATCCTTTTGAAGAAAGTAGTTTTTTAAATACAGAACAAAAAGAAGAAATATTTGAAAGCAAATCTTCTACAAAAGAAACAAAATTCAATGATATAAATTCGTTCGCTAATGAAGGTAGAAAAGCAGATGAATCGATGTTTTTTTCAAGTAAATCTAATTCTACAGAATTTAAAAAATCTTCTGCCAATGAAATTACTGCTTGGACAGAAGTTTTTGAGGGTCTAAAAGATAAGGGAAGTAAAATTGACGTAAATGGTTTAGTTTTTGAGCAAGAAACAAACAATGCTTCTTTATTTGATGAAAAAACAGACAATACATTTGTTTCTCGTACGTTTCAAATACAAAAAAAATATATTGTAAGTCCTATAAAATCGGGTATGGTTGTTATCAATCAAAGTAGAGCGCATCAACGTATTTTGTATGAAAACTTCATAAGTAATATGGGAAAAACAGTAGCTGGCTCACAGCAATTATTATTCCCACTAAAAATGTATTATGCACCATATGAAGTAATTTTACTGAAAGAAATTAGATCTTCTTTGCATCAAATGGGATTTGATTTTGAAGAAATGAACGAAGACCATGTGATTTTATCTGGCTTGCCGGTAAATGTTGCGGAAAGTGAAGCTCAGATTGTACTAGACGATTTAATCATGAATTTTCAGGAAGGAATTCCTGAAACAAATTATGTACAAACCGAAAAGATTGCAAAAACACTAGCTAAAAGTTTAGCTGTAAAATCGGGTACAATTTTAAGTGAATCAGAACAAGAAGGAATAGTTAACGCATTATTTGGATGCAAAGAACCCACTATTTCTCCATTTTTAAAAGCTACTTTTATTGAAATGAAAGTAGATGATATTGAACGAAAATTTTTATTATAATGAGATTAACAGAAGGAGTTAAACAGTTATTAATTATAAATATTCTAATGTTTATTGGTTCTTATTTAGTACCGATAAGTTATGAATATTTGGCAATGTATTATTTTGAAAATCCTAAGTTTCAAATTTGGCAACCATTTACATATATGTTTATGCATGGTGGTATTATGCATTTACTATTCAATATGTTTGCGTTATATTCTTTCGGTACCGCTATAGAAATGTTTTTTGGCACTAAAAAGCTTTATCTTCTAGTATTATTATCAGGTTTAGGAGCTGCTTTAATGCAAATGGGTGTAAGTTATTACTCGGTATCAACAGGTGTAGATCAATTAGTAAATGCTGGATTTTCTAAGAACGAAATCTATAATTTATTGGCTTCAGGAAGATATTATCCTGCTTGGGAATCGATTTTAAGTTCTTCTGATTTATCCGCTATGATTAAAGGATATGCAGTAAGTACTGTTGGTATTTCTGGAGGAGTTTATGGTTTATTGGTTGCCTTTGCTTATCTGTTCCCAAATACAGAATTAATGATGATGTTTATTCCTGTACCTATTAAAGCCAAGTTCTTTGTTCCTGGAATATTATTAATTGACTTAATTGGAGGAATGACAGGAGGTTTTAGCTTTTTTGGAGGCGGAACAGGTGTTGCTCACTTTGCCCATATTGGTGGAGCAATTACAGGTTTTTTATTGGTGAAATACTGGAAAGAAAATCAGTTTAAACAAAATAGATGGGATTTATAAGATGAATATTTTGAATGATTTTAAACGACAAATAAATCTTGAAGATAAAGTACAAATAGTAATTATTATCAACATAATTGTGTTTGTACTATTATACCTTTGTTCAGTTATAGCTCCGGCTATCTATCATTCTATATTTCCATATTTAGCATTGGTTAGTGAAGGATGGAGTACATTATCTAGATTTTGGACAATGGTTTCCTACTCTTTTCTACATGCTAATATTTGGCATTTATTGCTAAATATGATTATACTATTTTTTGTAAGTAATTTATTTACTACTTTTTTTTCGCAAAAACAGTTTTTAACAACTTTTTTTCTTGGGGCTTTTGGAGGTGGATTATTTTATTTTATTAGTTCATTTTTCCTTCCTTTAGGCAGTGCTTTAGTTGGAGCATCAGCTGCAGTAATGGCACCACTAATCGGTTTAGCTTACTATGCACCTCAAATGGAATTGCGCTTTGCTTTAATTGGCAAAATAAAGATGATTTATATTGCTATTTTTATTATAATAATTGACTTGTTTCAATTATCTTCAAGTAATATTGGTGGGCATTTGGCTCATTTAGGTGGTGCTTGTTCAGGTGTTTTATATATGATCTATTTGAAAAAAGGAATTACTTTAAAGAAAACAAAAAAGAAAAATAAAACACATTTAAAAACCGTTTATGTAAATAAACATACAAAAGAAAATGAACTACATAGCAACGAAATACAAGCTAAAGTTGATCAAATTTTAGAAAAGATCAGTAAAAGTGGATATGATAGTTTAACTAAGCAAGAAAAAGACTTTCTTTTTAGACAAGGAAATAAGTAATATGAAAAAATTATCGTGGTTTAACAAAATAGTTTTTGTTGGAAATATTGCCTTAGCAGTTGCTACCTTATTGGGGTATTTACTGCCTTTTTTAGCACCTAAACTTTTCCCTATTCTATCTGTTTTCACTCTTATTCTTCCTTCTTTGTTAACCGCAAACTTAGTTTTTCTTTTTTATTGGGGAATTCAAATAAAACGGCAAGCTTTTTTGTCACTTCTTATTTTATTAATCGGAGTTACGTTTATCAATAAATTTTATAAAATAAATGGTAAGCTAACCGAATCTCATGAAGATGATATTTTATTGATGACTTATAACGTTCGCTTATTCAACTTGTTTAAATGGATTCCTGATGATAATGTGACTCAAAAAATTCAAGAGTTTATTGAGTTACAAAACCCAGATATTTTGTGCTTACAAGAATTTTCAAAAAACTCAGGAATTAATTTAAAGCAATATCCATATAAACATATTATTACTCATGGTGATCGAATAATGACTGGACAAGCTATTTATTCTAAATTTAGAATGATTGACAAAGGAGAAATTAAACTTCCTAATTCAAATAACAATGTGATTTTTGCCGATATTGTAATTAAAAAAGATACAATAAGAGTATATAGCATTCATTTGCAATCAATCAGTATTAGTCCAGATATCCATGAAAAAATTGATGAACAAAAGTCAAAAATGATCTTTAAGAGAATTTCTCGTGCATTTAAAGAACAGCAATTGCAGTCAGAGCTAATTCAATCACACATGAAAGATGCATCATTCAGAAAAATTATTTGTGGAGATATGAATAATAGTGCCTTTTCATATGTTTATAGCAATATTAAAAACAATTTAAACGATGCCTTTATTGAAGCTGGTAGTGGATTTGGGAAAACTTATCATTTTCCTTATTATCCAATGCGCATTGATTATGTATTTACTGACCCAACAATTGAGGTAAAATCATTTGAAACGTATTCTGATTTTGTTAATTCAGACCATTATCCTATCGTAACTCGCTTAAATTTAAACAGAGACAATAATTAAGCAGTTAATTTCTTTTTATCTTTTCTTAGCAACATATATATCAAACTACTAAATACAACAAGAGCACTATAAAAAATAGCTGTTGGTATATGTTCTATTTTATTGCTATAATACCAACCTGCTAAAAATGCACCTCCACCGATACCTGCTTCTAAAGCAACATACATTGTTGATATTGCTCTTCCTCTTTGGTCTGGCGAACTAAAATCAATTGTCCAAGCATTTAGTGCAGGAGATAAAACTCCCAAAGAAATTCCATATAAAAATGCCCCAAAATACATTCCGTTAACAGTTTTAAAATAAGCAAGAACAACCAATGAAAGTGTTAAAATAACTAATCCTATTTTAATTATTAACGTTCTGCCATAAGTATCGGATACTTTACCTGCAAAAAATCGTATCAACAAAGATGAAATAGTAAAAATCATAAAAAACATTCCTTTATTTTCAATTCCTAAATATCCTGTCCAATCAGGAATTAGGGTAAGAATAACGCCATATGCAACATATGACAAAAAAGTAACTAAGGCAGCTGGCAACACATGAATATCAAAAACATCTTTAGCTGATATTTTAAATAGCGAAAATGAAAATGGCTTTTTTTCTTTCAACGTTTCTTTCATATTCAGCAAAATAATGATAGATAATAATGCAAATAAAGCTGAAGTATAAAATAAGAAATTCATTGACGTATACATTTTTATTGTACTTCCTACCGCAGGACCAATTGCCATTCCAGTACTAAAGCAAATTCCGTGCAACCCCAAAGCTTCTCCCCAACGTTCTTTAGGCACAATATCTGCAACATAAGCAGCCGTGGCTGTAGGTTTAAAACCAGTAGAAAATCCGTGTAATAATCTTAATACTAAAAAACCGGCAACAGTAGTTAATATCGGATACAATAAACTACACACAAAACAAACAATAGAGCCTATTGCCATAATAGGCACTCGTCCAATCTTATCGGTTAACTTTCCACTAAACGGCCTAGAAATTCCTGCAGTTATGGTAAACAACCCAATTATTAATCCTTTGTACTCTGCTCCTCCTAAACTAGTTAAATAATCCGGTAACTCTGGTATAAGCATGTTAAAACTAGCAGAAAACAGTAAAGAACTAAAACAAACTAGAAAAAACTGTAAATTATAAATAGGATGAATTTCGGTATTTTGAACAGACATAAATTTTTACTATCAATTTGCAAAGTTATTAGTTTAAAAACGGACAACCAATAAAAACAAACACCTAAGTTTTAATTAATACAAATTTCACAATCTGTTTTTTTGATGGTAGTAAATTCATCTATCAAAATAAATAATACTACTCTTCATCAGTTATTACTTTTTTTAAAATAGTATCTTTACTTATCAATAACACAATCTAATTATTTATGAAAACTGATATCGAAATTGCTCGCGAAAGCCAATTGAAAAACATAAAAGAAATAGCAAAAACAGTTGGTATTAATCAAGAAGAATTAATACCATATGGAAAATTTATGGCAAAAGTTCCTCTTAGTGAAATGAACGAAAATAAAATAGCTAACTCAAATCTAATTTTAGTTACTTCTATTACACCTACAAAGGCAGGAATTGGAAAAACTACTGTTTCAATTGGCTTAGCTCTAGGATTAAATAAAATTGGAAAAAATGCAATTGTTGCTTTGCGAGAACCTTCGTTAGGTCCGTGTTTTGGAATGAAAGGCGGTGCTGCTGGTGGTGGTTATGCACAAGTACTACCAATGGAAAATATCAATTTACATTTTACAGGTGATTTTCATGCAATAACATCTGCACATAATACATTAAGTGCTTTGTTTGACAACTATATTTACCAAAATAGAGCAAATGAAAACGGTATTAAAGAAATTTTATGGAAAAGAGTTTTAGATGTGAACGACAGAAGTTTACGTTATATAAATACAGGTTTAAGAGGTAGTGCAAACGGTATTCCGCAAGAATCAGGCTTTGACATTACTCCGGCTTCAGAAATTATGGCAATTCTGTGCTTAGCCACAGATATCGATGACTTACGAAGAAGAATAGAAAATATTTTATTAGGCTATCGATACGATGGTTCGATGTTTACAGTTAAAGATTTAGGAGTTGCAGGTGCAATTACGGTATTACTAAAAGATGCACTAAATCCGAACTTGGTACAAACTACAGAAAATACTGCAGCTTTTATTCACGGTGGACCTTTTGCTAATATTGCTCATGGATGCAACTCAGTTATTGCAACAAAAATGGCAATGACATATGGAGATTATGTAATTACAGAAGCAGGTTTTGGTGCCGATTTAGGAGCAGAGAAATTTTTTGATATTAAATGCAGAAAGTCAGGATTGCAACCAAAATTAACCGTTGTTGTTGCCACAGCACAAGGCTTAAAAATGCATGGTGGAGTTGCTTTAGATGAAATTAAACAAAAAAATGTTGATGGAATTAAAAAAGGATTGCTAAACCTTGCGAAGCACGTAGAAAATTTAAAATCATTTGGACAAAGTATTGTTATTGCTTTCAACAAATATGCTACAGATGATGTAGAAGAACTTGCAATTGTAGAACAATATTGTAAAGACAACAACATTGGTTTTGCCGTAAACAATGCTTTTACTGAAGGTGGCGAAGGTGCAATTAATTTAGCAAATGTTGTAGTAAAAGCAATAGAAAATAATCCAAGTAATAAATTATCTTTTCCTTATGAAGATACAGCAACAATTGAGCAGAAAATTGAAGCAGTTGCACATAAAATTTATGGAGCAAATAACATTGAATTTTCTCATTTGGCAAAGAAAAAATTAACATTGCTAAAAAATACAGATATGGAACTATTTCCAGTTTGTATTGCAAAAACACAATATTCATTTTCTGCCGACGCTAATGCTTATGGCGTTGCAAAAGATTTTACAATAACAATTAACGATATTGTAATTAATCGCGGTGCAGAGTTTATTGTAGCTATTGCTGGAGATATTATGAGAATGCCAGGGTTGCCAAAAGTACCACAAGCTACAAAAATTGATTTAGTAAACGGACTTGTAGAAGGTTTGAGCTAAACATCATAAAATAATAGTAATATTTTAAAAGCGATTGATAGTTTTTTATCAGTCGCTTTTATTATTTTACTTTTGCACAAAATTATAATTACGTTTTAATGACAAAGCATTTAGCGCGAATCGTAGTTACTATATTGCTCTTTCTTTTCAGAGGAATTTTATTATTGATAAAAAGTACCTTTTGAAAAGTTAGAAACCATATTACTTACTTAAATCGGTGTAAAAAATAATTTAAAATTTATGATTACAACACAAGCCAATTAATTTATCACAAAAAACTAAAAACCATTATTGTTGTTAAAAAAAAACTAATGCTTGGTTAAAAAAAAATAAATAAGAAAATTGTAAAAACATTACTCTATATTTGTGATCTAAATATAATAAAAAATGAATAATATTCTTACAAAGAAGGGGAAGAAGCAAAACTTACGTCAAACATCGTGAGCAAATTCCTTATGTGTAATAACTAATAAAATATAAAAGGGTTTGTCATCACGACAAGCCCTTTTTTTTATAGATATAACAACGCAAATATGAAAGTATTAAAATTTGGTGGTACTTCTGTAGGAAGTCCAGAACGACTAGAACAACTTTTGCCAATTATTAAATCACAAACTGCTAACAGTCACATAATAGTATTATCAGCGGTAGCAGGAACTACTAACGAATTAGTTGCTATTGCAGATAACTACACGGAAGGAAAAGTTAATGAAGCTAGAAAAAAGATTACCGATTTATTTAATAAATATGAAGTATTTATAGATACATTATTCAAAACCGAAGATAGTAAAAAAACGGGAGAAGAAATCATCTCTTATCACTTTAATTTGTTAGAAGAATTGGGAAATGATTTATTTTCTACTGTTGAATATAAAATTGTTTTAGCACAAGGAGAATTACTTTCAACTACTTTATTTCATTTTTATTTAAAAGAAAAAGGTGTTAATTCCGTTCTTTTACCAGCATTAGATTTTATGCGAATGACAGAGGATAATGAACCGAACTTATCTTACATAACAGAACAACTAAACAGTCTATTGAATAAACATCCAGAAGAAACGTTATTCATCACACAAGGCTTTATTTGTAGAAATGCTTTTGGAGAAGTTGATAACTTAAGACGAGGCGGATCAGATTATACGGCATCATTAATTGGTGCTGCTCTTAAAGTAGATGAAATTCAAATCTGGACAGATATTGATGGCTTTCACAACAACGACCCTAGATTAGTAAGCAACACACGCCCTATTTCTAATTTAAGCTTTGATGAAGCAGCAGAATTAGCCTATTTTGGCGCTAAAATTCTGCATCCACAAAGTGTTTTTCCAGCACAAAAAGCAAATGTTCCTGTTCGTTTATTAGATACAATGGATTTGAGCGCACCAGGAACTTTAATTTCATCCAAAGAGCACCATGCTGATGAAATTGTTGCTATTGCTGCAAAAGACAATATTACGGCTATTCGTATCAATTCGTCAAGAATGCTATTGGCTTATGGTTTTTTGCGTCGTGTTTTCGAAATATTTGAACGTTATAAAACACCAATCGATATGATTACAACTTCTGAAGTTGCAGTATCGTTAACCATTGACGATACTACTCATCTAGAACAAATTATACAAGAATTAAATCACTTCGGAAATGTTGAAGTGGATACAGACCAAACAATTGTATGCATTGTTGGAGATTTTCAAAGTAATAAACACGGATATGCAACAATTGCATCAGAAGCAATTAAGCATATTCCTATTCGAATGATTTCTTACGGAGGAAGCGAACACAATATTTCATTGCTTATTCCTTCAAAACACAAAATAGAAGCTTTGCGCTCATTACACAACCGTTTATTTTAATTCAACAAAATGATTTCAGCAGAAATAATAAATAATACAAATCTAGCAACACCATTATACTATTATGATTTACCGTTGTTAAGAGAAACTATTCAGGTGGCAAAATCAGCTGCCGATCGTTTTGGCTATCACATTCACTATGCTATTAAAGCTAACAATAATCCAGTTATTTTAAAAGAAATTAGCGCATTGGGTTTAGGTGCAGATTGTGTAAGTGGATTAGAAATTGAACGCGCTATCGACAATGGTTTTAAAGCAAATGAAGTTGTTTTTGCAGGTGTTGGAAAAACAGATCGCGAAATTAGAATTGCTTTATCAAATGATATTTTAGCTTTTAACGTTGAGTCAGTTGCAGAACTTTTGGTTATAGCAGACATAGCAGAAGAAATGAACAAAAATGCAAAAATAGCTTTGCGTATCAATCCAAATGTCGATGCAAAGACGCATCATTATATTACAACTGGCTTAGATGAAAATAAATTTGGAATAATGAACCATGAGTTAGAAGAGTGTTTGTCAATCTTTGAAGAAAAACAAAATAGCATAACTTTCATTGGTTTACACTTTCACGTAGGTTCACAAATTACAGATTTAGATGTTTTTAAACGTCTTTGCTTAAAAGTAAATGAATGGAATAATTGGTTTGTCGATCGAGGAATTACTGTTCCTATTTTAAACTTAGGAGGTGGTTTAGGTATTAACTACAGTAATCCAGATGCTGAATCTATTGTTAATTTTTCAAACTTCTTTTACATTTTCAATCAATTTCTAGAACTAAAAAAAGGACAAAATGTACATTTTGAATTAGGTCGATCGTTAGTTGCTAATTGTGGAAGTTTAATAAGCAGAGTATTGTACATCAAAAATGGAGTTAAAAAAAACTTTGCCATTTTAGATGCTGGAATGACAGAACTAATTCGTCCAGCCTTATACCAAGCGTATCACAAAATAGAACTATTAGAGAATAAAAATCAACAAAACGATGATGAATTTATTAAATATGATGTAGTTGGACCAATTTGTGAAAGCAGTGATTGCTTTGGAAAAGATATTTCGTTTCCTATCTTAAAAAGAGGTGACTTATTGGCAATAAGATCAGCAGGAGCTTATGGCGAAGTAATGTCATCTCGATACAATCTTAGACAAGAAATAAACTACTATTTCAAGGAATAAAAAACCATTTTTATAGCATTTTATTGAAATACTTTGTTAAATTTGAAATAGACAAATAAAAAAAGTAATTTTAAAAAACAAAAGATGAAATTAGGAGATATTGACGTAGCAGGAGAATTGATTGATTTAAATTTTCAGTTATTAAGAACACAAATTTTACTAGAAGAGGTTTTAAAACACAATGCAGAATCATTAAAGTTACCATCGCCAGAAGCAATGAATGAAATTAATGAATTTGCTTTAAAATCAATTCAAAAGAAATTTCCAAATATGAATATTGCGAAAAAAGATGATGAAGCGCAAGTGCAAGCAGCAGAGTAATATTCAATAAAATATAAAAAGGTCAGTAATAAATTGTATTGCTGACCTTTTTATATCAGAACACAAAAAAAGGAGTAATAATCAATAATTACTCCTTTTCTATTTTATATCTACGTTAAAACATGTATCTATTTATTAGATAGAATTTACAATTGTATTTAATGTAGCACTTGGACGCATTGCTTTTGCAGTAGCCTCAATATTTGTATGATAGTAACCATCAATTGCTTGTGCTTTTCCTTGAGCATCAATTAATTCTTGATTAATTTTTGCTTCGTTTTCAATCATTGCTTTTGCAATTGGAGCAAATTTAGCTTGTAACTCTGCATCTTTAGTTTGGTTTGCCAAAGCTTCTGCCCAGTACATTGCTAAGTAAAAATGAGATCCACGGTTATCTAAAGAACCAACTTTACGTGCTGGTGATTTATCGTTATCTAAGAATTTAGCTGTAGCTTCATCCAATGTTTCAGCTAAAACCATTGCTTTAGCATTGTTTTGAGTTTGGCTTAAATGCTCAAAAGAAGCTCCTAATGCTAAGAATTCTCCTAATGAATCCCAACGTAAATATCCTTCTTCGATGAATTGTTCGATGTGTTTTGGAGCAGATCCACCTGCGCCTGTTTCAAACAATCCTCCTCCATTCATTAATGGAACAATAGATAACATTTTTGCAGAAGTACCAACTTCTAAGATTGGAAATAAATCTGTTAAATAATCACGTAATACGTTTCCTGTAACAGAAATTGTATCTAGACCTTGACGAATTCTTTCAACAGAAACTTTAGTTGCTTCTACTGGATTTAAAATTCTAATGTCTAAACCTGTTGTATCGTGATCCTTTAAATATGTATTTACTTTAGCGATGATTTGTCTATCGTGTGCTCTGTTTTCATCTAACCAAAAAATAGCTGGAGTATCAGACAAACGCGCTCTGTTTACTGCTAATTTAACCCAATCTTGAATAGGTGCATCTTTTGTTTGACACATTCTAAAGATATCTCCTTTTTCAACTTTTTGATCGAAGAAAACATTTCCATTTTCGTCAGATACACGGATAATTCCGTTTGCTGTAGCTTGGAAAGTTTTATCATGAGAACCGTATTCTTCAGCTTTTTGAGCCATTAATCCAACGTTTGGTACAGATCCCATTGTTGTTGGGTTATACGCTCCATTTACTTTACAATCCTCAATTACTGTTTGATAAACTCCTGCATAGCAACGATCTGGAATAATAGCAAAAGTATCTTGAGCTTTTCCTTCTGCATTCCACATTTGTCCAGAAGTACGAATCATTGCTGGCATAGAAGCATCAACAATCACATCTGAAGGAACGTGTAAGTTTGTAATACCTTTATCAGAATTTACCATTGCAATTGCTGGTCCGTTAGCAATAGCCGCATCAATAGCTGCTTTTACTTCTGCTTCTTGTGCATTACCTGCAATTTTTGTGTATAAATCTCCCAAACCATTGTTTGCATTTATGCCTAATTCTGTAAATAAAGATGTATATTTTTCAAATACTTCTTTGAAGTAAACTTCTACAATAGCACCAAAAATGATAGGATCTGATACCTTCATCATTGTAGCTTTTAAGTGAGCAGAAAACAATACGTTTTTCGCTTTTGCCTCTTCTTTTACTTCAGAAACGAATGCTTTTAATTTATTTAAGTTCATCACAGAAGAATCAATAACTTCACCTGCGATTAATAGTGAATAATCTTTCAATAATTTTACTGAACCGTCTGCTGCAATAAATTCAATTTTGAATTTAGTGTTTTCTGCAACTGTTACAGATTGTTCTGTTCCGTAGAAATCGCCCTCTGTCATTGTTGCTACTTTTGTATTTGAATCTGCTGTCCAAACCCCCATTGAATGTGGGTGTTTTTTAGCGTAATTCTTTACCGCTTTTGGTGCTCTACGATCTGAGTTTCCTTCGCGTAAAACAGGATTTACTGCCGATCCTAAAACTTTAGCATATCTATCTTTAATTGCTTTTTCTTCATCATTTACAGGTTCTGCAGGATAGGAAGGAACAGCATAACCATGCGCTTGTAATTCTTTAATTGCAGCATTTAGCTGTGGAATTGAAGCAGAAATATTTGGTAATTTAATGATATTTGCCTCTGGAGTTTTAGCCAATTCTCCTAATTCTGCTAAAGCATCACCAATTCTTTGATCTTCGTTTAAAAACTCTGGAAAAGTAGCAAGAATACGACCTGCTAAAGAAATATCGCGAGTTTCTACTTCAATAGCTGCAGTTTTTGCAAACGCTTGAATAATTGGTAAAAACGAATATGTAGCTAACATTGGAGCTTCGTCTGTAAACGTGTAAAGAATTTTAGATTTTTGTGTCATTTCTTGTAATTTTAAATGATAACAATATTTTTTATCAATATTTTATTATACTAATTGATTGAGTACAAATATAAGTATATCTGTTGTAAAAATGTAGTTTAAAGTAGTTATATAACACAGAATTACCGAGTTATTATTTTGTATGATGTATAATATTTATTTCATACTTTTTACTACTAAAAAAAGCAATTTTACTAAAAAAGGTTGATACAATGTGTATCAACCTTTTTTGTATTAATTCATATTAAGTAGTTTTTTCCACCAAGGACGATTGTCTACTTGAACATCTTGTCCGTAACCATAGCCATATCCGTAGCCATATCCGTAGCCATAACCACCTCCTCCACTGCGTTTAATTGTTATTGTATCGTTTAATACAATTGACATATTTGGTAATTTACCTTTGTTATGTAGATCGTCTGGTAACTTCAACATACGTTTATCTAAATAATTAGCTCTTGCAACATAAATACTTGTATCGGCATATTTAGCTATTAATAAAGTATCTGTTACTAAACTAACAGGAGCAGTATCTACAATAAGATAATCAAACTCTTGCTTTAATTTATCAAACATTAATTTCAATTTTTTATCCATCAACAATTCCGCTGGATTTGGCGGAATTGTTCCTGCTGGTAATGCATATAATGTTTCATATCCATCGATTTTCACTATAAAATCATCTATATTCACATCACGACGCAATAAATAATCCGACACTCCTAATGGTGGTAATTGTAAATAATCGTCTAATCTTGGATTTCTTAAATCCATACCAATAAGAAGCACTTTTTTATTTGATAAAGCTATTGTAGCAGCTAAGTTTACTGAAATAAATGTTTTTCCTTCTTTTGGGAATGTTGATGTAAGTAAAACTGTTTTTGCTTTATTTTCTTCAACACCACTTAGCATAAACTCTAAGTTTGTACGAACAATACGCAATGCTTCTCCTGTACTTGTTCTGTTTGCCAAATCAATTACTTTTTGATTGTCGAAAGAATGAGGTACATCACCCAAGAAAGGAATATTTGTATTAGACTCTACATCCATTCTTGTTTTTAGTTTGGTATCCAGCAATAAACGTAAATAAATCACAACAAATGGAATTAACATTCCAACAATCATTGCAGCTAGTAAAATAATAGAACGTTTAGGAGATACTGGTTTTTCAGAACTCTTAGCTGCATCAATCACTTTTGCATTTAGATCTGTTGCTGCTAAAGCAATTGCTGTTTCTTCTCTTTTTTGGAATAAATAAAGATATATTGCTTCTTTAACTTTTTGTTGTCTATCAATGATTCTAAACTCTCGCTCTTGTCTTGGAACTTGAGATAATTTTGATTTTAATTCGCCTTCTTTACTTGCTAATTCTTTTTTAGTAATCATTAATGAGTTTTCTAATCGTGCTAAACTTTCAGCTACTGAAGATTTCATTGCAGAAATTTGATCGTCTAGTTTAATTACTGTAGGGTTTATTGATGTAGAACTTGCACTAATTCTGTTACGTTCTAAAACTAATGTATTGTATTGATTAATTAAATTGTTGGAATTAGGGTCACTAGAAACGATATTTCCAGGTAAAAGCTCATTTGGTTTACTCTTTTTTAAGAAATCTCTCAATGAAGAAATTACTTTAATTTCAGTTTCATTTTCAATGATTTGCTTTTCGTAAACGTTTGCATTTTGAAGATATAAACCTAACTCTGTAGGAATATCCGTAATACTATTAGATGTTTTATATCCTTCTACATTTTTTTCTACATCACCTAACTCCTCCGTTATTAAATCTAATCTACTATCGATAAATTCAGACGTTTTTTCAGATAAAAATCGTTTATCTGCAATAGCTTCATTATTATATATTTTGATTAAATTATTTAAATAATCAATTGCTTTTTCTGGTGTAGGACTTAATATGGATAATTCTAAAACACTAGAAAACTTATCTGTTGGTGCAATGCGAACATTAGCTGTATAGTAATCAACAACTTTTTCTATTGGATAAAGCTCAATAATAACATTCTTAGAATCATCCTCTATTTCTTTTTCTTCTTCTAATCTAGAAGCTTTTAATGTTGGTAATTCTTTTTCTGGATTTTTTGTAACAACTAATTCTCCTAAAATCGTTTTAATTGGAGTGTCAAACAAAAAATCACCAAGTTCATTATGATTAATATCATATAATTTAAAACCAGATTGGTTGATATTTTTAATATAAAATGTATAACGAATTTGATCAAAGTCAAAAACTTTATTTGTAAAAGTTACTGTAATAGGGCTATTATTGTATAATTCTGTTTTTACAACTCTACCTTCGTGTATATAAGAAATATTTAAATTCAGACTACGAATTGTTTTTTCTGCCAAAGATCTAGAAGACAATATTTGAGTTTCATTCTCTAAATTACTTTTTCCTCCAGATAGCATTCCCAAATCAGCAAAAGCAGATAGCTCAGAAGATAGTCCACCTCCTCTTTTTTCATCTTTTACAATAATTGTTGTATCTACTTTATACGTTTTTTGTGCATAACGCAAATACACAAATGCAACTATTAAAGACAGTATTACACAAACAACAAACCACCTCCAGTGAATAATATATTTTTCTAACTCTTCTCTAAGATTAATATTATCCGTTTCGTCAATTTTTTCTCTCATACTATTTTACTGTAAGTGCAATTATTGTTACTAACAAAGATATAGCTGATATACCAAGACTTAAATTTGGTCCTACTATCGATGAATTTACTTTAGTTTTATTAGGTTCTACGTAAACAATGTCGTTTTGATTTAGATAATAAAAAGGTGAAGTTATAAAATTTGCTTTTGTAATATCAACACGGTAAGGCACTCGTTTCCCATCTACTTCTCTAATTACTAAAATATTTTCCCTATTTCCATAAATACTTAAATCTCCAGACAAACTAAGCGCTTCTGTCAAAGTTAATCGTTCACTTGAAATAGTATGTACTCCAGGCCTATTCACTTCTCCTTGAACAGTAACTTTAAAGTTCATAATTCTCATATTAACAATTGGGTTGATAATATATTTACTCACCTCTTCTGTGATGTAGTCTATTGCTTGTTTCTTTGTTAAGCCACCTACTTTTATAGTACCTAAAACAGGAAATTGAATATTTCCCATATTATCTACTAAATACAATTGCTGTTGCATTTGACCTGATCCTGCAGCATTATTAGGATTAGTAGTCATTGTATTCATCAGATTGAAAGGAGCTGCAGCCTCTCTATCTTGTGCAGACACAATAATCATCAACAAATCATCTGGTCTTAAAAACGTTTCAAAATTAGTTTCTGCTATGTTTCCTTTCAATACCTCATCAACATTTTGATAATAAATTATCTTCTTTTTTGACGCACAAGAAGTCAATAATATAATTGATAATATAGTTAGAAACAGAATTGTGGGTTTTATTTTCATCAATTTTTATTTTTCAAACAATTTTTATTAGAATAATTTTTCGGAAAGATACTATGTTTTTGTACTATCAATCAATAGTTATTTTTAATAAAAGTCGATTTTTTTCTTTCGGAGCTCAAAATTCTGACCTAAATAAACTTTTCGCACCATTTCGTCTTCCGCTAATTCTTCTGGAACCCCAGCTTTTAAGATACCTCCTTCAAACATTAAGTAAGTTTTGTCAGTAATTGCCAAAGTTTCTTGTACGTTATGATCTGTAATCAAAATTCCGATATTTTTGCTCTTTAACTTAGCAACAATACGCTGAATATCTTCCACCGCAACAGGGTCAACTCCAGCAAATGGTTCATCTAACAAAACAAATTTAGGATCTGTAGCCAAAGTTCTTGCAATTTCTGTTCGTCTTCTTTCTCCTCCAGACAATAAATCTCCTCTATTTGTACGAATATGTTCTAAATTAAATTCGGCAATCAATGATTCCATTTTTTCAATTTGCTGTTGCTTTGACAATTTTGTTAATTGCAAAACACTCAAAATATTATCCTCAATACTCAATTTTCTAAACACTGACGATTCTTGGGCTAAATAGCCAATTCCGTGCTGTCCTCTTTTATACATTGGAAAATTAGTAATATCCATATCGTCTAAATAAATATGGCCAAAGTTTGGTTTTACTAATCCTACAATCATGTAAAAAGAAGTGGTTTTTCCGGCTCCGTTTGGTCCTAACAAACCAACTATTTCACCTTGATTAACTTCAACAGAAACACCTTTTACAACTTTTCTTTTTTTATATATTTTTACAATATTATCTGCTCTTAATTTCATAAACTATTAATTATTGTTAGTTGTTAAAGCATTTATTGAAGGCTTCTTCTGAACAAATTTAGAAATATAAATACTTATCTCATATAGAATTAACAAAGGTATAGATACTATAATTTGGCTAATTACATCAGGCGGAGTAATTACAGCGGACAAAATTAAAATCAATACAATTGCATATTTTCGATATTCTCTTAAAAACTGTGGAGTTACAAGACCTAAGACCGATAAAAAATAAATAATTATTGGTAATTCAAATACCAAACCACAAGCCAGTGAAGTTGTTCTTACTAACCCTATATATGAGTTGATATCAATATCGTTCTTTACCATATCACTAACTTGTAAATTAACCAAGAAATTAATTGACAATGGAGTAATAACAAAATATCCGAATAAAACTCCCAAGAAAAATAACAAAGAAGAAACTACTATAAACAACTGAGCATATTTCTTTTCTTTGGCATATAATGCAGGACTAATAAACTTCCAAATTTCTCGTAAAATAAACGGAACCGAAATAATAAAGCCAGCTGTAATACAGGTCCACATCATTACTGAAAACTGACCATCCATGGTACGGTTTTGAATTTCAAAAGGCAATTCTTGTTGACAAAAACTATCGTCAAAATCAAATTTCCGAGCTATTTTACAAAAGAACTGATACGTTACAAAATCTCCGCTCTTCGGCCCAAAAATAATTGTATTAAATATAAAATCTCTGAAGAAAAAAGCCACAACACCCCCTCCTAAAATAAAAACGGATGAGCGTATCAATAGCCATCTAAGCTCTTCTAAATGATCTAAAAAAGACATTGCCTTTTCTTTATTTTTATTTTTTGCCATTTTAAAGTATTCCTTCTTTTAATATATCATGTAAATGAATCACTCCTTTGTATTCATCATTTTCCGTTACAATCAATTGCGTTATAGCATTATCTTCTAAAACTGATAATGCTTTAGATACTAATTGATCTGAAGCGATTGTTTTTGGATGAATAGTCATAATATCTTTTGCTACAATATTCCCAAACGACGTGTTTTTTTGCAACATTCTTCTTAAATCTCCATCTGTAACAATTCCAACAACATTGTCATTATCATCTACCACAGCTGTCACTCCTAATCGTTTTTCTGAAATTTCAACAATTACTTCGGCAATAGAAGCATCTTCTTTGACTTTAGGTTTATTTTGATTGTTTAAAATATCTTTTACCATTAATAACAACTTTTTACCTAAAGCGCCACCTGGATGATATAAAGCAAAATCATTAGCAGTAAAATTTCTACACTCAATTAAACAAGCTGCTAAAGCATCACCTAAAACCAATTGAGCAGTTGTGCTGTTCATTGGCGCTAAATTATTTGGATCTGCTTCTCTATCTACTTTTGAAAGTAAAACAAAGTCAGAATGCTTACCCAAAAAAGAAGTTTCATTTGCTGTAATTCCGATAAGCTTATTGCCAAAACGCTTTAGAAGTGGAACCAATACTTTAATTTCAGGGCTATTTCCACTATTTGAAATACAGATCACACAATCTTTTGGTTGTAACAAACCTAAATCACCATGAACTGCCTCTGAAGCATGCATAAAAACGGATGGAGTACCTGTTGAATTAAAAGTGGCAACAATTTTACTTCCTATTAACGCACTTTTACCAATTCCAGTCACTACTACTCTACCTTCACATTCAAGAATAGTTTTCACTGCCTGTTCGAAATCAATTGACAAATAGTCAATCAACTTTTTAATACTTTCACTTTCAGACAATAACGTTTGTTTCGCGGTGTCTAAAATAGATATTGATTTGCTCAAAATATGTAGAATGTTAAATATTAGGATTGCACAAAAGAAAATTATTATCTTTATGTACTGCAAATTTATGTAAAATACCGTACAAAAATAATGAAATCAATTGAAATTGACTTACACAAAGAATTAAAGAAGTTTTTTGGATTTTCTCAGTTCAAAGGCCTTCAAGAAAATGTGGTTAAAAGTTTGATCTCAGGACATAATACTTTTGTAATAATGCCAACAGGTGGTGGAAAATCACTTTGTTATCAACTACCCGCGCTTGTTTTGGACGGAACAGCTATTGTTGTCTCTCCGTTAATTGCCCTCATGAAAAACCAAGTAGATGCTATTCGAAATTTATCTACTGAACATGGAATTGCTCATGTACTGAATTCTTCTCTTACAAAGACTGAAGTAAATCAGGTAAAAGAAGATATCAAAAATGGTATTACAAAGCTATTGTACGTAGCACCAGAATCGCTTACCAAAGAAGAATACGTAAGCTTCTTACAAGAGGTAAAATTATCTTTTGTAGCTATTGATGAAGCTCACTGTATTTCCGAATGGGGACATGATTTTAGACCAGAATATAGAAATCTAAGAAATATCATAAGACAATTGGGAGACATACCTATTATAGGTCTTACAGCTACGGCTACCCCAAAAGTTCAAGAAGACATTTTAAAAAACCTAGAGATACCCGATGCAAATGTTTTTAAAGCTTCATTTAATAGACCTAATTTATATTATGAAATACGCCCAAAAACAAAGAACATAGAAAGTGATATTATTCGATTTATCAAACAACGCAAAGGTAAGTCGGGAGTGATTTATTGCCTAAGCCGTAAAAAAGTAGAAGAAATTGCCAATGTTTTACAAGTAAACGGAATTAGTTCTGTTCCTTATCACGCCGGTTTGGACGCAAAAACTCGCGCAAAACATCAAGACATGTTTTTGATGGAAGATGTAGATGTTGTGGTAGCAACAATTGCCTTTGGTATGGGAATTGACAAACCAGATGTTAGATATGTAATTCATCATGATATTCCAAAATCATTAGAAAGCTACTATCAAGAAACTGGACGTGCAGGACGTGATGGCGGAGAAGGATATTGTTTAGCTTATTATTCTTATAAGGATATAGAAAAGCTAGAGAAATTCATGGCTGGAAAACCAATTGCTGAACAAGAAATAGGCGTTGCATTGTTGCAAGAAGTAGTTGCTTATGCAGAAACTTCTATGTCTCGTCGTAAATTTTTACTTCATTACTTTGGAGAAGAATTTGACGAAATAAATGGCGATGGAGCTAACATGGATGATAATGTTAGAAATCCAAAAAACAAAATAGAAGCAAAAGATGAGTTACAATTACTGCTAAAAGTAATTCAAGAAACAAAACAGGTATATAAAACCAAAGAAATTGTATTTACATTATTAGGTAAATTAAACGCGCTTATTAAAGTAAATAAAACAGATACCAATACACTATTCGGAAGCGGAAAAGAAAAAGACGAACGCTTCTGGATGGCATTAATTCGTCAAGCAACTGTTGCAGGATATATTAAAAAAGACATCGAACTATATGGTGTTGTAAAATTATTACCATTAGGTGAAAACTTTATTAATCATCCTACTTCGTTTATGATGACAGAAGATCATGAATATTCTGAAACAGAAGCAACACAAGAAGGAATAGTAACAAAAACTGACTTAGCTGTTGACGAAGTATTAATTAGTATTTTGAAAGATCTTCGAAAAAAAGTTGCAAAAAAAGCAGAGGTGCCTCCATTTGTCGTTTTCCAAGATCCCTCTCTAGAAGAAATGTGCTTAAAATACCCTATTAATCTTGAAGAAATGGCAAACATTATTGGGGTAAGTGAAGGAAAAGCAAAACGATTTGGAAAAGAGTTTGTAGATGTTATTAAAAACTACGTAGAAGAAAACGATATTATTCGTCCAGATGATTTAGTAGTAAAATCTACTGGAGCAAATTCTGCTCTAAAGCTTTTCATTATACAAAGTATTGATAGAAAACTTTCTTTAGATGATATTGCTAAAGCAAAAGGCTTAGACATGGATGCTTTACTAAAAGAAATGGAGCAAATTGTTTATTCGGGAACGAAACTAAATATTAGCTACTGGCTGGATGAAGTTTTAGACGAAGATCAACAAGAAGAAATTTACGATTACTTTATGGAATCAGAAACAGATAATATAAAAATTGCTATGGATGAATTTGACGGTGAATATGACACTGAAGAAATGCGATTAATGCGCATTCAATTCATTACTCAAGAAGCAAACTAGTATAGATAAAAAACCCTGAAATATTTCAGGGTTTTTTATTGTTGATATAATTCTCCTCGGTGAGGTTTTAATCTATCTCTAACCGTAATCATTTGCTGATCATTAACAACCATATAAGCGATACTGTAATGATCATTAATTACCTGCTTCTCAACAATTGCAATAGGCATACTCTCCATACTCACAAATTCATTTAAATGAATAACGTGATGTTCGGCAATTTTTTCTGCATCTGGACCTCTAAAATCCCAAATAAGCTTAATTAATCTTTCCATCGGATTTTGTTATTTCTACAAAAATACTAAAAAATTAATAGTAACAAATCCTTCAAATTTTCATCGATTTTTCTAACTATAATAATATCAAAAGCTAACTCTTTTAAAAAACTCATTGAAATTATTGCCTTATATTTGTATTTTGAATAGCTAATAACTCTGATTATTAGCTATTCAAAATTCTCAAAACAACGTTATTTTACAAAAATATGAGCGCTTTAAAATCATTAAACAAATACTTCATAAAATATAAATACCACTTTCTATTTGGAATAATTATTACCATCGTAGCGCAATTCTTTACGCTATATACACCTAAATTAGTTGGAGATTCTATTCGAGTTCTTGAGCAATTGAAAGAATTAAACAAAGAAGAAGTATCAGATATCTTACTATCCAATATATTTTGGATAGTTGTTACTACATTAATTGCTGGTTTTTTGACCTTTTTAATGAGACAAACATTAATTGTTATGTCTCGTCACATTGAATTTGATTTAAAAAACGATATTTTTCAACACTACGAAGTGCTTACTCAAAGTTTTTATAAGCGAAATCGCACGGGCGACTTAATGAATAGAATTAGCGAAGATGTTGGTAAAGTGCGTCAATATGTTGGTCCAGCAGTAATGTATTCTGTCAACACAATTATTCGGTTTATTGTAGTAATTGCCCAGATGTATATTATTTCTCCAAAGCTAACCTTCTATTCTTTAGCTCCACTTCCTTTTTTGGGTTATTTAATTTTTAAATTGAGTAAACAGGTAAACGAAAGAAGTAAAAGTTTTCAACAGAATTTATCTACACTATCAACCTTTACCCAAGAAACTTACTCTGGAATGCGAGTAATAAAAGCACATGCTATAGAAGAAAACAAAAATAACGATTTTAAAAAACTTACCGAAAGTAGCAAACACAAATCATTAAAACTAGCAAAAACAGGTGCGTTAATTGGTCCATTAATGATTTTACTTATTGGACTTAGTAATTTAATTGTTATTACAATTGGCTCATTAATGTACTTTAAAGGAACTATTACAGATATTGGTATTATAGCACAATTTATTCTATACATCAATATGCTTACTTGGCCAGTAGCTTCGTTAGGTTGGGTTTCTACAATGATACAAGAAGCAGAAGCATCACAAAAGCGAATTAATGAATTTTTAGACGAAAAACCAGAGATTGTCAACACTAATCCAAATCCTACTAATATTACTGGTAAATTTGAACTAACTAATGTTTCTTTTACATATCCTGATACAGGAATTAAAGCATTATCCAATATTTCTTTTTCTTTAGAAAAAGGACAAAGTTTAGCTATTTTAGGAAAAACAGGTTCAGGAAAAAGCACATTACTTTCTTTACTAACTAGAATGTATACTATTGATAATGGTTCTATTAAAATTGATAATTTAAATATTGAAGATTGCAATCTATATGACTTACGTAAGGCAATAGCTGTTGTTCCACAAGATTCTTTTTTATTTTCAGATACTATTAGCAACAACATTCGATTTGGAAAAGAAGATGCGACAATTGAAGAAATAATTGAAGCAGCTAAAAAAGCAGTTGTTCATCACAATATTGAAGGCTTTGAACATCAATACGACACGATTTTAGGAGAACGAGGACTAACGCTTTCTGGTGGTCAAAAACAACGTGTTTCAATTGCAAGAGCATTAATAAAAGATGCCCCAGTACTTTTGTTAGACGATGCCTTATCTGCAGTAGATACAGAAACTGAAGAAAAAATATTACAAAACTTACAAATTCACAGTAAAGAACTTACTTCAATAATTGTTACGCACAGAATTTCATCAGCAAAAAATGCTGATAAAATTATTGTATTAGACCAAGGAAAAATTATTCAACAAGGAACCCATGAAAGTTTATTAACTGAAAAAGGATACTATTCAGACCTTTATCAAAAGCAATTAAAAGAAAAAGAAATAGCTTAAAAAGTTGGTTTATTAGGTTTTTTTTTAGACTTTTGGAAGCTATATATACAAATCAATTAATTGATAGAATGATTATGAGAGATAACGAAATGTTAGAGAAAGAGGAGATTTTCTCAAAGGTACTGAGAGCAGGGCGAAGAACTTATTTCTTTGATGTAAGATCTACAAAGGCTGATGATTATTACATTACTGTAACTGAAAGTAAAAAATTCACAGAAGATGATGGTTCTTTTCATTTCAAAAAACACAAAATCTATTTATACAAAGAAGATTTTGCAGCTTTTAAAGACATTTTAAATGAAATGACAGAGTATGTAGTAAATCACAAAGGTGAGGAAGTTATTTCTGAAAGACACCAAAAAGATTTTAAGAAAGAATACACTAAAGATGAAGATATTAACAGTTTTACTGATTTAGAATTTGATGATATTTAATAAAAAAGTTCGACTAAATTAGTCGGACTTTTTTTATCTTTGTAGCTCAAAAAGGCAATGATGTCTGCCTCGAACCGCAATAATGCTGATGACGTCTGTAATATATAGTAATTTAACTATATCTATTTGTTATGGACATATACAATCTTAATTTATCCTTCT
>CANQRD010000008.1 GCA_947626185.1 uncultured Flavobacterium sp.
CTTATTTTGTTACTTTAATCGTATGATATAATTCTAATGCTTTACCATCTGTAAGCATAGAAACGAAATGACAAACACTCATTAATCGCTCATATAAACTATCTGTTTCTAAAAGATATCGTTCTGGTAAAAGTTTCAAAATTAAGCCATCATAATGACTATCTATGCCGTAATAGCGGTTATTAGCAGCTGATATAAAACGATCTAATAAAGTTTCTATAACCTGATACCCTATTATCTCCTTTTCAATTACTTCTTTACTTTGATAAACATTATTGATACTTACTGCTAAAATATCTTTCATTTGAGCAATGTAAGAGCATTTTTCTGTAAGAGCAAATGGGTAATCCCCAGCCAAAATTCGCTCTTCATTTTCTATAAATAAACGAGTGACGTCTTCTATTAAACTTCCGATAGCTAATGCTCGAAGATAGCTTACACGATCTTCTTTTGAGCTTAATTGCGAATATTTTTGAGTATTGATACTATTTTGAACGATCATAATTAGAAACTCTAATGCGTGCTCTTCTGGAATCCATCCTAAATTAATTCCATCTTCAAAATCAGTTATAGTATAACAAATATCATCAGCAGCTTCTACTAAATATGCCAATGGATGACGATAAAAAGCAGTTTCTACACGGTCATCTTTCATTATTAATCCCAACTCTGAAGCAACATCGATAAATGCATCTTTATCTCCTTGAAAAAAACCGTATTTTTTATCAGAAATGTCTCTTGTTGGTTTTTTAGGCAAGCTTTCTTTCGGATATTTCATAAACGCGCCTAAAGTTGCATAAGAAATGCGAAGTCCTCCTTCTATACCTGGTCGAGATTTTGTTAAAATTGAAAAACCATTAGCATTTCCTTCAAAATCAATTAAATCATGCCATTCTTTCTCCGTTACTTTATCTTTAAACTCTATTCCTTTTCCTCTACTAAAAAAATCGCCAATAGCTTTTTCTCCAGAATGTCCAAAAGGTGGATTTCCAATATCATGCGCCAAAGAAGCTGCTGCAACAATAGCGCCAAAATCATTTACGGTATATCCGTATTCTTCTGCTAAATAAGTATATTTCTGCAATAATTTTTCACCAACATTTCTTCCCAAAGAACGCCCAACAACCGACACTTCTAAACTATGTGTAAGTCTTGTATGAACGAAATCTGTTTTTGATAACGGAATTACTTGCGTTTTATCTTGTAAACTACGAAAAGGTGATGAAAAAACGATGCGATCATAATCTACTTCAAAACCTATTCTTGTTTGACTTTCATCTAAACGATGTCTTACAAAAGTGTCTCCGAATTTCTTTAAAGACAGCAATTTTTCCCATTTCATCATACGTAAAATCTTTTCCCTACAAAGGATATTAATTTATTTGATTATCTAAAATATTATCTTTTATTCTGCGAATTACATAATCTTTTACCTCAGCAAAAGACTTGTTATAAATGCGTTCTATATTGGTTGAAAACTCAGCAGGATATTTATTAAAAAGGTTGGTATAATAAGTATCTAGTGCTTGTTCATTTGGATTTTTATATTCTAATTTCAACTCAAATCGACGAGTTAATGCTTCATCAATCATGTCAATTTGATTAGTTGCTGCTATTAATATCGATTTTTGTGGAAGATAATCAATCAACTGCAAAATAGAATTAACTACTCGCTTCATTTCACTATTGTCATTATTATCAAAATTTCTAATTAAACCTAATGAATCAAATTCATCAAAAAACAATATAGAGCTTTCGTACTGTGCCTCCTTAAACAAGCTTTCTATATTCTTAGCCGTTTCGCCTAACTTTGAAGAAATAATAGACGATAAATTTACAATGATTAACTTCTTGTTTAAGTGTTTAGCAATCGCTTTTGCTGTCATAGTTTTACCGCAACCCGTTTTTCCATAGAGCAATATTTTATTACTCAATGGCAAGTTATATTTCAATAAAATTTCTCGGTATTTATACTCCTTCAAAAAGCGATCAATTTCCTTTGCTACGTCTTCAGAAAAAATTACCTCTTCTAATTGAATATCGCTTCTATCTATATAATATAAAGAACTCATACACCTTAAACAAATGACTGATTAATGGACGCAAATATAAGTCAAAAACAATGGAACAACCTTTTAATGTATATTAAAAAAACGCTTTTTAAATTAATTATCTAGTTAGAACAAAGGTTTTCGTCCGTGTTTTGTAGGAACATCAAGCCCTTTATATAAAAGTAAAACTATTCCCATTCCAACATTAATAATTGGAATAAACGTAAGAAAAACCCACAAACTATTCCAACCGATATCGTGTAATCTTCTGGAAGAGCACATCATAAACGCATAAATAGCCATTACATAACACAAAGAAATGAGTTTTTCTGTGTGTTCATTTCCGCTAAATTTAACTACACTTATGACCAAAAACAGAAATATAACAACTAATCTAATGAGATAATCTTTTCGTGAACTACGTCCAAATGGAGCAATAAAACCAACTCCCCAAGGCATAATATTTTCATATACTACTTCTTTTTCATTTTTAATTTCTTGGGCTGAAAAAGCCAACTCGCTTCCGTTTTTAAGTACGATTTTTTTTCTAGCTACGGTAGATGAATAGCTGTTTTTCACAACTATTTCAAATGTCAATTCTTTAGTATCCCATTTCTTTATCTTATAACGGATTTGTCCTTTTAAAACATCCACATAGCCAAATGGAAAAATTTGAATATAATCGGCATTTTTACAATCCCATGTCAATAAAATATGATCTCCAACAAAATAAAAAGTCTGATTGCAATAAAAGTCTACAATTCGAGGACTATAATCAGGTGCATAACTTTCTTGTTTATTAGTTGTGTAATTTGATTTTTTATTAATCAACAACTCATCGTAATACCTTCTTTTCTCTGGATTACCCAATACCTCATAAGCTTCTATTATTTCGTAAAACTTATTTAAATAAATGCTATTACCATTGTTTTTATCTGGATGATAAAGCTTAGATAAATGTCTAAATTTTCGTTTTATTTCCTCTTGAGAAGCAGATGGATTGATTTCTAATAGTTGATAATATCTCATGAAAAAAGTGGTGTCTCTTATTGGCTTTCACTGAGCAATATAATCAATAAAAACATCAACTTTATAAATAAAAAAAGGGCAAAGAAAATCTTTTGCCCTTTTTAATTATTGTATTTATAACTATAATTCTAATGCTTTTTTAGGATTGTTATCCATCAATAGTTCTGCTGGATTTTCTAAAGCTTCTTTAATAGCAACTAAAAATCCTACTGACTCACGTCCATCAATAATACGGTGATCGTAAGACAATGCAACGTACATCATTGGATGAATTTCAACTTTACCATCTACAGCAATTGGTCGCTCAATAATATTGTGCATTCCTAAAATTGCAGATTGTGGAGGATTGATAATTGGCGTTGATAACATTGATCCAAATACTCCACCATTTGTAATGGTGAAAGTACCACCTGTCATTTCATCAACAGTAATTTGTCCATCACGAGCTCTTAAAGCTAAACGTTTAATTTCTGCTTCAACACCTCTGAAAGATAATAACTCTGCATTTCTTACAACTGGTACCATTAATCCTTTTGGACCTGATACTGCAATTGAAATATCACAGAAATCAAACTTAATTTGCTCTTGACCATCAATCATAGAGTTTACGTCTGGATATAGTTCTAATGCACGAGTAACAGCTTTAGTAAAGAAAGACATAAATCCTAAACTTACTCCATGTTTAGCTTTGAATGCATCTTTATATTCGCTTCTTAATTTATTTACATTTGTTAAATTTACCTCGTTAAAAGTAGTCAGCATTGCAGTTGTGTTTTTAGCTTCTACTAAACGCTCAGCTACTTTACGACGCAACATAGACATTTTTTTACGCTCTTCTCCTCTTGGCCCACCTGTTGGAGTACCCATAGAAGCTTTAGCGTTTAAAGCATCTTCTTTAGTGATTCTACCATCTTTACCTGTACCCGTTACTGTTGCAGCACTGATATTTTTTTCTTCTAGAATCTTTTTAGCTGCTGGAGAAGCCGTTCCTGTTGCATAAGTAGTTGTAGCTACTGGTGCAGATTCTACTTTTGGAGCCTCTGCTTTTGGAGCTTCTTGAGCTGGCTTAGCTTCTGTTGCTACACCTCCTGCAGGTTTTGCAGCGCTCATATCGATTAAACATACAACCTGACCTACTGCAACTGCATCACCCTCTTCTGCTTTTAAAGTGATAATACCACTTTCTTCAGCTGGTAATTCTAAAGTTGCTTTATCTGAATCTACTTCAGCAATAGCTTGGTCTTTTTCAACGTAGTCTCCGTCTTTTACTAACCAAGTAGCGATTTCAACTTCAGTAATTGACTCTCCTGGCGAAGGAACTTTCATTTCTAAGATGCTCATCTCTATATTCTTTATTAAATATTGTTATGTAAAAATACTATTTTTTATTATAAGTTTTTATTAAAAACCATTTCTATCGCGTTAGCATAGCGTTTTTTAGATCGTGTTGAACTTCCCGATGCTGGCGCACTATATGCTTTATTTCCTGCATAGCGCAATGGCTTCATATTGAAGTTCATCAACATATATCCGTATGCCCCCATATTCTTAGGCTCTTCTTGTGCCCACACAAAATCATCTGCGTTTGGATAAGCAGCTATCACCTCTTTAATTTGTTCTACTGGTAACGGGAATAATTGCTCTATACGTACAAAAGCAATATCTTCTCTTCCTAATTCTTCACGTTTAACAACTAAATCGTAATAGAATTTACCCGAACAAAACACTAAAGATTTCACTTTAGTTTTATCTACAGCAACATCATCAATTACATACTGGAATTTTCCATCAGTAAATTCTTTGATTGAAGAAGTAGCTGCCGGAAGTCTTAATAAACTTTTTGGAGACATAACGATTAATGGTTTTCTAAATTTAGTAACCATTTGTCTTCTCATCATGTGGAAAAAGTTTGCTGGTGTAGTACAGTTAGCAACATACATATTATGTTCTGCACATAATTGTAAATATCTTTCTAAACGAGCTGATGAATGTTCTGCTCCTTGATTTTCATAACCATGAGGCAATAACATTACGATACCGTTTTGATTGCTCCATTTATCTTCAGCTGCAGAAATATATTGATCTAACATAATTTGTGCTCCGTTAGAGAAATCTCCAAACTGTGCTTCCCAAATTGTCAATGCTTTAGGATTAGTTAATGCATATCCGTACTCAAATCCTAATACAGCATATTCTGCTAACAATGAATTGTAAATTCTAAATTGTCCTTTTTGATTTTTTAATTGATTTAAAAGAACAATCATCTCTTCCGTATCTTCTGTTTTTAAAACAGCATGACGATGTGAAAAAGTACCACGTTCAACATCTTGTCCTGACATACGTACATCAAAACCTTCTGTTAACAACGATCCATAAGCTAATAATTCACCCATTGCCCAATCTAGCTTATCTGTTTCAAAGAACATCTTTTCTCGATCTCCAATAAGTCTAGTTACTTTATTGATAAATTTTTTGCCTTCCGGTAATTTTGTGATCACTTCAGCAATATCTGTTAATTCTTCTTTTGACACTTTTGTGTCATAATCTATTAACATGGCTTTCTGATCTACTATTTTATAATCAGTCCAATTCTCTTTCATAAAAGTTCTGATCTTAACGAACTCATTTAATCGAGAACTTTGTAAATCTTGCTCTAAAATATCTTTGTATTGTTGTTCTAATTCTTTAACGAATCCTTCATCAACAATTTTATCTTCTAACAATCTAGCATTATAAATATTACGTGCATTTGGATGCTTAGCAATTAATTTATATAAAATTGGTTGAGTAAATTTAGGTTCATCACCTTCATTGTGTCCATATTTACGATATCCTACAACATCGATAAACACATCTCTACCAAACTTCATTCTGTAATCTAAAGCAAATAAAAATGCTCTTACTGCTGCTTCTGTATCATCAGCATTTACGTGCAATACTGGGCACGCTGTTACCTTAGCAATATCTGTAGAATACGTTGATGAGCGCCCATCTGTATAGTTTGTTGTAAAACCTACTTGATTATTTAATACTACGTGAATAGTACCTCCTGTTTTATACCCTCTTAATTGTGCCATTTGTACAATTTCGTAAACAATTCCTTGTCCCGAAATAGCTGCATCTCCATGCAATGCAATTGGCAACACTTTACTTGGTTCGTTTGCGTAAAGTGTATCTTGTTTTGCCCTAGCAATACCTTCTATTACCGCTCCAACTGTTTCTAAATGTGATGGGTTTGGTGTTAGGTTTACATGTATATCTTTTCCTGAGCGAGTTGTACGAGTAGATGATAATCCTAAGTGGTATTTTACGTCTCCATCAAATCCTTCTACAGCATCATAATCTTTACCATCAAATTCAGCAAAAATTTCTTGCGCGGGCTTTTTAAATACGTTTGCTAAAACATTTAATCGACCACGGTGAGCCATACCAACAACGATATCTTCCACCCCATTTTCTGCTGCTGCTTCAATTAAAAAGTCCATTGCAGGAATTGCTGCTTCCAAACCTTCTAATGAGAAACGCTTTTGTCCTACATATTTAGTATTTAAAAAGTTCTCAAAAGAAACTGCTTCAATTAATTTATGTAATATTTCTTTTTTATCTTCGTTTGAAAACTTTGCTTCTAGTCGTTCAAAATTTTCCTGAATCCAATTTACTTCATTTTCATCAGTTATATATTTATATTCAATCCCTAAAGTAGAACAGTAGATTTTATCTAATTGATCTAAAATTTGACTTAATGTAGAAGCTGGCAATTGAAGTGTTTTTGCTGCTTCAAAAGTTGTATTTAAATCAGCAGCGCTCAATCCGTATTTTTCTAAACTTAAATCTGGATGAACAACTCTTCTTTCTCTTAATGGATTTGTTTTTGTTAATAAATGACCATATGTTCTATATCCATCTATTAGGTTTAATACCGCAAATTCCTTTTGAATTTTTTCAATTTTAGCCGAATCATTTACATTACTTTCTGCTGAGTATTCCTGAGACAATTGCTCTACAGGGCCACCACTAAACTCATTTGCAAAATCAAAACCTTGAAAAAAAGCTCTCCAGCTTGGTTCTACGCTGTCTGGACTTTCTAAATATTGATCATACAAGTCTGCAAAAAAAGCAGTGTGTGCCGCGTTTAAAAAGGAAAATCTATCCATAATTTTCGTCTACTGACCTTTTGATTAATTTTATAACTACAAAAATACAACTCTTTGATTACAAAAGTATAAACTTTTTCTTATTTTTATCTCACAATAATTTCATAAAACACAAATGAGTCGAATTAATTTCAAAAAAAACACCTCTTTTATTCTATATTCGTTTTTTTTACTATTCTATTTTTCAAATTTCGCACAAGAAAGCGGAAATTATACTAAAAATTACGATTCTGCCAAAAACTGGAGATTTGGCGGAGGGCTAGGATTGAGCATTGGCAGTGGTTATACAAATGTTATGATAGCGCCAAGTGCTTTGTATGACATCAATCCGTACGTGAGTTTAGGAGTTGGATTACAAGGTAGTTATATTAATAGCAAAAGCCGTTCGTTTTATATCAATTCTGTTTCTGAATACAACTCTTGGATTTATGGTGGAAGCTTAATTGCAATATCTAATCCAATTCCTGAATTACAGCTATCGGCAGAATTGGAACAATTGAGAGTAAATAACACATACACTTACAAGGATAGCGAATTATCAAAAGACACACATAACTTTTGGAATACCGCTTTATTTTTAGGAGTAGGATATAACTCAGGACCAGTAACCGTTGGTGTTAGGTACAATGTTTTATACAATTCTAAAGACATGGTTTACGGCAGTCCGTTCATGCCATTTATTAGAGCATACTTTTAATAAACAAAAAACTCTGGTTATTGATAAGCCAGAGTTTTTTTTATTTTAACTGTTTTCTAAAATATATTTTTTGAAATTCTCTTTTTACAACTAAGTAAGTCAGCTGTTCTAAATAAGTTGAAATATCGGATTGATTAAGTAAAATGATGTCTTGTTCTGCTACGTCAATTCTATATAACAATGGTGATATCTTACTAGGTGAATAGGAAATAATTCTGTCTAATTCTTTTTGTACCTCTTCTACCAACTCTGCAGTAGTTTGTCCAGTAAATTCAATATCGTCGCCAATACTATATCTAAAGTCTTTTGTTAATTGTTCTACCAAAAATTGAAAAAGCAAATTATTATCTGACAACTGATTGGTTAGAAAACTTACTGTATCATTCATCTTATTATACTTTTCTATTCATTAATTCTTTACTGAATACTCTTAGTAATTCTTTTTTATCTTCTTTTATAGCTAAACCTTCTAGCACTTCGAGTGCTTTATTGGTATATTGTTCAATTAATAGCATTGAAGCTTTTTCTGAACCTGTTGCTACAAATAATTCTTTTACCTCATCAATTTTAGCAACTTCATTCTCGCAATTAGTTGTTGCATAATGAGCTAAGAGCTTTTCTTTTTGTTGCTCATCGGCTAATTCTAAAGCTTTTAAAAACAAGAATGTTTTTTTATTTTCCAGAATATCACCTCCTATTCGTTTTCCAAAAGTTGCTTCGTCTCCAAAAGCATCCAAATGATCGTCTAGCAACTGAAATGCAATTCCTAAATTCAAACCAAAATCATATAGTTTATTTCCGTTTTCTTCTGTTGTTTGTGCTACAATTGCTCCCATTTTTAAAGCAGCAGCTACTAGAACAGCTGTTTTAAACTTTATCATTTGAATATATTCTTCAATTTTTATTTGTTGAAGATCTTCAAAACAAATATCGTATTGTTGGCCTTCACAAACTTCAAGAGCCGTTTTACTAAACAATTTTGCTAAATCTCTAAAAATTGTTGGCTCATAGTTCTCAAAATATTGATACGCTAAAATAAGCATAGCATCTCCTGATAAAATAGCTGTATTTACATTCCATTTTTCATGAACGGTTTGCTTTCCTCTTCTCAAAGGAGCATCATCCATAATATCATCATGCATTAATGAAAAATTATGAAACAACTCAATAGCCGTAGCAGCATAAATAGCTTTTTTAGGATCGGTATCAAACACGTCTGCGGCCATCAAAGTTAAAACAGGACGAATTTGTTTCCCCCCTAATGATAAGATATAAGATATTGGTGTGTATAATTCTTTAGGAGTTCCTTCTAAGGAAATTGAATTAAGATAATCAGCGATTAAGCTTTTATATTTAGCTATTGATTGCATTTAAAAATTATTTCAGTAATAAGTTCACTTTAAAAATCTGCTATTTTCTCATTAAAAACAACAGCTCTACAAATATCCTAAAAATAAGACAAGAAAAAGTGTTTTTTCAAGAAAATCTACTTTTTACAAAATAACCAATCACAATACTAAGACTAAAGTTTACGACCAGAAACTTTCAACATAGTTAAAGTTTTCATAAATAGCAATAAACTTTTAACACCTCAAAAGTTTCCGCCTTACATTTGTACTCAAATAAGAATAAAATGGATAACTTAATTTTAGAAAAATCAACTCAATTATTTTTAAGTCGAGGTTTTAAAACAGTTACGATGGATGAAATAGCTTCTGAGCTATCTATTTCAAAAAAAACAATCTATCAACATTATGCCTCAAAACCAGAATTAATTGAGAAATGTTTGATATATATCAACACAATGGTTTTAGATGCTTTACAAAGCGCTATAACAGAAGACAAAACTGCAATTGAAGAAATTATTGCAGCAACCGTTGCAGTGGCAAAAATTTGCGAAATGGATACATTTGAATCGCTTTATCAGTTAAAAAGGTATTATCCGAAAATTGAACAAAAACAACGAGCATTTCATCGAAAAAATTACATCTCAATTATTGAGAAAAACTTATTAAAAGGAATACAAGAAGGTGTTTATAAAGCAGACCTCGATATAGAATTTGTTGCAAGATTGCACATTATTTCGATGACTTCTTTACATGATCATGACTATTACGATCCCAAAAAATTTAATCTCCAAAAATTACATGACTTATATCTACTTCATCATATGAGAGCTATAACTACAGAAAAGGGAATGAAACAATTTATGGAACTAAACAAATAACTGCTAAAAAAATGAGTAAAACTATATTTACAGTACTGACAATTTTTTTATCGCTGACAGTTGCTGCTCAAGAAAAATTATCGCTCTCAAAAGCCATTAATTATGCTTTAGAAAATAAAGCAGAGGCAAAAAAAGCGGCTCTTGAGGTAGAAAACGCCAACTATCTGATTCAAGAAGCAAGAGCAAATGCTTTACCACAAATTAATGCTGTGGGAGATGTTACTTACAACAGTATTTTACAAAAAACTGCGTTAAATTTTAATGGCGAAACATCTATCATAGAAATGGGACGTCCTTGGCAATCTACCGCCGTAGTTGCACTTAATCAGCAAATATTTAATCTTGCTGTATTTACAGGACTAAAAGCAGCAAAAACAACAAGGGATTTTTATCGTATTAATAAAGAACTTACTGAAGAGCAAATTATTGAGAAAGTAGCTAATAGTTATTATCAAATATATAAAACGAAATCGCAAATCAAAACGATACAAGCTACGATAGATAACACATCTAGAGTACAAGGTGTAATTTCAAATTTGTACAACAATGGCTTGGCTAAAAAAATTGATTTGGATCGTATAAATGTAACACTAAACAATTTAAAAAGCACCAAACAACAATTGAACAACGGTTTAGAGCTACAACAAAATGCTTTGAAATTTTTAATTGGTATGGATATTAAACAAGCGGTTACAATTGAAAATTCAGATTTTGAAGTAAACACAGATTTATTAAGTCATTTAGATATTGATTTAACAGATAGAACAGAAATTAAATTACTAGAAAAACAACAAGATTTATTGCAATTAAACAAAAAAGCAACGCAAGCAATGGGATATCCAACATTGAGCTTAACAGCTAATTATGGGTATTCTGGAATTGGAACGGATTTTCCTTGGTTTCAAAATTATCCAGGTGCATATTGGTCAAATTTCTCTGCCGTTGGTTTAAAATTAAACGTTCCAATCTTTAATGGATTTAGTATTCGATCAAAAACACGTCAAGCACAAAATCAAATTGATCAATTTGAAGTAGATTTTGAAAATACTAAACTCGCATTAAATCTAGAAATACAAAATGCTATTACTCAAATTACCAATTCATTAATCATGCTAAAAACACAAGAAGAAAATGTTGGGCTAGCAAAAGATGTATTGAGTAATATAGAAAACAATTACAAAAATGGTTTAGCTTCTTTAACTGATTTATTAGATGCAGAAACAAGCTATGCCGATGCACAAAATAATTACACAACAGCTATTATAGATTATAAATTAGCTGAAGTTCAATTAATAAAAGCAAAAGGAGAATTAAAAACACTTACTAAATAAGATTTGTAATGAAAAAAATAATAATTACAGGAGTAATTACTCTTGCAGCATTAGCAGGTATAATGTACGTTCTAAAAAACAATAAAGCTAAAAACGATGAAGCCACAGCTATTGTAGCACAAAAATCAGATGGAGTTGCCGTACGAACAGCGAAAATTGAAATGAAAACAGCTAATACCACTGTTATTTCAAACGGCACTTTTGCCCCATTACAAGATCTAAATCTATCGGCAGAAACCGCAGGGCAGGTACAAAAAGTTTTTGTAAAAGAAGGTGATAAAGTAAGTGTTGGACAAACTTTGGCGATTATAAAATCAGATAAATTTAATGTAGCCGTTAATAATGCACAAGCAGCGTATAACAACGCAGTAGCAGATGCACAACGTTTTGAAAGTGCTTATGCTTCAGGTGGAGTTACCAAACAACAGTTGGATCAAGTAAAATTACAGTTAGAAAACGCAAAAAATAATCTATCTAGCTCAAGGTTAAACGCTGGTGATGCAATAATAAGAGCTACAATTCCTGGATACATAAATTCAAAATCAATTGAACCAGGTAGTTTTGTTTCTCCAGGTCAAGGTTTATTCGAAATAGTTAATATCAGCGCATTAAAACTTAAAATTACTGTAGATGAAAAAAATGTATCTACAATAAAGCTAGGAGATAAAGTAACAGTTGAATCACCTGTTTTTCCAAATGAAAAATTTGAAGGTACAATTACTTTTATTGCACCAAAGGCAGATGCTAGCTTAAATTTTCCTGTAGAAATTCAAATTAATGACAGCGGCGATCAAAAACTAAGAGCGGGAATGTACGGAAATGCCATTTTTACGCAAAAAGAAGAAACTCCAACACTTCTTGTTCCTAGAAGTGCATTTGTTGGTTCTGTAAGTTCTAATGAAGTTTTTATCGCTAAAGACGGAAAAGCAATCCTGAAAAAAGTAAAAGCAGGAAGAAGCTTTGGAGATACTATAGAAATTATTGATGGTTTATCAGAAGGAGATGAAGTAATTATTTCTGGACAAGTAAACCTTACGGATAATTCATCTATCCAAATTTTACAATAATTCTTCAAGTTTTAAACAATTATGAAAATAGCTGAAATATCAATAAAACGCCCCAGTATAATAATTGTACTCTTTATTATACTAACGCTTGGTGGATTATTTTCCTACTCGCAAATGGGTTACGAGTTAGTACCAAAGTTTGATGTAAACGTTATTACGGTTCAAACTATTTATCCTGGTGCTGCACCTTCTGAGGTAGAAAACTCAGTAACTAAAAAAATAGAAAATGCAGTTGCATCATTAGAAAACGTAAAAAAAATTGAATCAAAATCAATGGAAAGTTTATCCATTGTAATGATTACATTAAATACCGGTGCAGATGTGAATTTTTTGTTAACAGATGCCCAACGAAAAATTAATACTGTTATCAATGATTTACCCGATGATGTAAAAACACCATCCATCAATAAATTTTCTTTAGATGATGTTGCAATCATGAACTTATCTGTTACATCAAAATTAAGTGAAAAAGAACTATATGACGTATTAGACCTTAAGATTCAACCTATTTTTGCTCGCGTAAATGGTGTAGCAAAAGTAGAAATGATTGGTGGAGAAGAAAGAGAAATTCAAGTTTCTATAGATCCTCAAAAACTAGACGGATACGGTATTACAATTCCGCAAGTTCAACAAATCATTGCTGCTTCTAATTTAGATTTCCCAACAGGTAATACAAAAAACAGAAATAATAAAACTACTATTCGTTTATCTGGTAAAGTAGAATCTATTGACGAATTAAGAAACTTACCGTTCACTACTCCTTCTGGTTCAAAAATCAGATTAAGTGATTTTGCCGACGTACAAGACGGAATTAAAGATCCTGAAAAAATTGCACGTATTGATGATAAGAATACCATTTTACTACAGGTATTTAAGCAATCTGATGCCAATGCAGTAGCAGTTTCTGAATTAGTTAGAAAAACTATTGAACAAGTAGAAAAAGATTATGAACAACAAGATATCAAAATTGATATTGCAAGTGATTCATCTGAATATACCTTAACTGCAGCAGACAACGTAATTCACGATTTGCTAATTGCAGTAGTTTTAGTAGGTTTTATTATGTTGTTTTTCTTACACAGTTTAAGAAACGCGGCAATTACAATGGTAGCTATTCCATTATCATTAATTGCTACATTTATTGGGTTATTCTTAATGGGCTATACATTAAACTTAATGTCATTATTAGGTTTATCATTAGTGGTTGGTATTTTAGTAGATGATGCTATTGTGGTTATCGAAAATATTCACCGTCATATGGAAATGGGCAAAAATAAAGTAAGAGCAGCATACGATGGCGCATCTGAAATTGGTTTTACCGTAACAGCTATTACCTTAGTAATTGTAGTTGTGTTCTTACCAATTGCAATGGCTTCTGGATTAGTGGCAGACATCTTGGCTCAGTTTTGTGTTACTGTAATGATTGCAACATTATTATCATTATTAGTTTCTTTCACAGTTGTTCCATGGCTATCTTCTCGTTTTGGAAAAATTGAACATTTATCTAATAACTCCTTTTTTGGCAGAATTATTATCAAATTCGAACGTCAGCTAGATCGTTTTACCCATTGGGTAAGTAATATTCTTACTTGGTCGTTGCGATCTAGAAAAAATAAAATATTAACCTTACTTATTACATTTATATTGTTTATTGCGTCAACTGTTGGGTTATTTGGTGGTGGATTTATTGGAACAGATTTCTTTCCAGGAAATGATAAAGGAGAATTTTACCTTCAGTTTGAATTAAACAAAGATGCTTCGATTGAACAGACCAATCAAATTACCCAAAAAGCAGAAGCGTTTTTGAAAACAAAGCCAGAGATTATCAAGACGATTACAACTGTAGGACAAGCGTCAGATGGAATGATGTCAACCTCAGGATCTGCCTATAAATCTGAGATTCAAATTTTCTTAAATAAAGCACACAGCAAAACAGAATCTACCCAGGTTTATTCTGCAAAGCTTAGACGAGAAATAGAACAAATTATTGTTGGAGCTAAAATTAAAACTGTACAAATAGGCTTAATGGGCGCAGAACAAGCTCCACTAAACCTTACAGTAATTGCTTCAACTCAGGAAGATGCTCACGAATATGCAGAAAAATTTGCTGAGATTTTAAAAGGAATTCCAGGCTCATCAGAGGTAAAACTTACTGCAGAAGATGGAAACCCAGAAATTAACGTTAAAGTTGACAGAGACAAGATGAATGCTTTAGGTTTATCTGTTGCACAAGTGGGAGGAACATTGCAAATTGCTTTTTCTGGAAATACAGATTTAAAATTTAGATCGGGAGATTCAGAATATGATATTAATATTCGTTATGATGAGTTTAATAGAAATGGTATAGAAAACATTAAAGATGTAAACTTTATCAATTCTAAAGGAGAAACAATTAAGCTACAACAATTTGCAGATGTTAGTTATAGTTCTGGACCAACTTTATTAGAACGTAGAGATAAATCGCCAGCGGTTTCTATTCACTCACAAGTTGTAGGAAAACCTGCAGGAACATTAGCACAAGAATGGGAAGAAAAGTTTAAAGAAGTAGAATTAAAACCAGGAGTATCTTATAAATGGGGCGGAAATATGGAAAACCAACAAGAAGGTTTTGGTACGCTAGGTTACGCATTAATTGCTTCAATTATTTTAGTTTATCTAGTAATGGTGGCACTGTACAACAACTTTGTAACTCCTTTTGTGGTATTATTCTCTATTCCACTATCATTTATTGGAGCTTTATTATTGTTGGCATTAACAAACCAAACCTTAAACATTTTTACTATTTTAGGTATTATTATGCTTATTGGTTTAGTGGCCAAAAATGCCATTATGCTAGTTGACTTTACCAATCACCGAAAAGAAGAAGGTTATTCTACCTACGATGCCCTTGTTGCTGCCAACCACGCTCGTTTACGTCCAATTTTGATGACAACTATTGCAATGATTTTTGGTATGGTACCTATTGCTATGGCACAAGGTGATGGAGCTGATATTAATAGAGGTATTGCAATTGTAATTATTGGAGGTTTACTTTCATCTTTATTACTTACATTAGTAATTGTACCTGTTGTATATTCAATTTTTGATAGTTTAGGCAAACGTTTTGGTTCTGATACCAAAATAAACTATGCTGAAGAGATGAAAGCTGATTATGTACCTAATAAAGATTTTATCGATAAACATTAAATCAAATTTAAAAGTACAAAAGAGGGTGTCCAAAAAGGACACCCTCTTTTGTTTATTTTAAAACTTGGTCAAATTCAGCTAATTTCGTTTGTATTTTCTCTTTTTCAATCGAAAAATAAGGCAAATTAGCATCAAATAAACTTTGGTAGTAAGCAATTCCTTCCAACAAATTCTCTTTCAATTTATTTAATTTTTTAAGTTTTATTGAAGTCGGTTCTACTTCGTAATTCAATTTTTCTTTGTTGAAATGATCAATGTACATGCTTAATTCTTTAATGAAAAAATGTGATCGATCTTTTGTTTCTATTAAATTAGTTCTTCCGTAAATGTGATCAATCATTTCATTTAACGAAACTTCTTTCGTAAAATATGCAATATTTGGACCAGGACAAATCACAACACCTTGCTCTTCTCCTTTAATTTCCAAACCTAGATCAAGGAGTGAAGCGTTGGCTAAACCAATACACAGGCAAGATTTTTCTGTTATTTCTTCAATTTTTTTTGTGTAATTTTCTTCCGAAAGTAGCTCTTTTATTTCTTCTAATTTAGCGAGTGATTTTTTTTGATGCTTTCTTGACGCTGTACAAGTACCTTCTTGTTCGTAGGTTTTATCTAACGCTAAGTATTTTCTTGGACAAGAGCTTCCTGGGTTATTCTTAGCAATGCGTTGCTGTTTCAAATATTCATTTGTTGTTCCGTAAACGGTATTGAACGGGATTCCTAAAGGCGAAATGTTACTTAAATATAAATCTGTTTCTGTTGCTTTGGCAAGTAAATTTCGGGTATTACTGTCTGTTGAAGTGGCTTCAGGAACTAGTAAAAATGGCGAACCCCAGCCTGTTGCATCTACATTATAATAATTTAAAAGAAAATTATTTTCTTCCGCAGTTCCAATCCCGCCTTGAGCGGTGATTAATAAATTTAGAGGTTGATTGGGAATATGTTTACCTTTTTCTTGTAAAGATTTTAGTAATAATTGATGTGTAGTTTCTATTAATTCATTTTTCTTTTCTTTAAAAGTTTCTAAAATTGGACCCATTAAAAGTCCGTCTGTGGCAAAAGCATGTCCTCCACAATTTAATCCCGACTCAATGCGATATTCAGAAACCCACAATCCTTTTTTAGCTAATTGCTGTCCTTGAATTAAAGCTGAACGATAATCGCTTACTTTTAAGATGATTTTTTTTGCTAACTGATTTTTTTCATTCGGAAAGAAACAATCAAATTCTTCAAAATAACTAAACAATCTAGGATTCATTCCTGCAGATAAAACAACAGATCCGTTAACTTTGCTCATAGCAAAACCACGTAATGCGGCATGTGCATCATTGTAAATTGATGGTAAAGCTTCTTTCCCTTTATATTGTTCACGATCAACCTTAGTCATGATATTTACATCAATGCTTCCTGGCTGAAAATGCTCGTCTAAAATGTTTTTTAAATAATTAACTGAATGTTTGTTTTCAAGATAATTTTGAAGCTCATTTTTTAAATCTGATAAACTAGGAAGTGTTTCTAAAAAGGAAACTACTGCTTTCTTATTTTCTAGCAAATTCTTTTTTAGCTCTTGATATTTTTTAGAAACAATGGTGTCTACCGTATCTAAATAAGCGGTAATTCGTTTGGCTCTAAAATCTTCAATTTTAGTGGTAATTTCTTTATAAGGAAGTTTAAATTCTTGACTGTAATAGTGATTCATACGTTCAATTAATTCATCATCCATCACAGAAATAACAGAAGAAATTCCTTTATGGGCCACGCGTATTGGTGTATCAATAGTATAAGCAAGACCCATAACTGGAATGTGAAAGTTATGTGTGTTATAACGACTCATTATAAAATAAAATTTATATTAAAGTCGCTAATTTCAAGAATCTAATACTGAATTAAACTGATAAAAATCATAATCAAGAAGTTAAACATTCTTTTGCTCAATTATTTACGTCTAAGAATATTAATACTTAATAAATGGCGCAAAAAAAACTGTATTATTCTTACAAATACCTATTACAATATCATTTATTTTTAAAATTACAATCAAAATAACAATACTTCTTGTTATTTTACTAAAAAACATACTCATATTAAGCAAGATCTTCAGGAAATTCAATCTTATTCTTATATAAATAATCTAGTAATTGTTCATGTTTTGATTGTAATTCGAAGGTACAATCACAAGAAATAGGACATAACTCAAAAGGAGAAATTTCTAATATTGAAGCGATTGCATTTAAAACATCACTTTTTAATTTTGTTTTACCATTTTCAATGTCTGAATAAGCTTTTTGAGAAATTGCTAATTTCAAAGCCACATATTCCTGAGAATATCCTAATTCCTTTCTCCTCGCTCTAATCTTAACCGACTCTACTCCGCATTTTGAATTTAACACTCTCATATTTTACATTATTATTTAAAAAATTAATACAAAGTTAATACTTTTTAAATTTACTTTTTTTATAAAAAAAATGTTTATATTTGCTTTACATAAACAACAAAAAACCGAAGTCAGGCTTAAATGAATCATTGAAATTCGACAATATTCAATAAATTCATAAATGCTTAACGAAAAACTGCTTTTCCCCAAAAGGCAGTTTTTTTTTATTCTTTTCAAAACTTCGAGTTTAAAAACGTATACTCTTTAAAAAAAGAATGTTTAACAATATACTAAATTACAATAACTTAAACAAAATATTCTACTAGCATATCATTGTCAACACTGTTTATAAACATCTTAATTTTTGTCAGGTGTAATACTTATTATAAAATCTGCTAGTAAAGAGATTAATAAAAAAGTAATTGTCAACGGAATAACTAATACTAACAACAATGTTGATAACTTTGTTAATAACTCTGTTATGAATCTTATATAAAAGCTAGATAATAATGGTAAATGCATTAATGTTATCAACAATAAACAAGTAAATGTAAATACAACATATTTAGCTGATATATTGATAAATAAAAAAGTATTGATATAGATTATTTGACTTATAGAACGATAATAATAGACTTTTCAACATTAAAATATTAGATGTTAATAACATTGTTAACAACGAAGAAAATAGAACAACCTTTATTGTAGCCTAATTTACTATATGATGTACTACAATAAACGTATTAGAAGATCAGTTTTTAGGAGCTAAATCCTTTTTAAATAGTATATTAAGAAGAACACCAATTTGCAGGTAATCCTGACATTAAACTTTCCTGTACAAATAATTTACAATCGAATTATGTATCAAATAATGAGCTTTTCTTAACAATAGATAACTCTTATGCAAAAGATAGCTTTATTTAATATTCACAAACAGACACTAACAACCTAATTTCGATTAATATTAAGTATAAAAAAAAGTATAAATCAGTTTATTAAAGTATCTAAATTTTAAATACATAAGAAATTTCATCTATGATTTGTTTCCATAAAATTACTTATTTTCTTGTATGATAGATGAGTTCTGCAAAGATTTTGAAAAATCAACACAATCATTTCTTTTGAAAAGACTGTCAAAACGCCCGCCACGAATAACTAAATCAGAAGTAATTACAACTTACCTTCTATCACATTTAAGCGGTTTTCGTTGTTTTAAGCATTTCTATATCTATTATGCTCAAAAATAGTTGACTAAAGAATTTCCTACTACTGTTTTACATAATCGTTTTATAAAGTTGATGTAATCGGTAATTATACCCATGACCATTTTTGCTAAAACCCGTTGTTTAGGCAAGTGTACAGGTATTTTATTTGTAGATTCTAAACCGATCCAAGTTTGTTAATCTAAAAGAATTAGTAATAATAAAGTTTGTAAAAATATAGCTATAACCAGTAAGTCAACTATTGGTTGATTTACTGGATTTAAACTATATATAATTATTAATGACACAGGAGAAATCTTGAGTTTTGCTATTACATAAATTAATATAAATAATCGTGAGCCTTTAAAAAATGAGGGATTCCTTAAAAATATCTTTAAGAAATTATTTCTAGATGGAATTGAGTTAATTACTAATATTAGAAATAATAGGAAGAACTCGCTTATAAGTATGTCTGATAAAATTCTACTTAAGAAAAGATCTGTGATTGAAACGGTAAATGATGAATTAAAAAATGTATATCAAGTAGAACACTCTATATACAGACCTCCTATTAATCTTGTCACTGGTATTATTGCATACCATTTCCTGCCTAAAAAACAGCTTTAGATAGGAAAGAGTAAAAATCAATCAACTAGCCTTTTATAATCGAAATCAGATTGTTATAAAAAAGCCCTCGCCGAAAAAATCAGCAAAGGGCTTTTTCGCGCTAAAATAAAATAATTATTTATTATCGAGAATTTCTGTAAAAGTATTCCCGAATCTATCAGTAACTACAATAGTAATCTGTTTTGCATCTTCTGAAGGTCGAAATAAAAACATATGATCTGTTAATATTGGCTCAACCCATTTTCTTCTTGCTGGCAGCTGTGCTCCTCCGTGTAGTTTTACACTTAATGGATCCTTTGCACGAACACGAACAAGATTACCTTTTTCTACACCATCTTCCAACCAAACAGCATTCCACTTGTCGTCCCAGTTCCAAATATTTACACTCCAATTATCTAAATATTCAGGATTTTCTCCTTTTTTATAAACTCTGAATTGTTCTTCTTTAGGTAATCCAGTTCCTTTATAATACCATTTTATGTCATTCCCCTCTACTGTGTACACACCGTAACCACTTGGTGTTCCATCTTGACAGATTGGACCACTCCACCATGCACCACAAACAGTTCCATGGCAGTGTTCAAAAATGTTACTTTCGATCTCAATGTTTTCGTTGAAATGAGTATGCCCAGACATCAAATGAGCATTATATGGTTTTAGTACTTCATATAAATATTCTCTATTACTTACCATTGCTCCAAGTGATTTTTCTTGAGGGTAACGTTCAAAATGTCTTGTAAAAGAAGGAATGTGCTGGAACACAACAACTGTTGATCCTTTAGGCACAAAAGACAAATCTTTTTCTAACCAAGCTAACTGACTCTCTGTTATATATCCAATATATTGCTTATCTCTTCCTATAAAAAACACATCATCAAGAACAACGTAATGCACCAATCCGCGATTAAATGAATAATACTGTGGTCCGTACATTGAACTAAATGTTGTAGTAGATAATTCATCACTTCTTTGTTCTAAATCTGCATCGTGATTTCCGAAAACCTGAAAGAATGGAATTTGTGTATTTTGGACTGCTTGATTATATTTTTGTGATAAATCATGACGATCCCAAATAAGATCTCCGCAACCAACACCAAATACGTTTGTTGAATTAAGATGCTTAATTGTTTCAACTACATCCGGAACAGTTTCAGTTAACAACATTTCTGCCTCGTCTTCCTTTTGAATTTGAGGATCGGCCAATACCAGGAAATGATGATTAATATCGGAGTCCTTTAACTTAGATAAATCAAAATTGCAGGTATTTACACTTTTATTTTTATCAATTTTTTTAAAGAAATCTGCTGAACCATTCTTTTGTTGATCTATTTTATAACCCGACGGTAAAGAAATGAAAACAAAAATTGCTTGGTTAGAGCTCTGAAATTTATAATTTCCAGATTTATCAGTTTGTACAACATTAAATCCATCTGAAACTATAACATTTGCCAAACCTTTTCCTTTACTAGTTACTTTTCCAGCTATTGTAACACTTTTTAAAGTTTCGCTTGGATTAGTTTGATTAGTAGCTAAAATATTTGCTGCGGCATCTTGGGCGGAAAATATTGAAATACCTCCCGCTGTTAATACTACGTTTTTTATAAAATTTCTTCTCGAATTCATTCTCTAGTTTAATTTTGCCACCAAATTTTAAAATTGATATCGTCGCCACCCATTTTTTGAATTTGCTTATCGTAATTTGTTTTATTTTTTGTTCTGATATCCAATGGATAAGGAAAGCGCGTTGGCATTTTTCCGTCATTCATCATTTTACTTGTTGATGGAAGCACTGGAAACCCTGTACGTTTATGCTCAAACCATTGCTGATAATCATTCATATATAAAGCAAAGTACTTTTGTAACATTATTCTTTCTAATGTATTATTGTATTCTGTTGCAGGATTATTAAAATAATCTAATGGCATTGCAACTTTTCTTGTCATCATTGCTGCTTCAACTGCTTTTTCGTACAATTCCTGTGCATTTGGTAAATACCCCTTTTGCGCTAACTCGGCCTTAATAAACAATACTTCTGAATAAGTTAACACAGGTACTGAAGTAGGATTAGCTGCCATTGTATTATTTAATGTTGAAGCATCGTAATCAAATTGTGAATCAGAGCCTTCAAAAGCACTAGGAATTCCTTTATAACCAATATTTTCTTTTTTACCATTTTCTGTTCGCGATGCTTGCGTAGCAAATACTGGTAAACGAGGATCATTGGCTTCATTTAAGTTATCGATAAAAAAAGAGGCCATTTTTCTACTCAATGTAAAATCTTGAATACGACTCCATGGTGAAACATTTGGATGAACACCCGTAATTAAAAATGTTGCTTCTTCTTCAACTTTATCTATTATTGGATATTTAGCAGGATCATTTAATATTGCAACTATACGATTATAAGGATCTTTATTTTCCTTATTTGATATACGAAGCAATAAACGCAATTGTAAACTGTTTGTAAATTTTCTCCATTTAGCAATATCATTATTAAATAATAAATCAGGATAATAAATCATTGCTTTTGAAGTATCGTACAAACTATTCGCTTGTTCTAGATCATTTAATAAGCTGTCGTAAATTTTTTCTCCTTCGTCAAACGCTGGATAAATAATTTTTTCTGCTCCTTTACTTGCATCAAAGTAAGGTACATCTCCAAAAATATCGACCAAATATGATGCTGTTAAAACACGCATCGTAATAGCAATAGCTTGATAATTTCCGTCTTTTGTACGTATTGCTGCTGCTTCCATATCACGAGCCGTTTTCATCCAACGATAATACGTATTCCATGGAGCAGATCCGATATTATCAGTAAAATTGTAATGTTGAATTCCGTAAGATGTTTGAGGATAGGTAACAATATCCTGCATTATTTCACTATTATGCGCCCAGCTTCTATACATGTTTTCTGAGAAAACTTCGTAAATAAGTGGATTTAATAATGTACCTGGACTAATTTCTTGCAAACGATTTGGATCTGTGTTTGTTTCTTCAAAGTCGCTTGTACAACTTACTAATTGTAAAGAAGTTGCTCCTAAACAAATTAAGCTTACAAAGAAAAGTATTCTATTTTTCATGATTAAAATTCTAATTTAAGATTAAACCCATAAGTTGCTGGTGAAGGCATTTGCCCCATTTCAACACCTGGCATCATTGAATTTCCGTTTAATGCTGCTGTTTCTGGATCAAAAATTGGGAAATTTGATAACATAGCTAAGTTTCTTCCATAAACTGATAATGAAATCCTATTCATTTTTAATTTATCAAGTACTTGTTTAGGAAAATTATACTCTAAACTAACATCGCGTAATTTTACATATGATGCATCAAATGAATTAGACTCAAGATTTGCTCTTCTGTAGTAAGATGCATAATAATCTGCAGGATTTACTTTTACATTATTTTGAGAATATGAACCGTCAGCATTCATAACAACTCCATCTCCAATAATAAAGCCTTCTTCACGACCATATAATGTATGACCTAACTTACCTTGCTCACTCATTTTATGGTGCGTTTGAGAATAGACAATCCCACCGTAAGAGCCATCAATAGTAAAACTCAATCTAAAGTTTTTATATTTAAGTGTATTTACCCAACCTGCTGTCCACTTAGCATAAGCGTTACCAACATATTCAATTTCTGTTGAGTTTTGTGGTAAACCTTTGTCAGTGTAAACAATTTTTCCTTCTTCATTTCTAACAAATTTATATCCGTAGATATCTCCTGTTGTTCCACCAACTTTACCAATAATTTGCGCTGTTCCAGATTCAGCTAATACTTGTTGATCTCCACCTTCAAGATCCTGTGATAATGACATTATCCTATTTTTATTAATTGCCCAGTTTAAAGTTGTATCCCAACTAAATGACTTAGATTTTACTGGAGTAGCATTTATCACTGCTTCTATACCTCTATTTCTAACAGTACCTGCATTTACATAAGCTCTTGAATAACCTGTTACATAGTTTAAAGGAACGGTAATTAATTGATTCTTTGTATTAGTTTCGTACAATGTAACCTCAAGTCCTAAACGATTTGCAAACATTCTTTGTCCATAACCAAATTCAAAACTCTCTGTACCTTCTGGTCTTAAATCTACGTTATGCAAAATTGTTGGAGGAGTAGCTGAACTAGGAAACTCACTATTATTATAGTATAACTTAGTTCTATAAGCAGAAGTTCCGTTACCTACATTTGCATAAGATGCTCTTAATTTTGAATAATTAATTGCTGATGGAAATACGAAAATATCATTCAATAAAAAACTCGCATTTAAAGATGCATAAGTAAACGACCAGTTTTCTTCTGGTAATGTGCTAGACCAATCATTTCTAATTGTTCCGTCTAAAAACATCATATTTTTATAACCTACAGAAGCCATTCCGTATAGTGAATTAACTTTAAGGTTATTATCCTCAATGTTTGTACTTGCTGCATTAATACCATTTGCCAACATATACACACCTGGAGTAACTAATCCGTTTACCCAAGAAGCTGTTGAATGCATTTTTGAATTTCTCATATTACCTCCTACAGATAGTCCGTAATTAAAGTTACCAGCATTATTTTCTGTATAGCTTAATAAGAAATCAGTATTTATTTCTGTGAAATTAATTTGTTGTGATTTGAAATACCCTTTTCCAAATTTGGTAGTATTAAAAGGACGTCTTTGCTCACGTTTATCATCTCTAGAATTAATCGCTCCTCTAAGCATTAATTTTAACTTAGGTGCTAATTCAATATCTGTTGATAAACTTCCTATTAATGTATTTGCATTTACTCCATTGGTAGTTTCATAAGCAATCAAATATGGATTTTCAATATAAGAGCTGAAAGGGTGGATTTGTTCTACTTGATATTGCCCTTGCTTCCAAATTGGACGATACCAATCTAAATCAACGTTTGGATTTTGAAAGATCATAAAATAACTAATTGAATGATTCCCGTATCCTGTACCAGGTAAATTATCACTTTTTCTGTTTGAATAACTTACACTAGTATTTACTTTAATAGCATCTGAAATTTGATAATCTGCTTTTGTAGAGATAGAAGTTCTATCAAACCCAGTATTTGGCATAATCCACTCATTCTTAGAATTAGTTATTGTAGCCCTAATACTTCCTTTATCATTCCCTCCAGAAAGCCCTAAAGTATTAGTAGTTGTAATACCAGTTCTCCAAAAATCTTTAATATTGTTTTTATAGGGCTGCCAAAGTGTACGCTCTTTACCTTGTGCTTCTGTTACAGGATCGTATTGGTAATAATATTGTCCTTCAAATTTTGGTCCGAATGCACTACTCGTTCCCCCTGTATTCGCTCCATCTTCAGAAACACCGTAAGAATAGTATGGATCTCCGTCTTTATTGAAACTCTTTCCTGTTCCTTGTCCATATTCATATTGATAATCTGGCCAACGTTGAATAACATCAAAACTAATATTAGAATTGAAGCTTACTCCTAAACCTTTCTTCTTCTTACCACCTTTTGTAGTAATCATTAAAACACCATTACTAGCTCTAGATCCGTATAATGCAGCCGCTCCAGGCCCTTTCAATACAGAAATACTTTCAATATCATCTGGATTTAAATCTGCAATTCCATTACCGAAATCTACAGGTGTATCATCACTAATATAAGATGATCCTGCTCCACTTGACCATAAATCACTATTTACAACTACACCATCTACAACGATAAGTGCACCATTTGAATTTAAATCAATAGAACGATCTCCCCTTAATTTAATTTGTGTAGAATTCATTGGTCCTGAATTAGAAGAAATCATTGTTAAACCAGCCACTTTCCCTTTTAATTCATCACTCCAATTATTTGAGCGTGCGTGATTAATATCATCACCATTAACTGTCTGTTGGGAATAACCTAATTTTTTTTCTTCTCTTTTAATTCCTAATGCAGTAACAACAACTTCGTTCAGCAAACTATTTTCTTCTTTAAGAATAATTTCTAAAGAAAGAGATGGATTAGAAACTTTCACTTTTTGAGTAACAAAACCCATATAAGTAAATTCTAATTCATTAGTTGAATCATTGCTAAACGGAATAGAAAATTGTCCATTTAAATCTGTTAAAACTGTTTTATTGTTGGCTAAGTTTTTAACAACAACACCAGGCAAAACAAGATTACTCTGATCTAAAACTTTACCATTAATTCCTTTTTGTTGCTCATTAGAAGCAATTAGTTTATCGCTTGAAAAACTATTATTTTCTGCATGAACTTGTGAAGTACAAATTGCCATCAATGTAGTAAATACGAGGAAAAGACTTTTGCTACTGCGTTCTACTTTTTTCATACTATTATGTTGTATAGATTTTAAGAAGTTTACGGTAGCAAAACACGTTATTTCCAAAAGTAAAAACAACATTATTGAATTAAGTAATAGTTAATGAATGTAAAGATTCAGTTACTCAATTTACCTAAAGAAGCAGATAAAAAACCCAAATAACCACATCTAAGATTAACATTTTTAAACACAACATCTTCAAAAATTAAAGTAAAAACACCTATTTAAAAATAATTAAAACCTTAAAACAAATAATTTTATATTAAATAGTCAAATTATTATATTTTTATTTATTTAACTTTCAGACAACATTCATAAAAATCAACAACCTAATATTGTCTTAAAGTAAAATTTTAAAATTCTATAAAAGCGAGAACAAAAAAAAGACCTATACAAATTTGTATAGGTCTTTTATATTTATCTAAGCATCTCCTTTAGGTCCAAAATTTAACGGCGGAATAATGGAACTTTGATTAGTATCAAAATCTTTAATTTCACCATTTGCCTTTTCAAATCTAACAACATTATCGTTTAAAGCTTTTAAAAGACGTTTTGCATGAATAGGTGTCAAAATTATTCTTGATTTTACCTTTCCTTTTGGAACACCTGGCATAATGTTTACAAAATCAACTACAAATTCAGTATTGGAATGATTGACAATTGCTAAATTACAATAAGTTCCTTCAGCTGTTACTTCATCCAACTCAATGTTGAAATTATTCTGCTCTTCTGCCATTTTTTAGAAATTTAAATCTAATTCTTGAGCTAATAAATCACCTTTATCATTTGATGAAACGATAATGTTATCATACTCTCTTAATCCAGTTCCTGCAGGAATTCTGTGTCCAACGATAACGTTTTCTTTTAATCCCATTAAAGTATCAACTTTACCTGCAACAGCTGCTTCGTTTAAAACTTTTGTTGTTTCCTGGAACGATGCCGCCGAAATAAACGACTTCGTTTGTAATGATGCTCTAGTAATACCTTGTAATATTGGCGTACCAGTAGCAGGCATAACATCTCTAGAAATAACAATGTTTTTATCCTCTCTTTTCAACATAGAATTTTCATCACGCAACTCTCTCATTGAAACGATTTGACCTTCTTTTAAATTTTCAGAATCACCAGCGTTTTCAACCACTTTCATTCCAAATAATCTATCGTTTTCCTTTATAAAGTCACTTGTGTGAACTAATTGATCTTCTAAGAACAATGTATCTCCTGGATCTTGAATTCTAACTTTACGCATCATTTGACGAATAACAACCTCAAAGTGCTTATCAGAAATTTTCACCCCTTGTAAACGATACACTTCCTGAATTTCATTTACTAAATATTGTTGAACTGCTGATGGTCCTTGGATACGTAAAATATCATCTGGAGTAATTGCTCCATCTGACAATGGCATACCTGCTTTTACGAAGTCATTTTCTTGAACAAGAATTTGGTTCGAAAGCTTTACTAAATACTTTCTAACATCTCCTGTTCTAGATTCAACAACTATTTCTCGGTTACCTCGTTTTACTTTTCCAAAAGATACCACACCATCAATCTCAGAAACCACTGCTGGATTAGACGGATTACGCGCTTCTAAAAGCTCTGTAATACGAGGTAAACCTCCAGTAATATCTCCTGCTTTTGATGAATGACGAGGAATTTTAACTAATACCTTACCAGCTTTAATCTTTTCTCCATCATTTACCATAAGGTGAGAACCTACCGGTAAGTTGTAAGAACGGATTAACTCACCATCTTTACCATAAATTAATAAAGTTGGTATTAGTTTTTTATTTCTTGATTCACTAATAACTTTCTCTTGGAAACCTGTTTGCTCATCAATTTCAACCATAAATGTTTGTCCTTGCTCGATGTCTTCATAAGCTACTTTACCAGTAAACTCAGAAACGATTACACCGTTATATGGATCCCATTTACAAAGTACATCACCTTCAGAAACTACATCGCCATCTTTTACGTAAATATAAGATCCGTAAGGAATATTGTTTGTAGTCAATAAAATTCCAGTATTTAAGTCGAATAACTTAATCTCCGTTGAACGAGAAACAACGATTTTTTCTGGTTTTCCTTCAAAATCTTCTCCGTCTACAGTTTTTAATTCTTCGATCTCTAAACGACCGTTGAATTTTGAACTAATAGTAGATACCTCAGAAATATTACCCGCTGTACCTCCAACGTGGAATGTTCTTAATGTTAACTGTGTACCTGGCTCTCCAATTGACTGAGCAGCAACAACTCCTACAGCTTCTCCTTTTTGAACCATTCTAGCAGTTGCTAAGTTACGTCCGTAACATTTAGCACAGATTCCTGTTTCTGCCTCACAAGTTAATGGAGATCTTACCTCAATTTTTTCTATTGGCGATGCATTAATTAATTTTGCAATAGCCTCAGTAACTTCTTCTCCAGCTCCAACGATGATTTCATTGTTTAGAGGATTTACTACATTATTTAAAACAACACGTCCAAGTACTCTTTCTCCTAAAGATTCGATTACCTCTTCGTTTTTCTTTAATGCAGCTACATCAATACCTCTTAATGTACCACAATCAACAGAGTTTACAATTACATCTTGCGCAACATCATGTAAACGACGAGTTAAATATCCTGCATCGGCAGTTTTTAACGCAGTATCTGCAAGACCTTTACGAGCACCGTGAGTAGAAATAAAATATTCTAAAATTGATAATCCTTCTTTAAAGTTAGATAAAATTGGATTTTCAATAATTTCGCCACCTCCTGCTGTTGATTTCTTAGGTTTTGCCATTAATCCACGCATACCTGTTAGCTGACGAATCTGCTCTTTAGAACCCCTCGCTCCAGAATCTAACATCATGTATACTGAGTTAAATCCTTGTTTATCTTCACGAATATTCTTCATTGCTAATTCTGTCAACATAGCATTTGTAGAAGTCCAAACATCAATTACCTGATTATAACGCTCATTATTTGTAATAAGACCCATGTTATAGTTCATTGTAATATGATCAACTTGTTGATTAGCATCGTCAATTAATTCTTGTTTCTTTTCTGGAACAATAATATCTCCTAAGCTGAATGACAATCCTCCACGGAATGCATATCCATATCCCATTCCTTTAATATCATCAAGGAATGCAGCAGTTGTTGGAACATCAGTAATACTTAAAATATGACCGATAATATCTCTTAATGATTTTTTAGTTAAAACCTCATTGATAAATCCTGCAACTTCTGGTACAACCTCATTAAATAAGATACGACCTGCTGTAGTTTCAATAATTTTATAAACTAATTCGCCATTTTCATTGTAATCTTTTGCACGTACTTTAACACCTGCATTTAGGTCTAATTTCCCTTCGTTGATAGCGATATGTACCTCTTCAACAGAATAAAAAGTTAATCCCTCACCTTTTACAATTTCTTCTGGAGTAGACTTACGTAACTTAGTCATATAATAAAGACCAAGTACCATGTCTTGAGAAGGTACAGTAATAGGCGCACCATTTGCAGGGTTTAAGATATTGTGAGAAGCCAACATTAATAATTGCGACTCTAAAATTGCCTCTGGCCCTAATGGTAAGTGAACTGCCATCTGGTCACCATCGAAATCGGCGTTGAACGCAGTACACACTAATGGATGTAACTGAATTGCTTTACCTTCAATCAATTTAGGTTGGAATGCTTGAATACCTAAACGGTGTAACGTAGGAGCACGGTTCAATAGAACTGGGTGGCCTTTAATTACGTTTTCTAAGATATCCCAAACTACTGGCTCTCTTTTATCAATAATTTTCTTTGCAGATTTTACTGTTTTTACAATTCCTCTTTCGATTAACTTACGAATAACGAATGGCTTGTAAAGTTCAGCTGCCATATCTTTTGGCAATCCACACTCATATAATTTTAATTCAGGTCCAACAACAATTACCGATCGAGCAGAATAATCTACACGTTTACCTAATAGGTTTTGACGGAAACGTCCTTGTTTTCCTTTTAACGAATCTGATAATGATTTTAATGGACGGTTAGATTCTGTTTTAACAGCAGAAGATTTTCTTGTGTTGTCAAACAATGAATCTACAGCTTCTTGAAGCATACGTTTTTCGTTACGTAAAATTACTTCAGGAGCTTTTATCTCCATTAATCGTTTTAAACGATTATTTCTAATAATTACACGACGATATAAGTCGTTCAAATCAGAAGTTGCAAAACGACCTCCATCTAGTGGAACTAATGGACGTAATTCTGGTGGAATAACAGGAATTACTTTCAAGATCATCCATTCTGGTCTATTCTCGCGATTTAAGTTAGACTCACGGAAAGATTCTACAATATTAAGTCTCTTTAATGCTTCTGTTTTTCTTTGTTTAGATGTTTCATTATTAGCCGCATGACGCAAGGTATACGACAATTGATCTAAATCAGTGGTAGCTAATAAATCCATGATACATTCTGCCCCCATCTTAGCGATGAATTTATTTGGATCAGTATCATCTAAGAATTGGTTTTCCATTGGAAGAGAATCCTGAATATTCAAGTACTCTTCTTCTGTTAAGAAATCCAAACGCTTTAATGGCTCACCTTCTTCATTTTTAGCAATACCTGGTTGAATTACTACGTATCTTTCGTAATAAATAATCATGTCTAGCTTTTTCGAAGGAAGACCTAAGATATAACCTATTTTATTCGGTAAAGAACGGAAATACCAAATGTGAGCGATTGGCACAACTAAGTTGATATGACCTACTCTATCTCTACGTACTTTTTTCTCAGTTACTTCTACACCACAACGATCACAAACGATTCCTTTGTAGCGAATTCTTTTATACTTACCACAAGCACACTCGTAATCTTTTACAGGACCAAAAATACGCTCGCAGAATAAACCATCTCGTTCTGGTTTATGCGTACGATAGTTAATTGTTTCTGGTTTTAACACCTCACCTCTCGATTCTGCAAGAATTGATTCTGGCGAAGCTAAACCTATTGAGATTTTATTAAACCTTTTTACGGTATTTTTCTCTTTATTTCTATTCATGGTAAACTTACTTGTTAAAGTGTATGATAAAGAGTAAGCAGCTTTTTACTGCTTACTCTAAAATCTATAGTTTATTCTTCTAATCGGATGTCTAATCCAAGACCTTTTAATTCATGCATTAATACATTGAATGACTCAGGTAATCCTGGCTCTGGCATAGTTTCACCCTTAACGATTGCTTCGTAAGTTTTTGCTCTACCAATAACGTCATCTGATTTTACCGTCAAAATCTCACGTAATGTACTTGATGCTCCGTATGCTTCTAAAGCCCAAACCTCCATCTCTCCAAAACGCTGACCTCCAAATTGAGCCTTACCTCCTAATGGTTGTTGCGTAATTAATGAGTATGGTCCGATTGAACGAGAGTGCATCTTATCATCAACCATGTGTCCTAATTTCAACATGTAAATAACTCCTACTGTTGCTCTTTGGTTGAAACGTTCACCTGTACCTCCATCATATAAGTAAGTATGTCCAAATCTAGGAATACCAGCTTTATCTGTTAGCTCATTAATCTGATCTAAATTAGCTCCATCAAAGATTGGTGTAGCGTATTTTTGACCTAATTTTTGACCTGCCCATCCTAATACCGTTTCATAAATCTGACCAATATTCATACGAGATGGTACCCCTAATGGATTTAATACAATATCAACTGGTGTTCCATCTTCTAAGAATGGCATATCTTCATCTCTTACAATACGAGCCACAATACCTTTGTTACCGTGACGTCCTGCCATCTTATCTCCTACTTTCAGCTTACGTTTCTTAGCAATATATACTTTTGCTAATTTTAAGATTCCTGATGGTAATTCATCTCCAACAGTAATCATAAATTTCTCTCTACGCAACGCTCCTTGTAAGTCGTTTAGCTTAATTTTATAGTTGTGGATTAAATCAGTTACTAATGAATTAGTTTCTTCATCAACTGTCCACTGACCTTTAGTTAAGTGAGCAAAATCTTCAACAGCATAAAGCATTTTTTGCGTATATTTTTTACCTTTTGGCAAAATCTCTTCTCCTAAATCGTTTAATACACCCTGAGATGTTTTTCCGTTTACGATGAAGAATAGTTTCTCAACTAAACGTTCTTTTAATTCATTGAATTTAACCTCAAACTTAGTTTCAAGTAAAGCTAAATCATCTTTATCTTTTGAACGCTTACGCTTATCCTTTACTGCTCTAGCAAATAATTTTTTATCTAATACAACACCTCTTAATGATGGTGAAGCTTTTAATGATGCATCTTTAACATCACCTGCTTTATCACCAAAGATTGCGCGCAATAATTTTTCTTCTGGAGTAGGATCAGATTCTCCTTTTGGAGTAATCTTACCAATTAAGATATCACCAGGCTTAACTTCAGCGCCGATACGAATCATTCCGTTTTCGTCTAGGTCTTTAGTAGCCTCTTCACTTACGTTAGGAATATCATTAGTTAGCTCTTCGTTACCTAATTTAGTATCTCTAACTTCTAAAGTATAGTCGTCAATATGAATTGATGTAAAAATATCCTCACGAACTACTTTTTCTGAAATCACAATCGCATCCTCGAAGTTGTATCCTTTCCATGGCATAAATGCTACTTGTAAGTTACGACCTAAAGCTAACTCTCCATTTTGAGTTGCGTATCCTTCACAAAGTACTTGTCCTTTTGTAACTCTATCCCCTTTGCGAACAATTGGTTTTAAGTTAATACATGTACTTTGATTCGTTTTTCTAAATTTAATTAAATTGTATGATTTCTCGTCTGGATCAAAGCTAATTAAGCGTTGCTCGTCAGTACGATCGTACTTAATAATAATTTTTTGTGCATCTACATACTCAACAACACCTTCTCCCTCTGAATTAATTAAAACACGAGAATCTGAAGCTACTTGTCTTTCTAAACCTGTACCAACGATTGGAGAATCCGCACGTAATAAAGGTACAGCCTGACGCATCATGTTTGATCCCATCAACGCACGGTTAGCATCATCGTGCTCTAAGAATGGAATCAATGAAGCAGAAATAGAAGCAATTTGGTTTGGAGAAACGTCTGTATAGTCTAAATCTTTTGGCTCCACTACAGGGAAATCACCTTCTTCTTTAACTACTACACGCTCTTCAGTGATCATTCCATTAGCATCCATTAAAACGTTTGCTTGAGCAATTAACTTACCCTCTTCTTCTTCTGCACTTAGATAAACAGGATCATTAATAATATCTACTTTTCCGTCAATTACTGGACGGTAAGGCGTTTCAATGAATCCCATATTGTTCACTTTTGCATATACTGCCAACGAAGAAATCAAACCAATATTTGGTCCCTCTGGAGTCTCAATCGGACATAAACGACCGTAATGAGTATAGTGAACGTCTCGCACTTCGAAACCAGCTCGTTCTCTAGATAAACCTCCAGGTCCTAATGCTGATAAACGACGTTTATGTGTAATCTCTGCCAATGGATTTGTTTGATCCATGAACTGAGATAATTGGTTCGTTCCAAAAAATGAATTAATAACTGACGATAAAGTCTTCGCGTTAATCAAATCGATTGGAGTAAACACCTCGTTGTCACGTACGTTCATACGCTCTCGAATTGTTCTTGCCATACGAGCTAAACCAACACCAAACTGAGCAGATAATTGCTCACCTACTGTACGTACACGACGGTTAGATAAGTGGTCAATATCATCAATCTCTGCTTTTGAGTTAATTAATTCAATCAAGTACTTAACAATAGTAATAATATCTTCTTTTGTTAATACTTGTTTATCAATTGGGGTATCAAGATTAAGTTTCTTATTCATTCTATAACGACCAACCTCACCTAGATTATAGCGTTGATCTGAGAAGAATAATTTATCGATAATACCACGTGCAGTCTCCTCATCAGGCGGTTCTGCGTTACGTAACTGACGGTAAATATGCTCTACAGCCTCTTTTTCAGAGTTAGTAGGATCCTTCTGTAACGTATTATGTATAATGGCATAATCTGCCTGATTATTATCGTCTTTATGTAACAGGATATTTTTAACGCTCGCCTCAATGATTTCTTCGACATTATCTTTATCTAGGACTGTATCACGGTCTAAGATAATCTCATTTCTCTCAATAGAAACTACTTCTCCTGTATCTTCATCTACGAAGTCTTCGTGCCATGTGTTTAAAACACGTGCAGCTAATCTTCTACCGATGTATTTTTTCAATCCTGTTTTTGATACTTTTACCTCCTCTGCAAGGTCGAAAATCTCTAGGATATCCTTGTCTCTTTCAAAACCAATTGCACGGAATAAGGTAGTAACAGGTAATTTTTTCTTTCTATCAATGTACGCGTACATAACGCTATTGATATCAGTTGCAAACTCAATCCATGATCCCTTGAAAGGAATAACTCTAGCCGAATACAACTTAGTTCCATTTGCGTGGAACGACTGTCCAAAGAACACACCAGGCGAACGGTGTAATTGAGATACTACAACACGCTCAGCTCCATTGATTACAAATGTACCGCTTGGCGTCATATATGGTATTGTTCCTAAATAAACATCTTGAACGATAGTTTCAAAATCTTCGTGTTCAGGGTCAGTACAATATAATTTTAAACGCGCTTTTAACGGAACGCTATACGTTAGTCCTCTATCAATACATTCTTCGATTGAATAGCGAGGAGGATCAACAAAGTAATCAAGAAACTCCAATACAAACTGATTTCTGGTGTCAGTGATCGGGAAGTTCTCCATGAAGGTATTATATAATCCTTCATTACCTCTTTCATCTGACTTTGTTTCTAACTGAAAAAAGTCTTTAAAAGATTTTACCTGAATGTCCAAAAAATCCGGATACGCAGGAATATTCTTTGTAGAGGCAAAATTTAATCTTTCATTCTGATTTGTGATCATCAATGGACAATAAATTTTGTTTATATTATTTAATGATTTTTACGCACAAAACGTTTTATACGCAAAATGGTTTAGGCCTTTGAGATTGCTCTCAAGACCTAAACCTAGAATATTTTTGGTAATAAGCTTATTTAAGCTCAACAACAGCTCCAGCTTCTTCCAATGCTTTTTTAAGTCCTTCAGCCTCATCTTTAGAAACACCTTCTTTGATGTTTGCAGGAACTGAATCAACCATATCTTTAGCTTCTTTAAGTCCTAAACCTGTTAATTCTTTAACAGCTTTAACTACAGCCAATTTAGAAGCTCCAGCTTCTTTTAACACAACTGTGAATTCAGTTTGCTCTTCAGCAGCAGCAGCATCTCCACCACCAGCTACAACTACAGCAGCAGCTGCAGGCTCAATTCCGTATTCGTCTTTTAATATAGTTGCTAATTCGTTAACTTCTTTAACTGTTAAGTTAACTAATTGTTCTGCGAATTGTTTCAAATCTGCCATTTGTTCTATCTTTTAAATGATTTGTAAAAATATAATTTATTAATGTGCGTTCTTTTATGGAACATTCAAACACGAATATACTATTCTTCGTCTTTGAACTGGTTTTGTAAAGCTGAGATAACTCTCTGAGCTGGCGACTGAAGTAATCCAATTATTTCTCCAATCATCTCTTCTCTTGACTTAATAGCTACTAACGTATCTAACTGATTGTCTCCAACGTAAACTTCCTCGTTAATATAAGCTCCCTTTAATAAAGGCTTATCGCTTTTCTTTCTGAACTCTTTAATTACTTTTGCTGGTGCATTAGCAACCTCTGAAATAAGAATAGCGCTGTTTCCCTTTAAAACTGAAGGTAACTCGTCATAGTTTTTCTCAGTAGCCTCCATTGCTTTAGCAAGCAATGTATTTTTTACTACTTCTAATTTAATTCCAACTTTGTTACAAGCCTTTCTTAAATTCGTAGTAATCTCTGCATTTAATCCTGAAATATCAGCAATGTAAAGAATATTAGCATCTGCTAACTGTGCCTTTAATTCTTCAATTGCTACTGCTTTTTGTTCTCTAGTCATAAGTGAAAATTTTTACTACCAATTATACTGCTTTAGGATCTAAAGCAATAGCAGGGCTCATAGTACTAGATATATGAATTGACTTGATATAAGTACCCTTAGCTGCAGTTGGTTTTAATTTGATTAATGTTTGAATCAATTCAGCTGCGTTTTCTTGAATCTTATCAGCATCGAAAGATACCTTTCCGATTCCTGCATGAACGATTCCTGTTTTATCAACTTTAAAATCGATTTTACCAGCCTTAACTTCTTGAACTGCTTTCGCAACATCCATAGTAACCGTACCTGTTTTAGGGTTTGGCATTAAACCTCTTGGTCCTAAAATACGACCTAAAGGACCTAATTTACCCATAACAGCTGGCATAGTGATGATTACATCAACATCTGTCCAACCATCTTTAATTTTTTGTAGGTACTCGTCTAACCCAACATAGTCAGCTCCAGCTGCAACAGCCTCAGCTTCTTTATCAGGTGTAACCAATGCTAATACTCTAACATCTTTTCCTGTTCCATGCGGTAATGTAACAACACCACGCACCATTTGATTTGCTTTACGAGGATCTACTCCTAAACGTACAGCGATATCAACAGATTCGTCAAATTTTGCAGAAGCTACTTGTTTAATTAAAGCAGACCCTTCTTTCAAAGAATATAATCTACCTTTTTCAATTTTAGCAGCCGCCTCTTTTTGCTTTTTCGTTAATTTTGCCATTTCTTCTTTCTTTTACAATTAAAAAGGAGCAGTTCCTGTTACTGATATACCCATAGATCTTGCAGTACCAGCTACCATTGACATAGCTGACTCAACTGTAAATGCGTTTAAATCCGGCATTTTGTCTTCTGCAATTGCACGTACTTGTTCCCAAGTTACACTAGCAACTTTTTTTCTATTTGGCTCACCAGATCCAGATTTCACTTTCGCAGCCTCTAATAATTGAACAGCAGCAGGTGGCGTTTTAACAACAAATTCAAATGATTTGTCTTTATACACAGTAATTTGTACTGGTAAAACTTTACCGGGTTTATCTTGTGTTCTAGCATTAAACTGCTTACAGAACTCCATGATATTAACTCCAGCAGCCCCCAAAGCAGGTCCAACCGGTGGCGAAGGATTCGCAGCACCTCCCTTAACTTGTAGTTTAACTACTTTACTAATTTCTTTTGCCATTTTTAAAAAATTTAGCACATCTCGTTTGGAAGCAAAGATGCGTCTGTATGTAACATTATATTTTTTCTACTTGTACAAAACTTAATTCTAAAGGTGTTTTTCTTCCAAAAATCTTCACCATTACCTCTAGTTTACGTTTTTCTTCATTGATATTTTCAATGGTCGCATCGAATCCTTTGAATGGTCCATCAGTAACTTTTACAGACTCTCCAATTTCGTATGGAATAACTCCAGAATCAACCTTAACCGCCAACTCGTCTACTTTTCCTAACATACGATTCACTTCAGATTCTCTTAAAGGAACTGGCTCACCGCCTCTTGTTTCTCCTAAAAAACCAATAACACCTGTTATTGACTTTATAGCGTGAGGAACCTCTCCTGTCAAGTTAGCCTCTATCATAACATAGCCTGGAAAGTAAACACGCTCAGTTGTCTTTTTCTTACCATTCTTATCCTCAGAAACCACTTTTTCAGTTGGCACTAAAACCTGTGAAAGATAATCTGACAAACCCAAACGAGAAATTTCAGTTTCGATATAATTCTTCACTTTATTTTCTTGTCCACTTACTGCACGAACCACATACCATTTTTTGACATTTGTATCAGCCATAATATTCTCTCCTTATGATCTTATCCAATTATAAAACTTCCCTAAAGCTTCTCCAAATAAACTATCTACTCCCCAAGTCGCTAAAGACATTACAATAACAAATACTGCTATAATAATTGTAAATTTTTGCACTTCGGCCCAAGGTGACCAAGTCACATTTGTTTTAAGCTCGGTAAAAGCGTCTGATATGTAATTAAATACCTTTGCCATGTTTATGTTTTTTTTGCACGGGTGGAGGGATTCGAACCCCCATCAACGGTTTTGGAGACCGCTATTCTACCCTTGAACTACACCCGTTTGTTAGTAAAGTCAGCGGTTTAGCGCTGACTTTAAATTTATTTTTCACTAAATAATTAGTCTAAAATTTCAGTTACCTGACCAGCACCTACTGTTCTACCACCTTCACGGATAGCGAAACGTAAACCTACTGATAAAGCGATTGGGCTTAACAACTCAACAGTGATAGTTAAGTTATCTCCAGGCATAACCATTTCAGTACCTTCTGGTAATTGGATAGTTCCAGTTACGTCAGTTGTACGAACGTAGAACTGAGGACGGTAATTGTTATGGAATGGAGTATGACGTCCACCTTCTTCTTTTTTAAGGATATAAACCTCAGCTTTAAATTTAGCGTGTGGCTTTACTGAACCTGGCTTCACAATAACCATACCACGACGGATATCAGTTTTATCAATACCACGTAATAATAAACCTACGTTATCTCCAGCTTCTCCACGGTCTAAGATTTTACGGAACATCTCAACTCCTGTAATAGTAGAAGTTAATTTGTCAGCACCCATACCGATGATTTCAACTGGATCACCTGTGTTAGCAACACCTGTTTCGATACGTCCTGTAGCTACAGTACCACGTCCTGTAATTGTAAACACGTCCTCAACTGGCATTAAGAATGGTTTTTCAGTATCACGGATTGGCTCTTCGATCCAATTATCAACTGCATCCATTAATTCTAACAATTTATCAACCCATTGTTGCTCACCATTTAAAGCTCCTAAAGCAGATCCATGGATAACTGGTCCATTATCTCCATCATATTGATAGAAAGATAATAAATCACGTACTTCCATTTCAACTAACTCTAATAACTCAGCATCATCAACTAAGTCAACTTTATTCATGAAAACAACAATTCTAGGAATACCAACTTGGCGACCTAATAAGATGTGCTCACGAGTTTGAGGCATAGGACCATCAGTTGCAGCAACAACAAGGATAGCACCATCCATCTGAGCAGCACCTGTAACCATGTTTTTAACGTAATCCGCGTGACCTGGACAGTCAACGTGAGCGTAGTGACGGTTTGCAGTAGCATACTCTACGTGTGAAGTATTAATTGTAATACCACGTTCTTTTTCTTCTGGAGCGTTATCAATTTGATCGAAAGATCTAGCTTCTGAGAATCCAGCATCCGACAATACTTTAGAGATAGCAGCTGTAGTAGTAGTTTTACCGTGGTCAACGTGTCCGATAGTACCGATGTTTAAGTGCGGCTTCGAACGGTCAAAAGTTTCCTTTGCCATGATTTAATAATTTAATCTTAGTTATATAATTAGTGTTCAAATATAATAAAAAAACCTGAGCCAATGACGGGATTTGAACCCGTGACCTCTTCCTTACCAAGGAAGCACTCTACCCCTGAGCTACACCGGCTTATGCCTCTTATATTTAGTAGTGGGGAGAGCAGGATTCGAACCTGCGAAGGTTTCCCAACGGATTTACAGTCCGTCCTCGTTGGCCGCTTGAGTATCTCCCCAATAATATTTTTTTCTTCTTTTGAGCCGATGGAGGGACTCGAACCCACGACCTGCTGATTACAAATCAGCTGCTCTAGCCAACTGAGCTACACCGGCAAAATTGCTTCAATAGAAAAAGTCCGCTATTTCTAACGGACTGCAAATGTATATATTTTATTGATTAAAAAAAACAATTTATTCATTTTTTTAATTAATAAGCATTCTGTTTCTCCTTATGTTTAAGAACTTGTCGTTCTAATGCATCTGCCCCTATATCAACACCTTCCTCAAATGTTTTACAAATTTTCTTTACTACAATATCATCTCCTGGAACCAAAACTTTCATTTCTACAACTTTGTTTTCTTTCTCATTTGTATTTTCTAATTTCAGAAATACATCTACTGAAATTACCTTATCGTAAAACTTATTAATTTTCCCTAATCGCTCATTAATGAAGTCTACCAATTTACGATCAACATTAAAATTAACTGCTTGAATGTTCACTTTCATAACTTTTTCATTTAAAAGGTTTTTAATTCTTTTTCTTCAACTTTGGATGTGCCTTCAAATAAGTTTGCTTCAATTCTTTAAAATTAACCTGAGTATAACCTTCTGTTGATGCCAAACTTTTATGCCCCATTAGCTCCTTTATCGAATTAATATCGGCACCGTTTTCTAAAAGGTGCGTTGCAAAAGCATGCCTTAACATATGAGGACTATTTTTCTCCTTAGTTGTTGTCTTACTAAAGTAGAAATTTATGACACGATAAACAAATATTTCGTCGATTTTTCTTCCTTCTTTGTCTATTAAAAAATAGTTAATTTTTTGATCACTCAAACAATAGCTATCTCTTTCTAGAAGATAAGCTTTTAATATTTTTTCTAAATTATCAATAATAGGAACATATCTCGCCTTATTGCCCTTTCCGTGCACTTTTACTGTTTTTGTATAAAAATCAACATCTGAAAATTTAATATTACAAAGCTCACTGCGTCTAAGTCCGAGACAGTAAAGCATTTCCACTATTACCAAATTAAGCAATGAATCATAATCTTCAGAAGCTTGTAATTCTTCTCTTACCTGATCTATTTCTTGTATAGTAAAAGGCAATTGCATTTTCTTTTCCAATTTTAAAGAACGATGTTGCTGCAAAGGATTACTATCAATCACTTCTACCTTCATTAAAAATTTGTAAAATGCCTTAATACTACTGATTTTTCTATTGATTGATCGTTTCGATAAATCTTTCTCCATAAGCTCCACTACCCACAATCGCACACTTTGATACTTTACTTCTTTATAATCTTGCCTATGTGTAATTAAAAAATAAAAAAACTCTTCAATATCTTTTTTATAAGCAACTACTGTATGATTAGAGTATTGCTTTTCTTTTTCCAAATAATCGATAAACTTTTGTAAATTTTCGTCCATAAAAAAACCGTTACAACAAAGATACTACTTTATTGTAACGGTTATAATTTATGATATACCCTCTTAGATTTCTACTGAATCTTTTAAGTGTTGGATATATGCAGCTTTTTGCATTTTATCTCTTTTGATAACTGACGGTTTTGCAAAATATTGACGAGATCTTAACTGACGTAAAGTTCCTGTTCTGTCAAATTTTCTTTTATAGCGCTTTAGTGCTCTATCGATATTTTCTCCGTCTTTAATTGGAATGATCAACATGTTTTCATACACCTCCTCTCATTTGGTAGTGCAAAAGTATTAATTTTTTATTACAACACAATAAAAAAAGCATTTTTTTCAAAACAATCAATTTATAATTACTGTATTACGCCGTTTTCATTTTAACACTATTTCTTTACTCCACTACCATATACGTGGTATATTTCTTACAATAACAAACAAGAAAACAGCAAAACAATAACTTTGCAAAAAAAATAAAATGAAAAAACTAATTAAAAGTACCATTTTTCGATTACTACTAGGCGTTATTATTGGCCTGCTTATTGGACAATACTTAAACAACAGCGCCCTACAAGTGATCCTTTCTACAAGATATATTTTAGGGCAGATTATTATGTTTTTAGTCCCTTTAATCATTGTTGGATTTGTCGTTTCCTCTATTGCTAAGCTAGACAAGAGCAAAACTAAAATCATAGGATTTTCAATCATTATTGCATATCTATCTAGTATAGGGGCAGGTTTTTTGAGCACGATAATGGGATATTCTATACTACCTAACTTAGAAATTAACAAAGCTTCCGACGATTTAAAAGAATTACCTCAAATGCTTTTTAAACTCGATATACCTCCCGTTTTTGAGGTAATGACAGCATTAACACTTGCCTTAATGATAGGTATTGGAATATTATGGACAGAAGCAAAACCACTTGAACGAGCATTCGATTTTTTTAAAGATATTGTTTTATTATTGGTTAATCGTGTTTTAATTCCAATTTTACCTTTTTACATATTAGCCAACTTTGCTTTATTGAGTTATGAAGGATCAATACAATCACAATTACCCGTTTTTATAACTGTTATTTTAATTGTAATTGTAGCTCATTTTTTTTGGTTAGCCTTTTTATTTACAATGAGGTCGTCTTGACTTTTGTAAAATAAAGAAGGGCTATAGAACTTTGTGTCGCTAAACCAACAAAACCTATAACCCCGTGTACCAAGTACTCCACAAAGATAGTATAGAATTAGATATAGTCCCACATTTACCACTTCCAAAAAGAGGATTTAAATCAAAAGCTCCACTTTATGAGATAGTTAATGCTATATTATATAAGCTAAAAACAGGTGTTCAGTGGAGTTATTTACCAGTTCAAGCTTTGTTTAGTACCCAAGTATTAAGTCATAAAACAGTATTTGGTCATTTTCGTAATTGGTGCAAAGCTGGTGTATGGCAATCTTGTTGGACAGAATTATTAAAAAAGAATAAGTCTCTTATTGATTTATCAAGTGCAGATTTAGATGGAAGCCATACTACGGCTTTAAGAGGTGGAGAGCAAGTAGCTTATCAAGGAAGAAAAAAACGTAAAACAACTAATTCTTTATACTTTACAGATCGTCAAGGTTTACCATTAGCTATGTCAAAACCGATAGCAGGAAATCACAATGATTTATTTGATATAGAAATTTATTTTGAAGACATAACTAATCAACTAACTGATGCTGAAATATCTATATCAGGATTGTTTATTAATGCTGATGCAGGTTTTGATTCACAGAAACTTAGAAAGATATTGACAGATAAAGAAATAATAGCTAACATCTGTCCTAATAAACGAAATGGACAAAATAATGAAGATGATTATTTTGATGAAAAACTATACAAAGAAAGATATGCCATTGAAAGAACCAATGCTTGGTTAGATAGCTTTCGTTCTTTACTCAATAGATTTGACACCACACTTTCTAACTGGATGGCATGGAACTTCATAGCTTTTATCGTTATAGGACTAAAAAAGTTTTACAAAACTAAAAAGTCAAGATGACTTCAATTGCTGGTATTTACTCCCAAAAGAACCCGTGGAAAGTAATCAAGCATTATGGACCAGCCTATCTTACAGCAATTGGTACAATATCATCTGCAGCCAGTTTAGGTATCGCATTGCAATCGGCACACAAAAGCAAAGTGCTAAAACCCGAAATAACCAATTTCACTATTCCATTTTTTTCTAACATACATTTATGTGGATCAGTACTTACAGAAGTATTTTTTGTTATGACTGTTTCTTTAGTCTTATATGGTACATTACCAACTGTTGGAACCATGATAATATTTGTTTTATTATTAGGCATTTTTGCCGTTGGAGCACCTGGTGTACCTGGAGGTACAGTAATGGCTTCGCTAGGAATCATTACATCTGTACTAGGTTTTGATGACACAGGAATTGCACTAATACTTACCATCTTTGCATTACAAGATAGTTTTGGAACAGCTTGTAATATAACTGGCGACGGAGCATTGAGTTTGATTGTAACCAAATACAGTGATAAATAAAAAAAGGGAAGCTTTCGCTTCCCTTTTTTTATTTACATCAAAACGATTAGTCTCTAAGAATATTTCTTGAAATTACCAGTTTTTGTATTTCTGTTGTTCCTTCTCCAATAGTACAAAGCTTAGCGTCGCGATAAAACTTCTCTACAGGAAAATCTTTTGTATAACCGTATCCACCATGAATTTGAATAGCTTCGTTTGCCACTTTAACACAAACTTCCGATGCATACATTTTTGCCATTGCTCCAGCATTTGTCATCGGTTTATTATTGTTTTTCAAAAAAGCTGCCTTGTGCAATAATAACTCTGAACATTCAATCTCAGTAGCCATATCAGCTAATTTAAATCCGATTGCTTGAAATTGACTAATTGGTTTTCCAAATTGAACTCTTTCTTTTGAATACTTTAATGCTGCTTCATAAGCTCCTTTAGCAATTCCTAAAGACAATGCTCCAATTGAAATACGACCACCATCTAAAATTTTCATTGCTTGAATAAACCCTTCGCC
>CANQRD010000009.1 GCA_947626185.1 uncultured Flavobacterium sp.
GCTTTTATTTGTATTTTTGCCTATTCAATTTAAGAATATTTGCATCCAATGGCACTTTTTCATACCTATAAAACCGATATTCAATCATTTCAATTACCCGAAAAATTTACTTTTCCCTTTTATTACGAACCTCATCCGTTAGCAATTTTAGCTGCCGAAGAATTGCAGAATGAACTTGTAAATCATGTTCAAATTGCTCCGCTGTTTGACGTTAATAATAGTAATTCACTTCCGGCAGGAAAAATGTTTGGTGTTTTAGTGGTACAAAATAAAAAAGGTGAAATTGGATATTTAAAAGGTTTTTCTGGAAAACTAGGTGCTTTTACACATTTAGATGGATATGTTCCGCCAATTTTTGATTTATGGCACAAAGATTCATTTTTTGTAAAAGACGAAAAAGAAGTAAATGCAATTAACGCAGCAATTGAAGATTTGCAAAAAAATGAAGAGTATTTTGTTTTAAAGCAAGCTTTAACCAATGCTTTAGCAGAAGAAAAAATTGCGCTTAACGAACAGAAAAAATTGCACAAACAGCTAAAAAATGACAGAAAGTTAATTAGAGATACACAAATACAATTGCTGTCTGCTAAAGATTTTGAATTATTAAACGACGATTTAATCAAACAAAGTCTTAGAGATAAACACGAAATGCGAGTGCTTGCGCAAGAATGGCAAATGAAAATTGAAGCAATTCAAGCTAAAATCACAAACTTTGATTTACAATTAACTTCGTTGAAAGAAGCGAGAAAACAAAAATCAAATGCGTTGCAACAAAAATTATTTCAGCAATATCAATTCTTAAACTTTAAAGGAGAAACGCAAGATTTGTTACAAATTTTTTCTACAACTGTACTGCAACAACCACCAGCCGCTGCAGGAGATTGTGCTGCACCAAAATTATTACAATATGCTTATGCCAACGATTTAAAACCTTTGGCACTTGCCGAATTTTGGTGGGGAGAATCGCCTAAATCAGAAATTAGAAAACATTTGCATTATTATCCGGCTTGTAGAGGCAAATGCGAACCAATTCTTGGGCATATGTTACAAGGTTTGGAAGTTGATGAAAATCCGCTCTTAATTCATCCCGAATTGCAAAAACCAATAGAAATAATTTATGAAGATGACGATATGGCAATTGTAAATAAACCCGAAGAATTTTTATCGGTTCCTGGAATTTATATTCACGATTCGGTATACGAACGAATGAAATTGCGTTATCCAAAAGCTACTGGTCCGTTAATCGTTCATCGGTTAGATATGGCAACTTCGGGCTTGTTGTTAATTGCAAAAAACAAAGAAGCACATAAAGCATTGCAAAGTCAATTCATAAAGAAAACAATTACGAAGCGCTACGTAGCTTTATTGGATGGAATAATTAAAGAAAATGAAGGTTTTATAACTTTACCTTTGCGCGTAGATCTTGATGATAGACCAAGGCAAATGGTTTGCTATGAACACGGAAAAACTGCCAAAACAAAATGGGAAGTAATTGAGCGAAAAGATGGTAAAACAAAAGTTTATTTTTATCCAATTACAGGCAGAACGCATCAGTTAAGAGTTCACGCTTCGCATTTTTCTGGATTAAACACCCCAATTTGCGGCGATGATTTATATGGTACCAAGAGCAATCGATTGTATTTACACGCAGAATCTATTACATTTTTGCATCCGAAAACGTATGAAGAAGTAACTTTTAGCGCAAAAGAAACTTTCTAATTCTGCATTTTGTATATTTAATAAAAAGTACAAAACATGACGAATAAAAAAGCGCAACTTCGCAAACATAAACAAATTGCCACAGGCTTATTTTTAGCAATGGTAATCCTTTATTTGTTGATGGTTTATTTACTTAAACATTATCCGTCAAATTGGATGGGTTATGTAAAAGCATTTTCAGAAGCTGCAATGGTTGGCGCACTAGCAGATTGGTTTGCAGTTACCGCATTATTTCGTCATCCAATGGGATTAAAAATTCCGCATACAAATTTGATTGAAAGCAATAAAAATACAATTGGTGATAATTTAGGAAACTTTGTTACAACTAATTTTCTAACTCCTGGCGCAATTAAACCTTATATTGTTAAGCTCAACATTTCATTGGCTATTTCAAATTGGCTGCAACAGCATAAAAATCAAAAACGCATTGAGCAAGAAATAATTCATCTTGTGCAAACTATTTTAAAAAATGTAGATGATAAAACTATAATACAGTTTTTAGAAAATAAAGCACAACAGAAATTGCATGTTATTGCTTGGCAAAATTTAGCTTCGAAAGGATTGCAACAATTAATTGAAGAAAACGAACCCAATCGTTTTATTACGTTAGTTATTCCGAAAATTCAAGAATATATTCAAGAAAACAAAGAAGCTATTTATCAGCAAATTATAACCAAAAAACCATTGCTTGGATTAATTGGAGGAAAATCAGTAACAAATCAATTGGTAAATGGTTTAGATTCTTTTTTAAACGATATTTTAGAAGATGATAATCACAAAATTCGAATTGAAATTAATACACAGTTAAGTGAATTTGCACTAAATATGAGTTCTTCAGAAGAATGGAAATACAAAATTAATTCGCTAGTTTATCAATTTATCAATCCCGAAACAATTTCATATTACATCGAAAGCTTTTGGACAAAAACAAAAGTAGAAATAGAAGTACAATTAGAAGATAATAATTCTATTTTACGAAACTATTTACAGCAACAAATCAACGATTTATCGGTAAAATTTTCTACTGATGTTGAATTACAAAACAAGCTTAATAAAGAAATTCAAACCACTATTTACAAACTTATTTTGAAAAATAGTCACGAAGTAGGTAACTTAATTAGCAATACAGTAGCGCAATGGGATGGAAAAGAATTGAGCGAAAAACTAGAATTGGAAGTAGGAAAAGATTTGCAATATATTCGAATTAACGGAACATTGATTGGTGGTTTAGTTGGTTTAATTATTTATACTTTAACCACATTTTTGTAAGGATTAATTACTCAAAAATCGCTCGCGAATTTTTTCATTAAACATATTTTCCATTTGTGTATTTTTTTGATTCTCTTTCAAAAAATCAAAATATTCTAACATTTCTAAAGCTCTTCCTTTAGTAAGCTTAATGTTTGCTGTAGACAAAAATGCATCGAAAGAAATATGTGCTGCACAGATATAGGCAAACAAATACTCTACTCCGCCGCGTTCTAATAATTCTTGAGCTAAAATGTTGTAGTTGGAATATACAGTATAACTCAGTTGAGCTTCTTTACCCAATTCAATAAACAAATCGTTTATAAGATTTATGTCAACGCTAGTAATTTGCTCGCAAACGATAGAAGCAATTTGCTGTCTGAAGAAGTAATTGTTGTCGTTAAATTTTTGTCCAAATTTCCCATTCCAATCCAATGATAACCAAGCTTTATCATTTTCAGAATAGTTATCTATAAAACTTTGAAAATCAACAACACTCATTTTTATTCTTTTTTCCTTCTTATGAAGGAGTAAAATTACAATTATAAATAGTAGTATTCCTAAACAATGAGAGATATTTTAAAAACAAAAAGTCTAGCAAATGCTAGACTTTTATTATTTCTCTTCCAATAAATTATCTAAGATTACTCTAAACTTAGCACTATTCCAGTCAGCTGCTCTAAACTTTTTTATTACAATTTCTCCTTCTTTATTTAATACAAAAGAAGCGGGAATAGAACTAGAATATAACATTGTAGGTGTATCGTTTTTTTGATAATACACTGGTAATGTATAATTATATTTTGCTTTAAACTGTTCTACCTTTTCAGGGCTATCTGTTGTTACAAACATAAAAACTACTTTGTTTTTATAATCGTTATACAATTCCTGAAAACTTGGTTTTTCTGCAATACAAGGCGGGCACCACGTAGCCCAAAAATTTATTACAACCACTTTATCTTTTAGCTCATTTAAGTTAAAATCGTTTCCATTTTCATCTACCAACTTCCAATCTCCAAAATCTACTTTCTGAAAATCTTCCTTATTTTCTAAACTCGGGCTCATTGCTACCAACTGATTTACCCAAACTTTAAAAGATGTTCCTAGCGGAGTAAAAATCAAAACAGCAAATAATACTAAAAAAACAGTATTAATGATGAAAGATTTTTTCTTTTTCTTTTCCTTAAACATGACAATTTTTTATTCCAAATATAGTTTTTTTCTACCTATTAAGAGAGGATAACAAATAGTTCAACAAAGATATTTTATCTATTATCGACTTTTTAGCAATTTAAATTGTTTAAACCTTCAAATTATGACATAGATAAAATAGTAAAATTTAAAAAAGCCTCTGATAAAAATCAGAGGCTTTTTTAAAATTATATTTATATAAATTTACTTTCCTGCAGCGATTAAATTTAAGGCAGATCCTGCTTTAAACCATTCTATTTGACTTGTATTATAAGTATGGTTAGCAATAATAATATCTTTAGAACCATCTGCATGAACAAATTCTAACGTTAATGGTTTACCAGGTGCAAACTCTGTTAAATCTAAAAAGTTAATAGTATCATCTTCAAAAATCTTATCGTAATCGGCTTCATTAGCAAATGTAAGGGCCAACATTCCTTGCTTTTTCAGGTTTGTTTCATGAATACGAGCAAATGATTTTACCAATACAGCTTTTACACCTAAATGGCGAGGCTCCATAGCGGCATGCTCACGAGAAGATCCTTCACCATAATTTTGGTCTCCTACAACAATAGTTGGAATACCTGCTGCTTTATATGCTCTCTGAACAGCTGGCACAGGTCCATACTCACCTGTTATTTGATTTTTTACAGTATTTGTTAAATGATTGAAAGCATTTTCTGCACCAATCAACATATTATCTGAAATATTGTCTAAATGACCACGGAAGCGCAACCAAGGACCAGCCATAGAAATATGGTCAGTAGTACATTTTCCAAAAGCTTTTATTAATAATTTTGCTCCTGTGATATTTTTTCCATCCCAAGGCGCAAATGGCTCAAGCAATTGTAAACGATTTGATGTAGGACTTACTTCTACAACAACACTAGATCCATCTTCTGCTGGTGCCTGATAACCAGGATCATCCACCGCAAAACCTTTTTTAGGTAATTCATCTCCAACAGGAGGTAATAATTTCACCTCTTCTCCATTGTCATTAATTAATGTGTCTGTGATTGGATTAAATCCTAAATCTCCTGAAATTGCTAAAGCAGCAACCATTTCTGGCGAAGTTACGAATGCATGGGTATTCGGATTTCCGTCAGCACGTTTTGAGAAGTTACGGTTGAATGAGTGAACAATTGTATTTTTTTCTTGTTTGTCTGCTCCTTCACGATCCCATTGTCCGATGCAAGGTCCACAAGCATTAGTAAATACTTTTGTTCCCATTTTTTCAAACGTTTCTATTATTCCATCTCTTTCGATAGTAAAACGAATTTGCTCAGAACCTGGGTTAATTCCAAATTCTGCTTTAGGAGTAATTCCATGTTTTACAGCTTGCTCTACAATAGATGCAGCTCTAGACATATCTTCATACGATGAGTTTGTACAAGAACCTATTAATCCCCACTCTACTTTTAATGGCCACCCATTTGCTTCTGCTTCTGCACGCATTTTAGAAACTGGCGTTCCTCTATCTGGCGTAAATGGCCCATTAATATGTGGTTCTAATTCAGATAAATTAATTTCAATTAATTGATCGAAATACATTTCTGGATTTGCATATACTTCTGGATCGGCTGTTAGATGATCAGCTACTTTATCTGCTGCTTCCACTACATCTTGACGATCTGTTGCTGATAAATATCTACGCATAGAATCGTCGTATCCGAATGTTGAAGTAGTTGCACCAATTTCTGCACCCATATTACAAATTGTACCTTTACCAGTACATGACATAGATATAGCTCCTTCTCCAAAATATTCAACAATTGCTCCAGTTCCTCCTTTTACTGTAAGAATATCGGCAACTTTTAAAATTACATCTTTAGGAGCTGTCCATCCATTTAATTTACCAGTAAGTTTTACTCCAATAAGTTTAGGAAATTTCAATTCCCAAGCCATACCTGACATTACATCTACAGCATCAGCACCGCCAACACCAATAGCAAGCATTCCTAAACCACCTGCATTTACTGTGTGTGAATCTGTACCAATCATTAATCCTCCTGGAAAAGCATAGTTTTCTAAAAGAATTTGGTGAATAATTCCTGAACCTGGCTTCCAAAAGCCTATTCCATATTTATTAGAAACAGATGATAAAAAGTTAAAAACTTCTGAAGATTGTGTTTCTGCTACTTTTAAATCAGTTGCAGCCCCCACTTTTGCTTGAATTAAGTGATCGCAGTGTACTGTTGTTGGAACAGCTACTTTTTCTTTTCCTGCATGCATAAATTGCAATAAAGCCATTTGTGCCGTTGCATCCTGACACGCTACACGATCTGGCGCAAAATCAACATAATCTTTTCCTCTTTCAAACGCCTGAGTAGGCATTCCATCCCATAAATGAGTATACAAAATTTTCTCTGAAAGCGTTAATGGACGACCTACCAATTCTCGAGCTTTCTCTACTCGACTTGGCATTTTATCGTACACTTTTTTAATCATTTCTATATCAAAAGCCATAGTATATTTTATTTGGTTTCACATTTTAAAAACTACCTCTCAAAATACTCTTTTTTTTTCTAATACTGTTTTAAAAAAAGTTAATATTTGAAATTTAAAACCATTCTATTTAATTGATTAGTAAATGTTATATCATCATATTTTTTTTCATTATTCAACTTTTCTCTATATTCATTTAATTAATTAGAATATGCATTTTTTAATATCATAAACAACTATTTTAATCGTTATAACTATATTTATCGCTTATAAAACATTGAAAAGTGATAGCTTTGTTCTATCAGATCGTTATTTATTTTAATTTACTAATTTTAGCTATGTATAGCAAAGAAGACGCAAAACGCATTAAGAAAGAATTTTGGATAGAGTTTGCAAATGTATATCCCAGAAAATGGTTGTTACACAATACAAAAATTAAAGATGTTAGTTTTAAATTTTATGCTGACAACAAAAAAGCTCAGGTTTTATTAGACATAGAGCCTAGAGATAAAGAAAAAAGAAAGATTTACTATGAAAAAATTGAATCTTTAAAAAATATATTACTGGAAGAACATTTATCTGATGTAATTTTTGAGCGTAATTATTATCTTGAAAATGGAAAAGTAATTAGCAGAGTATGGGTTGAAATTGATCAGGTGTCTATTAACAATCCTGCTACTTGGAGCAAAATTTTTAATTTTTTCAACGAAAAAATGACTGCTTTTGAAATTTTCTTCTATGAATATGAAGATTACATTAGAGATTTAGAAATAAATATTTAATTTCTAATTACTAATATCGCTATTATTTATATTCTTTTATGTTTAAAAATATTACATGTTTGCTATTCTTATTTTTTTCTATTCAATTTTTATTTGGACAAACTGCTGACACCCTAAATAAAAAACAGAATATAAATGAAAGATTACATCAAAAAAAAGATGTAACAATAACACTAGGAGAAGATGATGCGGTATTATTTGAAGACTTTAAAGAAAATAATAAAAAATCGAAACTGGGAAGACTTTTAAACAAATTAATCTACAAAACCGATAAGCGAATTGTTGCTAATGCTCCTGAACACATAGACTATAATAATTTCAAAATTGGTCAAGGTAAAATTATTCGAAATATAGAAATCACAACATTAGATCCTTTTGGGTATTCTGAAAAAGATTCATTAAAAAAACCGTCAAATTCTTTTGAAAATTTAGGAAATAGACTACATTTAAAAACGAAAAATTTTACAATCCGAAACTTTCTTTTATTTAAAAAAGGACAAGTTTTTGACTCTGTAAAAGCAAAAGAATCTGAGCGTTTACTTCGTACACAAAACTATGTAAGACGGGTATTAATTACACCAATTGGCACATCCTCTCCCGACTCGGTAGACGTTATTATTAGAGAATTAGATTCATGGACAATTTACCCAACAGTATCGCTATCTACCTCTTCTTTGCGCGCTAGATTAAGAGACAGCAATTTTGGTGGATTAGGTCATGATATTATTCTTGAATATTCTTCAAGATACAAAGAGAATATGAATGGCTTTTATTTCAACTATTTCGTGAATAATATTCAAAATACTTTTATTAGAGCCAATGTTTTTTTCGATCAAACGGTAAGAGGAAATTATATAAAGGGAGTTGGATTTGATCGACCTTTTTACTCACAATTTACAAAATGGGCGGGAGGAGTATCTTTTAGCGAACGCTTTTTCAGAGATTCATTACCTGATGCGAATATGAAATATAGCTATCAACCGGTAAAATATCACACTCAAGATTATTGGGCAGGCTATTCTATTCCGCTTTTTAAAAGCTATAAAGAAAAACCAATTAACACCAATTTGCGTATGTCTATTAGGTACCTAAAAGACCAATACACACAAACACCCGCAGAAGCTTATGACGAAAATAACTTTTATAGTGACAGAACATCTTATTTAGCAACAATCGGATTAAGCACTATTGATTATATTCAAGATAGTTTTATATTTAACAATGATCGAATTGAAGACGTTCAGGTTGGAAGAGTTTTTTCAATTACGGGAGGTGTAAGAGAACAATATGGTGAATATAAAACTTATTTTGGAGCAAAATTATCTGTTGGCAACTATACACGATATGGTTATTTTGCAGGAAATATTGAGTGGGGAAGTAATTTTAAAGGTGGAAAAACAGAACAAGCCACTTTTCGTCTAGAAGGTACTTATTTTACCAAGGTTTTTTTATTAAAAAATTGGCGATTTAGACATTTTTTAGTGCCTGAACTTGTAATTGGTTCTCATCGTTTTGAGCATGTTAAAGATGAGTTGAAACTAGAAGATGCTATTCAAGGACTAAGAGCACAGAAAATCACAGGCACAAAACGTTTTTCATTATCCTATCGTTGGCAATCGTATGCTCCATATGAATGGAAAGGCTTTAGATTTGATCCTTTCTTTAGTTACGAAGGAGCTATTATTGGTAATAGCACCAAGGAATTGGTAAATTCTAAAGTATATTCTCGTTTTAGTATTGGTTTGGTTGCCAATAACGATTATTTAGTTTTTAGTAGAATTACGATTTCATTAGCTTACTTCCCTAACGTACCTGACCGTAATTATGGTAGTTTTTTCAATGCTAATACAATTGATTACAATATTGCTTTACCACGTTTTAATCACGATAAGCCAAAAGCGGTATCTTATTATTAAAAAAATCCTTATAAAAACAAGGACTTTTTTAATAATAACCACGTTCACTTTATTTTACAGACGATCTAACTTATTTTCTTCTGCCAAATAGCGAATTATATTTTCATCAACTTCTGTCAATTCTATATGGCGCCTTGCCATAACAATTCTCATAGTTTCAAGCGCTTTATCTACATCATAAATATCATCTTGTTCCACTCCACCCCATGTAAAACTTGGTAAAAATGTTTTAGGAAAAGTTCCTCCAAAAATACTACAAGACACTCCTACTACTGTACCTGTATTAAACATGGTGTTAATACCACTTTTACTATGATCTCCCATCATTAATCCACAAAACTGAAGTCCTGTATTTTCATAGTCTTCGGTTTCGTAATTCCACAATTTTACTGGAGCATAATTATTTTTAAGATTAGAATTATTAGTATCAGCACCTAAATTGCACCACTCCCCAATAACTGAATTACCTAAAAAACCGTCATGTCCTTTATTGGAATAACCAAACATTACAATATTACTCACTTCACCTCCAACTCTACATTCTGGTCCAATTGTTGTTGCACCATATACCTTAGTAGCTAATTTAACTTGTGCCCCTTCACACAAAGCAAAAGGACCGCGTATTACAGAACCTTCCATAATTTCGGTATTTTTTCCAATATAAATTGGTCCTGTAGAAGCATTTAAAGTAACAAAATTTAAAACGGCTCCTTCTTCAATAAAAATATTTTCAGGTGCCAATACCTGAACGGTTGAAGGAATTTCTTCGGATATTCTATCTTCAGTAATTAAGGCAAAATCATCTCGTAATGCTTTATCATTTTTTTGAAAAATATCCCACTTATTAGCAATTCGAACTAACTCTGAATGATAATCAACAACTTCGTAAGTATCGAAATCTATTTCTTGTCCTTCTTCAACAAAAAAAGCGATAATATCATCCTGATAGCTAATTACCTGATTGGGTTTCAAAGACTGAATTACATCTACCAACTCTTGTGTTGGCAAATAAGAACCATCAATCATAATATTTTGAGGAGCTTCAACCATCGGATATTTCTCTTCTAAGTATTCCTCTGTAACAGTTGTTGTGGTATATCCCAAGTATTTTTCCCATTTTTCTCTAATGGTTAAAATACCAACTCTAATATCTGCTACTGGTCTTGTATATGTAAAAGGCAATAATGCCTCTCTTATATCTCCGTCAAATAAAATATAATTCATAATGATTTTTTCATTTTTATAGATTTTCAAAAATACGTCAATTTCCGAAAAAATTATCGTCTGATTGTGTCAATATCAAAAAAAAAACCTTCTAAACTGAATTAGAAGGTTTTTTTGTATTTTTTTAAAACTCAGACTATTTGTTGAATTTAGCGTATTTAGTTTTGAATTTATCAATACGTCCTGCTGTATCGATAAGTTTAGATTTACCTGTATAGAAAGGGTGAGATGTACGAGAGATCTCCATTTTGAATACTGGATATTCAACTCCATCAACTTCGATTGTTTCTCTTGTTTCTACTGTTGATTTTGTAATGAATACGTCATCGTTAGACATATCTTTAAATGCTACTAATCTGTAATTTTCTGGGTGAATACCTTTTTTCATGATAAATCTGTTTTAAATTAATGAATCATTTTCCATTTCGAAGCTTTCTGTTCTCAAGAAAGGTGTAAACTTCCAATGACTTTTACGTTGTATTTTTTTTCTAACCGCAAATGTACAATTAAATTTTAATCTACAAATACTTAGTTCAGTTTTTTATTATCTATTTCCCTCTTTTTTACAATAGAACGACAATTCCTTTCACTCTTAATAAATATTCGTTAGAATTTTATACACGAATACTTCTATTATCCAGAAAGTAAATCGGTATTTTAGTATATTTGTAGTTTATATTTTTCAATCATTCATATAATGAGCAACCCAGTAAACAAAGTAGGAATAACCTTTGGTATAATATTAGCAATTTACTACATACTTTTTAATTGTACTATCTTCTTTACAGATCTTACCTTATTTGCCAATAAATTTGTTGGCTTTTTCACTATGGCAATTGTCATAATTATTGGAGTTCTTACGGTATATTTTGCAAGAAAAAAGGCAGGCGGATATGTTACTTTCCGAGAAGCTTTCACTCCTTATTTACTTACTATAACAATTGGTATCACAGTTAATTATATCGTGTACAACATTTTGTTTAATCTTGTAGATCCATCAGCAAAAAATATTATCAATACTGAGCTTTACAATATGCTAATCCATACATTAGATAATTCTGGATTACCGCAAGAACAAATAAACGATCAGTTAGAAAAAGCAAAAGATATTAGTCAATTTGATCCAAAAGCTCAAATTTTTATGTGGGCAGGAAGTATTCTTAGAAATTCAATTCTAGGATTGTTATTGGCAGCAATTTTTAAAAACAAATCAGAATTTACACTTCAACAAGACAATACACAAAAAGAAGCATAATAATTTAAAAAGTGTTCAAAGTAATTTTTACCTAGCATGAATATATCGGTTGTAATTCCTTTATTAAACGAAGCGGAATCTTTACCAGAATTGTACGACTGGATAACGAAAGTAATGTATAAGTATCAATTCACCTATGAAATTTTATTTGTAGATGACGGTAGCACCGATGCTTCTTGGTCTATTATTACTGATTTAGCGAACAAAGACAACAAAGTAAAAGGCATAAAGTTTCAACGAAATTTTGGAAAATCACAAGCATTGCACGCAGGATTTGCACAAGCGGCAGGAGAGGTAATTATAACAATGGATGCTGACCTACAAGATAGTCCTGACGAAATTCCAGAATTGTACAACATGATTACAAAAGAAGGTTTTGACATGGTGTCTGGTTGGAAGAAAAAAAGATATGATTCCATTTTAGCCAAAAATATTCCTTCAAAATTATTTAACTGGGCGGCCAGAAAAACATCGGGCGTTCAATTAAATGATTTCAATTGTGGACTAAAAGCTTATCGTCAAATAGTTATTAAAAACATCGATGTTTCGGGCGAAATGCATCGTTATATTCCTGTATTGGCTAAAAACGAAGGCTTCATTAGAATTGGCGAAAAAATAGTACAACATCAAGCTAGAAAATACGGAACAACCAAATTTGGAATGAGTCGTTTTATTTACGGCTTTTTAGATTTAATTACTATTTGGTTCTTATCTAAATTTGGTAAACGTCCGATGCATTTATTCGGATCATTAGGAGTACTTACTTTTATGATTGGTTTTTTTGCAACTGCTGTAATTGGCATTAGCAAATTATACAAACTCTATATCAATAAACCAGCTATACTAGTTACGCAAGATCCGTGGTTTTATATTGCTTTAGTAACCATGATCATTGGTACTCAATTATTTTTAGCTGGTTTTCTAGGAGAGCTTATTTTAAAAACAAAATCAAATACAAATCGATACAAAATTGCTGAACAAAGCGGTTTAAATTAAAGAATAATATGGAAATAGATAAAGATATTTTGATTAAAGCACAACAATGGTTACAACAACCTTTTGATGCTAAAACACAAGCAACTGTACAAGAACTAATTGATAATAATCCTGCATTATTAGCCGATAGTTTTTACAAAGATTTAGAATTTGGAACAGGCGGAATGCGTGGGGTAATGGGAATTGGCACAAATCGTATCAATAAGTACACTTTAGGTAAAAACACACAAGGGCTTTCTAACTATATCAAACAATCTTTTCCTAATCAAGAATTAAAAGTAGCTATTAATTACGATTGTCGTCACAATAGTCAGGAATTAGCAAAGGTAGTTGCTGATGTATTTACAGCAAATGGTATACAAGTTTATTTGTTTGCAGATATGCGTCCTACTCCAGAACTGTCATTTGCTGTTCGTTATTACGGATGTAATGCAGGAATTGTACTTACAGCTTCTCACAATCCGCCAGAATACAACGGATACAAAGTTTATTGGGCAGACGGCGGACAAATTGTTCCACCAGAAGATACTGCTGTAATTAACGAAATTAATAAACTTACTTATAGCGAAGTTAATTTTAACGGTAATGATGATTTAATTATTCCTGTAGGCAAAGAACTAGACGCAGCTTTCATTGCGTCTACACTAGAAGTGGCAAGCTTTAATACACCACAAGCAGTAAAAGATCAATTAAAAATCGCTTATACATCTTTACACGGAACATCCATCAAATTAATTCCAGATACATTAGCTGCCGGGGGGTACAACAATGTTTATATTGTAAAAGAACAATCAGAACCTAATGGCGATTTTCCTACGGTAAAATCACCTAACCCTGAAGAACCAGAAGCTCTTACTATGGCTTTAGCGTTGGCTGAAGAAACAGGTGCTGATATTGTCATTGGAACAGACCCAGATTCAGACAGAATTGGTATTGGAGTTCGTGATTTAAACGGTAAAATGATTTTACTAAACGGAAACCAAACTATGGTAATGATGACAGCGTTTTTATTAGAACAATGGAATCAAAAAAAAGGATTTAATGGAAACGAATTTATTGGTTCTACCATTGTTTCAACACCAATGATGTTGGACGTTGCTGAAACATATGGCGTAGAATGCAAAGTAGGTTTAACTGGTTTTAAATGGATTGCAAAATTCATAAAAGATTGTCCAGATCAGCAATTTATTGGTGGCGGAGAAGAAAGCTTTGGCTACATGATTGGTGATAATGTACGCGATAAAGACGCTGTAGCTTCTGCCCTATTGGTTTGTGAAATTGCAGCAATTGCAAAAGCTGCAGGAAGTTCATTTTACAGAGAATTATTAAACTTATACAGCGATCATCGTTATTACAAAGAACACTTAATCTCATTAGTTAAAAAAGGAATTTCTGGTGCAGAAGAAATTAAGCAAATAATGGTTGATTTACGCGAAAATCCATTAACAGAAATCGTTGGACTTCGTGTTGTTTGTGTTGAAGATTATCAAAAAAGCGAAGCACTTAACTTAATAACAAACGAAATTGAACCGATTAATATTCCGAAATCAAACGTATTAATTTATTACTTAGAAGACGGAACTAAAATTGCTGCAAGACCAAGTGGTACAGAGCCAAAAATTAAATTTTATTTCAGTGTAAATGAAATTTTAAATGCGCCTGAAGAAATTGACGTTGTTGAAGATTTCTTAACCAATAAAATTGAAGCAATTATAAAAGAAATGAAATTAGATTAATTCGATAGACTGAGCTTGTACTCAGTCTATCTTATTTAATTATTACAGCTATTATTTTATGAACGAATATTTCAAGAAGATTTTCCGATTTGCAAAACCTTATATGGGCTATGCTTATCTAAATGTATTTTTCAATATCCTTTATGCTCTTTTTAGTGCCTTGTCATTTGTTGCTTTAATTCCAATGATGACAGTTTTATTTGGCGAGAGCGAACCTGTAACTGAAAAACCTATCTATACAGGAATTGGAAATGCCAAAAACTATTTAGAAAATTATATGTCGTTTTTTATTAACGAATATAGTGCGCAAAACGGAGCAGAAAATACTTTGATGATTATGGTTTCCTTAATCATTGCTTTGTTTTTACTGAAAAATCTATTTAATTATTGGGCAATGTATTTTATTACATTCTTGCGAAATGGCGTATTAAAAGACATTCGCAATGCAATGTATAAAAAGTCGTTAGAACTACCATTATCATTCTTTTCAGAAAAGAGAAAAGGAGATGTGATATCGAGAATCACAGCCGATGTTTTAGAAATTCAACATTCCTTTCTTTCTATTTTAGAAGTATTAGTTAGAGAACCACTAACCATCGTTTTCACTATTATTGCTATGTTTGCCATTAGTGTAAAGCTTACTATTTTTGTTTTCATCTTTATCCCTATTGCTGGAACAATCATTTCTTTAGTAGGAAAATCATTAAAAAAGAGCTCGCAAAAAGCTTCACAAGAACAAGGCTATTTCTTGTCTATCATTGAAGAATCTTTAGCTGGCTTAAAAGTGATCAAAAGCTTTAATGCTGAGCAAAAATTCAACAGAAAATTTCAAGAATCAACAGAAACCTTTAATGATTTAAACAATAAAATACTTAACAGACAAAACCTATCTTCTCCAATGAGCGAGTTTTTAGGAATTGTAACTATTGCTGTTTTATTGGTATTTGGAGGAAAAATGGTTTTAGCGGACCATACACTTTCTGCAGCATCATTTATTGCATACATTGGTATGGCTTATAATATTCTAACACCTGCAAAAGCTATGTCTAAAGCATCATATGCATTAAAACGTGGTAATGCCGCTGCGGAACGCGTATTGGAAATTTTAGAAGAAGAAAATCCAATTACTAGTCCTGCAAATCCAATTGTAAAAGATTCTTTTGACATTGAAATATCTATAAAAAACATTAGTTTTAAATACGAAGAAGATTATGTACTGAAAGATTTTTCGCTTACTATTCCGAAAGGAAAAACAGTTGCTCTTGTAGGACAATCTGGGAGTGGAAAAAGCACAATGGCCAATCTATTAACACGTTTTTGGGACATAAATGAAGGTATAATTGAAATTGACCGAAAAGACATTCGTTCAATGGATTTGCATCAGTTAAGACATTTAATTGGATTAGTCACTCAAGATAGTATTTTGTTTAACGATACTATTAAAAACAATATGCTTATTGGCAGCGAAAGCGCATCGGACGAACAAATTATTGAAGCACTGAAAGTTGCTAATGCTTACGAATTTGTAAAAGACTTACCACAGGGAATTCATACCAATATTGGCGATTCTGGAAGTAAACTTTCGGGCGGACAAAAACAACGTTTATCTATTGCAAGAGCTGTATTGAAAAATTCGCCTATTATGGTTCTGGATGAAGCTACCTCAGCACTAGATACAGAAAGCGAAAAATTAGTTCAAATTGCCTTAGAAAACATGATGAAAAACAGAACTTCTTTGGTTATTGCTCACCGTTTATCAACAATTCAAAATGCTGATTTAATTGTGGTAATGCAAAAAGGAAGCATCATAGAACAAGGTACACACGAAGAATTAATGAAGCTAAATGGTACTTATACCAAATTAGTTTCACTGCAATCATTTGAATAAAAATAAAAGTTTGTTGTATATTTATACATCTATCTTTTAAATGCAGTTTATAAAAACGCGTTATGGAAATATCAAATTCGAACAAAATAATATCATCAATATTAGATAACGATTTTTACAAATTTACGATGCAGCATGCGGTAATTAAAAAATTTCCGTATGCCAAAACATCGTATATTTTTATCAATCGCGGACAACATAAATATCCTGAAGGATTTGCAACTGCCTTGAGAGAAGCTATTGACGAAATGGCAAAATTAAAATTGACCAAAGCAGAAAAAGAGTTCTTAAAAAATACTTGTCCTTACCTAGACCCTACTTATTTAGACTTCTTACAAGGTTATCATTACGATCCATCAGAAGTAAATATTTATCAAGAAGGAGAAGATTTGGAAGTAACTTTTAGCGGATATTGGTACAGAGCCATCCTTTGGGAAGTTCCTATCATGTCAATCATTTGCGAACTATATTACAAGCTTACTGGCGCTGTACGAGAAGACGATGAAACTATAAAACAGAAAACCAGAAGTAAAATAGAAAACTATAAAAAACTAGGCATTACAATTGCTGAATTTGGTACAAGACGAAGACATTCTTACGAAGTACATTCACTTGTAGTTGAAACACTTCAAAAATATGGTCAAGGTTGTTTTATAGGTACAAGCAACGTACATTTTGCGATGAAATATGGAACAAAACCAATTGGCACACATGCTCACGAATGGTTTATGTTTCATGCTGCTAAATACGGCTTTAAAATGGCAAATTCAATGGGATTAGAACATTGGGTAGATGTATATAGAGGCGATTTAGGTATTGCACTTACTGATACTTATACTAGCAAAGTTTTCTTTGAACAATTTGATAAGAAATTTGCCAAGCTATTTGATGGTGTGCGACATGACAGTGGTGATCCGATTAACTTTGCAAATGAAACCATTGCTCATTATAAAGAAATGAATATCGATCCTGTTTCGAAAACTATCATTTTTTCGGATGGATTAAATCCAGAAAAAGTTGATCGAATTGTGGCATATTGTAAAGGTAAAATAGGAATGTCTTTCGGTATTGGAACAGACTTTACCAACGATGCAGGTTTACCTCCTTTAAATATTGTGATTAAAATGTCGCAAGCATTTCCTGAAGGTGGTCCTTGGACAGATGTTGTAAAACTTTCTGATGAGCCTAAAAAACATACAGGTACACCAGAAATGATAGATTTAGCACAGCGTTTGTTAGATATTCCTACTGAATAATTTTTTTCAATAAATAGCTCATAACTTTTTAATTGTAAACGATTACTTTTAAGTATAAAAGACTATTTTTGCAACCAATTTAATATAAATATAAATGGCAACGAACAGAACTTTTACGATGATTAAGCCTGATGCTGTTGAAGCAGGAAACATTGGAGGTATCATCAACATGATTACAGAAGCAGGATTTAAAATTGTTTCTATGAAGTTAACTCAATTAACAGTTAGAGATGCTCAAAAATTCTACGAAGTACACGCTGAAAGACCTTTTTACGGTGAATTAGTTGAATTTATGTCAAGAGGACCAATCGTAGCAGCTATTTTAGAAAAAGATAACGCTGTTGAAGATTTTAGAACATTAATCGGAGCTACTAACCCAGCTGATGCTGCTGAAGGTACTATCCGTAAAAAATATGCTAAATCAATTGGAGAAAATGCAGTTCACGGATCTGATAGCGACGAAAATGCAGCTATCGAAAGTGCATTCCATTTTTCTGGTAGAGAGCAATTCTAAGTGATTTAGAATGAAAAACAAAAAACCACTTGCTTAGCAAGTGGTTTTTTGTTTTATTATATAATAATTTTAAGTATCTTAGGTAAAGTTAAATTGTAAATTTATTCATTATGAAAACATTACACTTAAAACTTTTTTCCCAAAGAATTAGTATCATATGAGAAATTTAAAAAATTTATGCCAATGGTGAACTTTTAAACACTATTATGCATAATCAAACTCTTGAAATTCAAACACCAGAGAATACCACATCTATAAGTTGGAAACTAGATTACTTTAAAAACTCTATTGAATTACCTAAAAATCTTCAAGATATTTACGTTCTACTATTTATGAATATTGGCAATGGGACGCTCCAAATGTATTTAAAGACATTACAACCTAAATGTATTCAAGCGAAGTTACTTTCTAAAACTAATTTTGAATTGGCAACAAGTGTTTCTGTTTATGAAAACAATCAACAATGAATCTCTAAAGCAGAGTTAGACAAATCAACAATTTCTATTGGATTAATGATTAGTATATTAGGTGTTATTTATTCTATTTATAATCAAACTGAACTGCGCGATTTACTTTTTTTACTTAGCGTAGGAAGTGTTCTTTCTTTGTTGGCTCTTATTTTAGAAAAAAACAAAATAGTTTTGGCTAATTATAAAGGAAGAATGTGGGCATCTATTGGAATATTTATTTTCATTATCTTTTTAATACCATCTAAAGATTTTGTTATACAAATATTACTTTTTGTTTTAACTACAGGTTTTATTCTCCGTTTTATTCAAAATCTAAATAAAGTAAAACAACACCTATAAATCTTATCATTTATTTTAAAATAAAAATCGAAGTAAAACTTTAAGTTTTACTTCGATTTTTAATTGTTATTTCTTAGAACAAACTTAAGTTAAGTTTATTTACAAAATCGGAAATAATATGATAGCCTACTACCGAATTTCCGTGCTCATCTAAGGCTGGGCTAAAAACTCCTAATCCTATTTTTCTAGGAACACTTACCGTAATTCCTCCTCCAACGCCAGATTTACTCGGTAGCCCAACTGTACGCGCATATTCTCCACTAAAATCATACATTCCAGCGATCAACATCTGCGATTGAATTAAACGAGCCAAATCTTTATTTTTATACTTTGTATCTCCATCAAAACGCGTGCATTCGTTGGCAAAAAAATAACCAATTTTTGCTAAATCTTCTGTAGTTACTTCAATAGAACATTGTTTAAAATAGTTATCTAACTTTTCTTCACTACCTTCAATTAATCCATTATTTTTCAATAAATGAAATATTGCTCTATTTCTGTGTCCGGTTTTTTTTTCAGATTGATACACTTTTTCATTCATAGCAATCGATTCGTTTTTTGTAATGTATCGAATCATTTTTAGTATTTTATGATAAGCTTCATCTCCATTACCTTCAATAAAAGCAGTAGTAAGAATTGCTCCTGCATTCATCATCGGATTTAAAGGTTTACCAGTAGTTTCTAAATTAGCATAATGGTTAAATGCTTTTTCTGTTCCGTAATAACCAATTCGTTGATACAATTCTACTTCCCCTCTTTCTTGTACAGCAATCATTAATGAAATAATTTTTGATATACTTTGTATAGTAAACTTTTGAGAAATATCACCTACATTAATAATATTGCCATTTTCTTTTACTACCGAAAAAGCAACAGCTTTTGGATTTGCTTTACTCAATTCTGGAATATAATCCGCTACTTTTCCTTCTTTATAATAGCTTTTGTTAGCTTCTACAATTTGTTGCATCATTGCAGCCGTAATCTTCTTATCTAATTGAGCTTGCTTCTTGTCTTTAGCTACGATTGATACTGTACAAAATAAAGTAATAAATACTACTATTTTTGACAGAGATTGAATCTTATTCATTGATTGGTTTTTTATTTAATGTTCTTTTTCCTTACTATTTTCCCTGATGCTGTTTCTTCAAATTTAATTACAAACTGTATCTCTTTTGGTTGTTCATATTTTGCTAATGTTGCAAAAATATTTTTTGGCAATTCATAAGGTTCGCTTTCGATTACCAATACAACAATTGTCCCAAAATAATTATCTTCTTTACCTGCTATAAAAAAACGATATGGTATAAAAGCAGCTAATTTTTCTTCTATTTTTTCAGGAAATAACTTTACTCCTCCACTATTAATTACGTTATCCCATCTACCAATCCACTCAAATTTATTACTATCTAATAACTCCACTAAATCGTTTGTTACTAATTTATCGGGATTAATTTGAGGAGCATCTATTACCAAGCAACTCCTATCATCAACTGCTATGCTTGCATGAGATAAAACGGTGAAAAAAGATTCGTTTATTTTTTTTGCCGCAATGTGGGTAATTGTTTCCGTCATTCCATACGTTTCAAACACTTGCGTTTTTTTTGTTGATAGCGCTTTCACCAAATTAGCATTAACCTTTGCACCGCCTATAATCAATTTTTCGACTTGATTTAGTTCATTTAAACTATTTTCTACTTGCATGGGTACCATTGCTACAAAATTATAATACTTAGTAACCCCCGCTAATGGACGTGCTGTTGGCTTTACAACATCTAATTCCCAACCAAATAATAAGGCTCTAATAAACATAAGTTTACCACCTACAAAAGCAGTTGACATACATAAAAGTGCAGTGCTTCCTTCTTTTACATCAAAAAAATGCACAGTAGCTTCAGCAGAAACAGTTATTGCTTGTTTTTTTAAACGAATTTGTTTTGGAGTTCCTGTTGTGCCAGAAGTATGAAGAACTAGATAATCTTTTTCATTAAACCATTCGATAATTAAATGTCCAAATTGTAGTAAATGCTCTTCGTTAGATTGACAAAGTTTTTCTGCTTCTTGTAACAAAGATTCTTTTGTATGTATACACCCATTTAATTTAAATTTTGGATGAATAAAATCTATTCTATTATTAATTGTCATCATCAATTTATTTTACTTTACCAAACAAGTGTTTTTTCCAATCTGTCCAATGATATTTTTTACTAAAAAATAATAGTAGCAAAGGATAAATGATTATTACAGGCCAAATAAACTCAGCAATGTTTACTGTGTCAGGATTACCTATATTTAAAAATATAGAATTAGTTTGAAAAGCTGTCCAATTAGAAGTAACCAATAATGCACCAATTAAATTATTGGCTGCATGAAAGCCTAAAGCCAATTCTAAACCTTTATCCAGTAAAGTAATTATTCCTAAAAACAATCCTGTTCCGATATAATAAATCATAATTGAACTACCTATAACTTCTACTTCTGGATTTGCCATATGCATTAGTCCAAATAAAATGGAAGTAGAAAGTAAAGCTACTGCCCTACTCCTAGTAGCTAAACCAATACCTTGCATTAAATACCCTCGAAAAAAACACTCTTCAAAACTAGTTTGAATAGGTATAAAAATAATGGCAATTACAAAAAAAACAAGAAAAGGAAGTAGTTGAAAATTCAATTGAAAATCTTCCGGAGCTAATAAATAACTAACCAGAAATCCTAAAACAACAAATAATGCTTGAACACCAAATCCAACAAAAAAACGGTTAACGTCTACTCGATTTCTAGAAGTTGTTAAGCTATGTAACTTTTGCTTGTGAACGAACAAAACCCACACAAACAACATTATTAAAAAGATAGTAAATGGTATAATTATTTGAAAAAAAGCTAAATTTTCCCCCAGTTTTTCTACCTGAACATTCATCATTTCTTTTACCGAAATAGAAGAGTATCTGATAATCAGCCAATTTAGAGCCATTAAACCTAAATAAAAAAAAGAAAATGGCAAATATAATAATAAACGATTCTTTTTATTTCCCTTATCAAGTTGATCTATATATTGCATCTTTTTAAAAAAATATTATATTTGAATTTAAACCTTATTAACTATGATAACAATATACCACAATCCGCGCTGTAGTAAGTCTAGAGAGAGTATTACTTTTCTGGAAGAACAAGGAATAGCATACAAAATTATAAAATATTTAGAAGCGAATCTTACCGAAGAAGATATTAATAAAATCTTGCTAAAATTAAATCTTAATCCGATAGAATTAATCAGAACAAAAGATGCGTTTTGGCAAGATAATTTCAGTACAAAAGAACTAAGTGATGAGCAGCTAATTAAGGCTATGCAACGGTATCCACAATTAATTCAACGACCAATTGTTATGAATGGTCCAAAGGCAGTAATAGCCAGACCCATTCAAAAAATATATGAAATCCTTTAATTAACTTTTATTTAACAATATTAACATTAAACTTATCACGTACTTTATAGTCTAACAGTATTGAAAAATAAACTAAATGACTATAATGAAAAGACAAAACCTTCAATCGATTAGCCTACTCTTGTTAGTATTTTTTACAACACTAACAGCAGTAGCGCAAAACCGATCTATCGTTAGTGGTAATGTAATTGAAGCTTCCTCTAATCTTCCGTTGGAATATGCAAGTATTTATGCTCAAAATGAGAGTAATGCTTCTATTATTTCTGGTGCAATGACAAACGAAAAAGGCCATTTTGAATTTGCTGTTCCTGATGGAAAATACTTTATTAAAATTGATTTTTTAGGTTTTAAAACTTTAGAAATTAAAAATATTGTTGTTGTTGGCGACACTAAATTGGGTGTTTTAAAAATTCAGGACGACACGCAAATGCTAGATGAAGTTACTGTAATTGCTGAGAAATCTACAGTAGATATTAAGTTAGATAAAAAGGTTTACAACGTTGGTCAAGATATGATTGTTAAAGGTGGTACTGCTGCCGATGTATTAGACAACGTACCTTCTGTTATGGTTGATAGTGAAGGTACTGTAAGTTTGCGAGGTAATGAAAACGTAAGAGTTTTAATTGACGGTAAGCCAAATGGACTAGCAAGCAACATTCAAGAAGCTATGCGAATTATTCCAGCAGAATCTATTGAAAAAGTAGAAGTAATAACCAATCCATCTGCTCGTTATGAAGCAGAAGGTGGAGCTGGTATTATCAATATTATTTTACGCAAAGGAAAAGCAATCGGAGTAAATGGTAGTATTACAGGTACCATTGGAAATCCTAGAAACAACGAAATTAATGGAATGTTTAATCTTAGGAGTGATAAGTTTAATTTTTTCGCCAACCTAGGATATAGAGACATTGAAACAAAAGGTTATAATTTAAATGACAATACTTATTTTGATAGAGATTCTGGAAATACTCAACAAAGAATTTATGAATATAGAGATAATAACAGAAATAGAAAAGGCGGTAATGGTACTTTTGGCTTAGAATGGTTTTTAACTCCTTCTATCAATTGGACAAATACTGTAACTGTAAGAAACAACAAAGGAGACAACCCAAATACAGTAAACTACGATTATTATTCAAACAATAATGACTTCTTGTATAATCGATTTAGACATGAAAATAAAAATACAGATCGTACAAGTGTTGATTATACTACTACTTTTGAAAAGAAATTTGATAAAAATGGCCATGCATTGGTTATAGAGGCCAATATTTCTCAAGAAAGAGATAATGAAAATGCTCATATATCGGACAGCAATCATTACTTAAACAAATTCTCTAAAGAAAGAACTTTAAATAAAGAAGAAAGTAAAAATGGTTTAGTAAAAGTTGATTATACTTTACCACTTGGAGAAAATAGTAATTTTGAAGCTGGATATTTAGGTACTTTTAAAGATAATGACTCTAACTTTATTCTAGATAAATTAGAAAACAATTCTTGGCAACAAGACAATATGTTTTCTAACAACTTACAGTATAAAGAATATATCAACGCATTATATGCTCAATTTGGAGGTAAAATCACATCGAATTTAAATTTTATGGTTGGTTTACGTTGGGAAGATTCTAATATACATGTCAATCAATTAGCCACTCAAGATTTTAATAATAAAAAGTACAACGACTTTTTTCCAAGTGCATTTTTAAATTATGAAATCAATGAAAGTACAAATGCAAGCGCTAGCTATAGTAAACGTTTAACCCGCCCTCGCGGTTATTTCTTAAACCCTTTTTCTAACTATACAAGTAACATTAATTTTTTTCAAGGAAATCCAGACTTGGATCCTTCAAAAACAGATGCAATTGATGTAGGATTTATGAAACGTTGGACCGGCTTTACAATCAATGCATCTGCTTACTACAATAGAACAACAAATACTTTTCAATTTGCAAGAAGAATTGCAGGAGAAACTATAGATGGTACACCTATTTCTATTAGTTCCCCAATTAACTTAGCCACTGAAACACGTTATGGTTTAGATATTACAGTAAATTATACGCCATTTAAATGGTGGAGATTAAATGGTAACTTTAACCTTTATGAAAGTAGAACAAGAGGAGAGCATACGTTTACGCTGTTAGACGGATCAAAAGAAACTCAAAACTTTGATAAAGATGCATTTGCTTGGTTTGCTAGACTTACCTCAAGAGTTACTTTACCATACAAAATTGATTGGCAATTAAATGGAATGTATAGAGCGCCATATAATACTGCTCAAGGAAAAGTTTTAGGCAATTTATCTGGCAACTTAGCATTAAGTAAAGATTTCTTGAAAGACAAAGCAACTGTAACGTTTAACATCAATGATATATTTAATTCTCGTAAAAGAGAAATGGATTTAATGTTACCACAAACTTACTCTCACAGTGAAATGCAATGGAGAGGCAGACAAATAAATTTATCTGTAACATATAGATTTAATCAAAAGAAAATAGATCGCTCGAAATCACGTCAAAACACCGAAAGAGGCGGTAGTGATATGGATGGTGGAATGGAAATGATGTAAAAAAAAGAGGATAACTAAATAGTTATCCTCTTTTTTTTGAAGATTTACAGCTACAACTAATAAGTCTACTATTGCTTGGTTTCATAGACTTAAACTACATATAATTATTAATGATAAAGGAGAAATCTTAATTTTCACTATTAAACAAGCTAATGTAAATGACCATAATCCATTGAAAATAAGGAATTTATAAAAATATCTTTGAGAAATTATTTACAAATGAAGAATATATTAGTACTAAGCTTATTGAATTGTTATTTCTAGATGAAATTAAATTAATTACTAGCATTAGAAATAATAGGAAGAACTTGCATGAGTATGTCTGATAAAATTTACTTAGAAAAAGTCTGTGATTAAAACGGTAAATGAAAAATTAAAAAATGTATATCAAGTAGAAAACTCTAGACACAGATCTACTATTAATTTCTTTGCTAATCTTATCGCTAGTATTATTGCATACCATTTTCCTACCTAAAAAAAACCAACCATTAGACAGGAGAAAGTAAAACTAATCAACTAGCCTTTTTATAATCGAACTCAGGTTAATAAAACTATTTAATTACATATATATCCCTGAAAAATACTCAATCAATAAATCTTAAAAACATCACCATTCTATAATCAGATAATTACAAAGACTGATTTAGTGAATAAATAGAAAAATTCTCATACTTCACAAGATGTATTTCTCCAAGTAGGTACTTTCCCAAAAAGAAATATATTGATCTGACAAATGTTTTTAGTGAAAAACAAAACTGTTTCCTCTTTATTAAATAGAATACGTAAAAATCAAACAGTATTAAAAGCATGTCTAATACTGGTTCTATCATCAATCATTACTATTTCTTTGGCTAGATTTTCGCCTCGATTCATAGAAATGAATAAATTCTTTACTATAATCGGAATCTGGTAAATCTTCAGCAGAATTATTCTTCTGTTTTTGTGGGTCTTTTTTGTTTTTATTCTGGTTTTGTTGATTAATTATTTTAGCTATTAACTCTTTCAATGTGTCAAAATCAACTTCATAAGAAATACCTACTCCCTGCGTATAACCAATTCCTTCCCCAATATAATTAATATCGTTTTGACGATTAAAGAAACGAGCGTTCAAGGTTCCTTCTTCATTAATTCTCAATAATACTTCTACATCTCCAACAATAACAGATTGCTCTACACCACCTACAGGTACTCCTAATTTTCCATTTACTGTAATTCTATCAGTAACTTTCGTTGAGAACGTAACTCCTAACCTTCCTTCTGTTTGAGTATACGGATTTCGCTCTCCTTGTGCATAATTTAATCCGATTTTTACTTTTCCGTCTTCATCTGTAAATAAATCATCAAAAATACTACTCGCTCTTTCAAACAAACTTCCCGCTAACGCAGACGATGAATTATCTGGAGAAAAGAACGAACCTGTTGCCAGTAATGCCATTGCTTGACGTTCTCTGGTGTCTCTATCACTTAACTTATAATCTAATTCAGATTTAACAACAGTGCTTACTGTAGGGAAGTTAATATCAAAATCTACCTCTGGATTACTTAAACTTCCATTTAATACAATTGAAACATCTGTTGGTACTTTTCGATTAATAATAGTATTATCAATAATCACACTCGGATTAGCTTCTGTATGATAAATAGCCTGAAGGTCTAACATTGCATTCATCGGGTTTCCATCCCAGCGAATTGATCCGTATTTTTTTACTACGAATTTTTTATCGATTAACCCTCCATATTTAAAATTATATTCTCCTTCATATGCCTGAAAATCTCCCCACATATTAAACTTACCGAGTGTATTTATTTCCATTGTAATAAATCCAGCTCCACGTCCTTTCATTGCATGTCCAGATTCTTTATCTAAGATAATTTCGATTTCGGCGTCTGGAGTAACATAAAACTCAAAATCTAATTCAATTCCACTATTTCGATATTTGTACGGATCGTACTCGATATTTTTTAATCGCATTTTTTTCTCCTCTGGAGACAAAAAATGAATGTAATTATTTTCTCCCGATCCTTGTGCTTCTTTTAAAGGAATTTTAATTGATGTTCCTTTGTTAGATGTTGCGTTAATATTAATTCTTAACATTTCTAAAGGTCCTGCAATACTTGCATTCCCGTTAATATATGCCGTACCGTAATAAAGAGAACCTTCTTCATATTGGGTATCTAAAGCTAATAAATTTGTAGAGCTTAAATTTAAGTTCATTACCCAATCTTTAAACAGTTTATGTGACACATTACCATCTACAAAACCTCTTGTTTTGTGTTTAATGTCACTAATTCCTGCTTTTCGAAGGATAAATTGCTTTAGAGTAATATCTAATGGTGTTTCGGGATCAAATTCGTAACTAACTCCCGTAAATTTCGATTTAAATTTAGTATCATTTAAATAAACACGTCCATTTACATCTGGATTTTTAACCGTTCCTAAAATGCTAATTTTACCAAGTGCTGTACCTGTCATATCTGTGATTACACTCTTTAAAAATGGAGCAATAGTAGTAAGAGGAAAATCGTCAAAACCGGACTCTAAATTTAAATAAGTTTGTTTATTGATAACGTCAATTTGTCCGTTTAGATAAAAGCGTTCTTCTTCACTTTTATCTAATATAGAAGTTTGCACATCGAAGGTTTTTAAATTTTGATCACCAACTACATTAAATGTTAAATTACCTAAATAAACATTGTTCATAACTAAATCATCAACCACTAGACCTACTTTAGGCTTAAACACATCTTTTTTCTGTGAAAAATGAATATTACCATCAATCGATCCTCCGAAAGCTAATCCTTCTAAATCTGGTGTTACTTTGTTCAAATCAACATCTAAAAAAGAAACACTAAAATCTTTATTATCAGCACCTTTCATCAAACCATTAACATTTACAATTTGATCATTGTGTGCAATATTTATATCTTCAATTACAAAGTCATCAATTTTTTTATTGAAAATAATTTTATTTAACGCGTCGTCTTTCGGATTAATTTCCCATTTAAAATCTTTAAAGAATACATCTGATTTTTTAAAACCAACAACAGACATTTCTTCCTGATTAATTGTATGATACAGGTTTAATGCATATTTGTCGTTTCCTTTTTTGCCACCTACAAACTCTGATCGTATAAATAACGTATCATTGTGAGTAAGATTTAGCAAATTAAAATCGGAAATATTATAAAATTTAGTATGAATACTGTCAATAGAAATATAGGTGTTATAAATAGGATTTGAATTATTTACATTCAATAAAATATTAAAAAACTCAACACCATCAAGAGCTACATTGGGCGAATCAAAATTTAAGCGAAATAAATTTTTGTCGCTATCAATCATGCCATCAATATGGGTTTGCTCACTTAAACTAAGTTGTGGAAAGAAAATTTCAATTAACCGATTATGAACTGTTACATCAAAATCGATATGTTGATTTTGTTTAATTCTGTAAGGCGAGTAATTGGTATACAAACTTCCAAAAGCATTGGTAAACAAGGCTTTTGTTTCTGAAAATAAGAAGTTCCCTTGAATAATTCCATGAATAGCTTCTTTTGAATTGAATTTTATTACTCGTTCTCCGTTTTCTATAAATCTAGATTCTACGGAAAATGGATCAAAAATATACTTGTCTTTACTATTTGTATAGATTGCGTTATACAAATCAAAAGTTCCTTCAAGATCTTCTATTGTATTTCCCTTTGCTTTAAATTCAAAATCACCACTAAACTTAGACAAAGTATCGTTTACTAAGCCAAGAGTGTATAAATCTGCATAATCAACTTTAGCAACAAAATCATAATTCTTTACTTTAGCACTTAAATCGATAGTTCCGTTAAAGTCTAACTTTGCGTTTGGATCTTCACTATGCAACAAGCCTTTAAAATAAGGCATTTTCATATAACCATCTACGGTTAATCCAGTGTAATTATACTTTCTGAAAGTAAAAGAATAAACATTTCCTTTTAAAGAAGTGTTTAATGATTGTTGATTAAACCCTTTTCCGTCAATATGTAAATTTAAAGATGTTAATCCGAATTGAGAATTATTTATAAAACTTCCCAAATCAAACTTATCCAATTTGATATCTCCTTTGTAACTAGCCTTATCAGATTCGTTTAAATGATTAATTGTCACTTTAACTTCGCCCTTACCTATTGAGCTTAGCAATTGAACATCGGCCTCTAACTCTCTTTTTGTTAGCTCAATATCTCCAGAAATTGTTACAAATCCCAATCTCTCAAATTCTTCAGGCAAATGAGTTGTAAGCAAATCAGGCATTAAAGAAACTAAATTGTATCTAGTAGTTTGTAAATGGGATAAATTAGCTTTCATCCAGAATGGAGCATTTGGATCAAAAACATTCTTGAAAGCAAAATGTCCATTAATTTGGGAATTATTTTCGTCTATTAGAGAAGCATTCTCGAAAACAAAGTTATTCATCGGTCCTTTAATATGCCCTTTAAAAAACAATTGTTTATTTGATGCAAATTCATGCGCAAACACATTGATATCAGAAGTATTTAACTTGGCTTCTTTTATATTAAAATCCCAATCAACCTTGTCTACAAAATACTTCATATCACCAGGCTGAAAAGTAAATAACAAATCTCCACTAATATTAGACTGATCAGTCACTAATTGTAAATCTTTAAGTCCAATAGTAGTTTTTGTATGTGAAAAATCGGCAGATAATTTTTGCACATTCATTCCCCAATGATCTTCAAAACTTACATCTTGCACCAAACCGTAAATATTTGGTCCTTTAATTAAAAATTTGTGTACTTCTCCTTTTATTTTTTTAAAATCTACAGCAACCTTAACATTTGCATGTTCATCTGAAATAACTAAATGTGAATTCTTAATCTTTATTTTAGAAGCACCTAACCTAAACTTTCCCTCTCCTTCTTTTCCGTCGTCAAACGCAGCGATTAATAAATCTAAATTTGTAAACTCTTCATTTTTATATTTATGAATAGCCAGATTTAAACCATCTATACGAGTTGTTCCTAAGAATATCTGTCCGTTTTTTAATGCATCTAAATCCGCCAATCTTGTTTGCAATTGATTAATAGATATAAATGTATTTTGATGATTATCTTTTGCTGAAACTCCTTTTAAATAAACAACTCCTAATAAGTCAATTGATAATTGATCAATAGAAATAGCAGTACCAAACTTTTCGTTTAGTTTAGTGGTTGCATAACGCGCCAAAAAACTTTGCACTACAGGCAGCGTAAGCGAACCTATAATCAATAGTAGTAAACACAGCAACGACAGCAGTGAACGAAAAACTATTTTTTTAAATTTTTTGATATCTATTAATGTTTTAAATTTGCTCTTAAATACTAATTATAACTCATCGTAAGGAATGAACAAATTTAACCAAATTTCATTATTGATACGCATGAAAAAAAGATATAATTAGTTACAAATATTTTAATCAAATGTCTACAAAGCAAACTTATATTCTAGCTATTGAAAGTTCATGTGATGATACTTCTGCAGCTGTTCTAAAAAACAATAAAGTTTTATCGAACATTGTGGCTCGACAGGAAATTCATGAAGAATACGGTGGTGTGGTTCCAGAACTTGCATCAAGAGCGCACCAACAAAACATTGTACCTGTTGTAGATATTGCATTAAAAAAAGCAGGTATTACCAAAAATGATTTAAGCGCTATTGCTTTTACGCAAGGTCCAGGATTAATGGGGTCGTTACTCGTTGGTGGTTCTTTTGCAAAATCGTTAGCATTATCGTTAGCTATTCCATTAATTGCTGTAAACCACATGCATGCTCATATTCTTTGTCATTTCATTGAAGAAGAAGGATATGAACAACCAACTTTTCCTTTTTTAGCCATGACTATTTCTGGTGGCCATACACAAATTGTACAAGTAAATAGTTTTTTTGATTTAAAAATATTGGGAGAAACAACTGATGATGCCGTTGGTGAAGCTTTTGACAAAACAGCTAAAATTCTTGGTTTTCCTTATCCTGGTGGTCCTTTAATTGATAAATATGCACAACTAGGTGATCCAAAAAGATTTAAATTTACTAAACCAAAAGTAGATGGTTTAAACTTTAGCTTTAGTGGTTTAAAAACACAAATCCTCTATTTCATTCAAAAGCAAGTAAAGGAAAATCCGAATTTTATTGAAGAAAACAGAAATGATATCTGCGCTTCTATACAACATACCATTATTGAAATTTTATTAGACAAGCTAAAATTAGCAATAAAAACAACGGGGATTAATCAAATTGTAATTGGCGGGGGGGTTTCTGCAAATTCAGGTATACGCAAAGCACTAATTGATGCCGAAAAAAAATATCATTGGAAACCATTCGTTCCAAAATTCGAATACACTACTGATAATGCAGCAATGATAGGAATTGTTGGTTATTACCGTTTTTTGAATTCGATGTTTGAAGATTCAACCATAGTATCAAAAGCAAGAATTGAATTTTAAAATCCTTATTTATGCAACTTTTCTATTCTCCCGATATTAATAAAGATCAAAGTAACTTTACATTTGATAAAGAAGAAAGCAAACACATTATTCGTGTACTGCGAAAAAAAGATGGAGATACGCTTTGGGTAACAAATGGAAATGGCACATTGTTTGAAACACGTATAACCCTTGCTTCTGAAAAAAACTGTATTACAGAAATTGTAGCATTTAAAGACCAAGCACAAACGCCTTTTCGTATTCATTTAGCTGTAGCGCCAACAAAAATGAATGAACGCTATGAGTGGTTTTTAGAGAAAGCAACCGAAATTGGTATACATGAAATAACCCCAATTATTTGTGAACATTCTGAAAGAAAGGTAATTAAACCTGAGCGTTTTGAGAAGATTATTCAATCGGCAATGAAACAATCTTTACAAACCTATTTACCTATTTTTAATGAGCCAATATCATTGAAAGATTTCTTACAAAAAAATCATACTGGAAATTTATATATTGCTCATTGCGAAGAGGATAAAGAAAAAGTTTTACTTAAAAACAGTATTCCTATTAATGAAAAATATGTACTTTTAGTAGGTCCCGAAGGAGATTTTTCAACAAACGAAATAAATTTAGCTTTAGAGAAAGGATATAAACCTGTATCTTTAGGTCATACTAGACTTAGAACAGAAACAGCCGCTCTTGTAGCTTGCCATAGCTTTGTCTTTACTAACGAATAATATATTATGCTAAACGCTAAAGAAATTTCAAACGGTATTATTAGAGCAGTTTTAATTCTAGCAGGAATTACTATCGGTTTGTTTTTACTGTACAAAATAAGTACTTTATTTATCTACATTGCTCTTGCGTTTGTATTTACCTTAATTGCTACGCCAGTAATTGACTTTTTAACCAATAAATGTAAGATTAAAAAAATATTTTCCATCACCATTGTCATGTTGCTGTTTTTATCTTTCTTCATTGGTTTTTCATTTATGTTTGTACCGCTTTTCACCACACAAGCAGAAAATTTATCAGTTTCAAACACCGGACATCTTCAACAAGATTTCAATGGATTGATAACAAAACTAGATAATTATTTAGATGACAAAGGCTTTTCTTTAGATAAAATTATAGAAGAATCTCATTTAAAATCGCAATTAAACTTTGATTTTGTTCCTAATTTAGTCAATTCATTCATTGGAATGCTTACCGAACTTGGAATGGGCTTATTTGCGGTTCTTTTTCTTGTATTTTTCTTTTTAAAAGACAGATCTTTACTAGAAGATATATTTAGAAAAGCACTACCTACTAATCATGAAAACCAAGCTTTTAGTTCAATTACTAAAATTAACAATTTACTTTCTCGCTACTTTCTAGGCCTTTGTATACAAATTTCAATTATTTACGTACTTAGCTTAGTCGTTTTATTGTTATTTGGAGTAAAAGGCGCTGTAATGATTGCTTTTATTTGCGCTGTTTTAAACATTATTCCATACATAGGTCCGCTTATCGGAAATGTTTTAGCAATCATCTTTACTATGTTAACTTATATTGGAGAAGATTTTATTGGTGTAACGCTACCTAAAGCAATATATGTAATGATTGGATTTCTATTAATTCAATTAATAGACAATGTTGTTAATCAACCGCTTATATTCTCTAGTAGTGTAAAATCTCATCCATTAGAAATTTTTATTGTTACACTGGCAACTGGTATGTTTAGCGGTATTTTTGGAATGATTGCAGCAATTCCAATTTACACTTGCTTAAAAGTAATTGGAAAAGAATTCTGCCCGAATAATCGTTTTATACAAGCTTTGACAAAAAATTTATAAGTGGATATTCATCTTTTATTACAACCTGAGGTTCAAAAATTTATTGACGACAATATTCATCAATCTATTCCTGTATTAGCACTTAAAAAAAGTCCTCTTGCAGATGTAAAGATGATTGATCTAATTACACAAATAGAAAGTAAACAGAAAGCAAAAAACAAACTTTCTAAATGGTTTTCTACCTCAAATATTATTTTCCCAAGCAAGCTTTCTATAGAACAAACTTCATCAGAAGAATGCGCTTCCTATAAAGCTTCCTTAGTTAAAGGAGATTCTTTGATAGATTTAACAGGAGGGTTTGGTATAGATTGTTATTATTTTGCTCAAAAATTAAAGAAAGTAACTCACTGCGAAATTCAAGAAGATTTAAGCAAGGTTGTTGCTCATAATTACCAACAACTAAAGCAATTCAATATTGATTGCATTACAGGAGATAGTCTTGATTATTTGCAACAGTCAAATCAGCAATTTGATTTTATTTATCTAGATCCTGCAAGAAGAAATCAAGCCAAAGAAAAAGTTTTTTTTCTAAGTGATTGCACACCAAATGTAGTGAAAAATACTGACTTATTATTTAATCACACATCCTCTATTTTAATCAAAACCTCGCCTCTTTTAGATATTCAAGCAGGATTAAATGAATTAAAAAACGTAAAAGAAATTCACATTGTTGCCTTAAATAACGAAGTAAAAGAATTGCTTTGGGTATTAGAGAAAGATTATTGTTCTACTCCTAATTTAATAGCAGTTAATATTACCAAAACAGCACTACAAAAAACTATTTTTTCCTTTGATGATCAAGGTGTAGCCAATCTTTCTGTTCCATTACAATATTTATATGAACCGAATAGCGCTCTTATGAAAACAGGTAAATTTGACTCTATTAGTTCTTTATTTAACGTTAAAAAACTTCACCAACACAGTCATTTATATACAAGTGATGAACTAGTTGATTTTCCTGGAAGAAAATTTAAGATTTTACAATCGCTTCCTTTTAATAAAGCAAATGCTAAGCAACTCTTGCTTCAACAAAAAGCCAACGTTACCGTTAGAAACTTTCCTATTAGCGTTGACGAATTAAGAAAAAAATGGAAAATTAGTGATGGTGGTTCAAAATATATATTTTTCACAACAACACTTTTAGACCAAAAAATATTTTTAATCTGCGAAAGTGTTTAACGGAAACTTTCTTTCCCGTAGTGCTTTTCATTATTATTAAAAAATCTTCCTGCGACAGATTTTTTATGACCATTTATAAATGACCTGAAGTTTTTCTTCTGAAAAAATCTACTCTTTAATAATAAATAAATATTTGTTGACTCTTCAATTAAAGAAGCAACTTTATAGTACACAACAGAAATAATTAATCCTAAAACAAATAGCTGTATAAAAAAAGTACTTATTTGAGAAGCAGTCCAGTCGTAGCTCTCAAAATTAACTACTAAAATAACTACTAAAATCATAGATTGAATAAAAATAGCCAATGATATTGCATTAAACCACAACTGCTTTTTATCGTTTTTATTCATTTGTTGATTTTCTGAATCATTAAAATGAAGTTTTTCTTTCTGTAACATCTTATCTGTATTTAATAATTTAATTATAAAGCAAGTTGCAATCCTCAAGGTTAATTCTAAAATACTATAAGCAAACTAACTCTAAAAAAACGCATTAAGGATGATCTTCATTATCCTCAAATATTTATAATTTTACCTAACATTAAGTAATTGCAACTATTTTTTTATTTCTCAATTCTTTTTAATAGTGCTAATGTACAATTCAAAATAAACCAAAAAAACAACACCTTCATCTTTAATAAATTAATAATAATAAACTAACAAGAGGCACTGTTTGTAAAAAATTACTTAATGATTTATTTACACTTAAAAATTATATAATTTATTCAGTGATATAATCTAACTACAAAATAATTTTCTACATTCGTTATATATTTAAAGAAAGAAAAAATGAAAAAAATAGCGTTATCAGTTTTAATTATATCAGGATTATTACTAAGCTGTAAAAAAAATATTGAAACTCAGGATAATTCAGTAGCTCAAACCGAAATTCAAGTTACTGAAGAAGTAGATACAGTAGCAATTAAAGAGAATCTTGAAAAAGAAAAGGAAGCCCTAACAAAGCCTTACAACGAGGAAGAAGATGCACAAGCGAAAATTGATGAACTTGTGAAAAAAACTAAAAAGGAAAACAAATATGTTTTTATTCAAGCTGGAGGAAACTGGTGTATTTGGTGTTTGCGTTTTAATGATTTTGTACAAAACGATGAAGAATTAAAATCTATTGTAGATGAAAATTTTGAGTACTATCATTTAAACTATTCTCAGAAAAATAAAAATAAAGAAGTTTTCTCTAAATATATTGAAAGTACAAATGGGTTAGGATATCCGTTTTTCTTCGTATTAAATGAAGATGGAGATATGATTAACTTAATTACTTCTAGTGATTTAGAAGAAGGAAAAAGTTATGATATAGATAAAGTAAAAGCTATGTTTTTAGAAAACTCACCAAAAAACTAATAGTAAATAATCTAAAAATCAGAAACACTTGCCTCAAGATAAGTGTTTCTAATTTTGCGGTATCTCTAAAATCCAATCTCCCTCTCTTCTATCTTATCAATATTTTTTTAATTACTAGAATACAATCTTATAAGGTTAAAAAACGCTAAAAATTATTTAATTTCAGAAATACTTAATACATTTGCATGAAAATAACGGGAGGAAAAATTTGTACTGATTGCAACCTCGGTAAAAAATGCTAAAGCAGAATAATTTGTATCTCCACTTTAGCCATTTCCTCTATTTTAATCTTATAAAAATATATAATATATGGCTTATTACTTCACATCGGAATCTGTAAGTGAAGGACATCCTGACAAAATTGCAGATCAAATTTCAGATGCACTTATTGACAATTTTTTAGCTTTTGATAAAGACTCAAAAGTTGCTTGCGAAACATTAGTAACAACTGGACAAGTAATTTTAGCAGGCGAAGTTAAATCACAAACTTATTTAGACGTTCAGCAAATTGCTCGTGACGTAATCAATAAAATTGGTTATACAAAAAGTGAATATATGTTTGACGGAAACTCTTGTGGTATTCTATCAGCTATTCACGAACAGTCTGCAGAAATTAATCAAGGAGTAGAAAGATCAAGCAAAGAAGATCAAGGAGCTGGAGATCAAGGAATGATGTTTGGTTATGCTTCTACTGAAACAGAGGATTACATGCCACTTGCATTAGACTTATCTCACAAATTATTACAAGAATTAGCAGTAATTAGAAGAGAAAATAATGAAGTTACTTATTTGCGTCCAGATGCAAAAAGTCAAGTAACATTAGAATATGATAACAATAATAAACCTATTCGCATTGTAACAATCGTTTTATCTACTCAGCACGATCCTTTTATCAAACCAGAAAACGATACAGCTGAGGCAAAACAACTTGCAGAAAAAGCAATGCAAGCACAAATTAAATCAGACGTTATCAGTATTCTTATTCCAAGAGTTCTAAAAAAATATCCTCAATACGAATATCTATTTAACACAGATAAAGAAATTGAATTTTTGGTAAACCCTACAGGGGTTTTCATCATCGGTGGACCTCATGGAGATACTGGACTTACAGGTAGAAAAATTATTGTAGATACATATGGTGGAAAAGGTGCTCATGGTGGTGGTGCATTCTCAGGTAAAGATCCAAGTAAAGTAGACAGAAGTGCAGCTTATGCTACACGTCATATTGCTAAAAACTTAGTTGCAGCTGGGGTTGCAGAAGAAGTTTTAGTACAAGTTTCTTATGCAATTGGTATTGCAAAACCAACTGGAATATACGTAAATACTTATGGTACAGCAAAAGTGAATCTTACAGATGGAGAAATTGCTCAAAAAGTAAGTGAATTATTTGACTTACGACCATACTTCATCGAAACATCATTAAAATTAAGAAATCCAATTTATAGTGAAACCGCAGCTTACGGTCACATGGGACGTAAACCTCAAGTAGTAACCAAAACTTTTACCCGTCCTGGTGGCGAAACAAAAGAAGTTGAAGTTGAATTGTTTACTTGGGAAAAATTAGATCGTGTAAACGATATTAAACAAGCTTTTAATTTATAAAGATAAAAAATAGAGTGATTAATAATCACTCTATTTTTCTTTTAAACAAACACTTAAAAAAACAATAACTCTTTTTAGATTATAAAATATCTATAAAGCGTACTCGCAAATTGAATATTAATTACAAAAAAGCACTGATACAACAAAATTATTCACTTTTATATTTTTTTTAATGTATCAAACTAATATTTTGTAAAATATAAGCACTACATTTGCACCTATTTTATAAAATTATATGAACAATTTCGAACTATTAGGTCTAAACGAATTGCTAATTTCTGCAATTAATGATATGGGATATGAAAATCCTTCAGAGATCCAAGAAAAAGCAATTCCTTTATTATTAGAAAAAAATACCGATATTGTTGCGTTAGCCCAAACAGGGACTGGGAAAACCGCAGCATTTGGTTTTCCGCTTATTCAGAAAATTGACCTGTCTAAAAAACACACTCAGGCGCTTATCTTATCGCCAACAAGAGAACTTTGCTTGCAAATTGCAAATGAAATCAAACAATACTCTAAGTACGTAAAAGGACTTCATACAGTGGCTGTATACGGTGGGGCGAGTATTACAGATCAAGCAAGAGAAATCAAACGCGGTGCACATATTATTGTAGCTACTCCAGGTAGAATGCAAGATATGATTAACCGTGGTATGGTTGACATTAAACACATTGAATATTGTGTGTTAGATGAGGCAGATGAAATGTTGAATATGGGCTTCTATGAAGACATTACTGCTATCTTATCAGATACACCTGAAGATAAAAGCACTTGGTTGTTTTCAGCAACAATGCCTGCAGAGGTTGCTAGCATTGCTAAAAAATTCATGTCTAATCCAGAAGAGATTACAGTAGGACACAAAAATCAAGGTTCAACAAATGTAAACCATGAATACTACGTAGTTTCAGCAAGAGATCGTTATTTAGCATTAAAACGTTTGGCAGATGCTAATCCGGACATCTTCTCTGTGGTTTTCTGTAGAACAAAAAGGGACACGCAAGCAATTGCTGAAAAATTAATCGAAGACGGTTATAACGCAGCAGCATTACACGGTGACTTATCACAAGCACAACGTGATGCTGTAATGAAAGCTTTTAGAGGAAAGCAAATCCAGATGTTAGTTGCAACAGATGTAGCTGCTCGTGGAATTGACGTAGATGACATTACCCACGTTGTAAACTACCAATTACCAGACGAAATCGAAACTTATACTCACCGTAGCGGTCGTACAGGTCGTGCTGGTAAGTCAGGAGTTTCTATGGTAATTATCACTAAGAGCGAATCGCGCAAAATTTCTCAAATTGAACGTATCATGAAAACGAAATTTGAAGAAAAACCAATTCCTTCTGGAATAGAAATTTGCGAAATTCAACTATATCACTTAGCTAACAGAATCAAAAATATTGAAGTTAGTAGTGAAGTTGAAACATTTTTACCTTCAATCATGGAATTGTTAGGTGATTTACCAACGGAAGAATTAATTAAAAAAGTAATTTCTGTAGAATTTAACCACTTATTAGAATACTACCAAAAATCTTCTAATAGCTTAACAGCTGTTTCAGGAGGTAATAGAACTTCTAAAGAAATACCAACTGACGGTGCTGTTCGTTTCTTCTTAAACTTAGGATCGAAGGATGGCTTAGATTGGATGAACTTAAAAGATTACTTACGTGACACATTAGAATTAGGTCGTGACGATATCTTTAAAGTTGACGTAAAAGAAGGATTTTCATTCTTCAATACAGATGCTGAACACGCAGACAAAATCATTAGCATTTTAAACAACGAATCTTACAAAGGTCGTCGTGTAAATGTTGAAATTTCTAACAATGACGGTGGAAGAAATGCAGGAAGAAGAGATCACGGTGGAAGAAAAAGCGGAGGTCGTTCAGACCGAGGTGGATTCAGAGGAGAAAGAAGCGACCGAAATGACAGAGGTGGTGAAAGAAGAGATCGTGGAGACAGAAATGACAATCGTTCAAACGATAGAGGTTTCAGAAGCGATAGAAATGACAGAAGTAACGATAGAGCACCTCGTAACGAAAGAGGATCTAGAAGAACTAGTGGAGACAGTAATACTGGAGCAAGACGTCCTAGAAGAAGCTAATCTGTTAATTTTTTTCAAATAAGAACATAAACTGTAAAATATCTACTATTTTTAAGCAATTTTAGAAATGATGAGATATTTTACAGTTTTTTTATTTACTTTCGTTATCAGCTTTTCAGCTTGGAGTCAATCAACTCAAGTAAAAGGTAAAATTTTAAGTGAGTTATCGCTTCTACCATTAGATGATGTAAACATTATTAATGTTACTACAGTAAAAGGAACAGTAAGTAAACAAGATGGCACATTTTCTATTGAAGCAAAGCTAAACGATTCTATACACCTATCTTCTCCTGGTTATATGCCTATTAAACTTAAGGTTACGAACGATTGGTTATCTAATAATGAGTTGAAAATTTATATGTCAGAACAATCTAATCAGTTGGCAGAAATTTTTATTAAAAAATATGAACTAACTGGAGTTTTAGAAGTAGATACAAAACTAATTGCCTTAAACGAACAGCTAGAAATCAATTGGCACAGACAACAAGCTCCAATTTACAACATTGCATTTGGATCATACTTTAGTCCAGTTGATGCAGTTTATAATCTATTCAAAGGCAAAACTAAGGAACTAAAAAAACTTGAAGAGATAAAAGAAGATCAAAACATGATTGCTTTAATGCAAACACGTTATGACAGAGAAATTGTTTGTGGTTTACTCAATATTACACAAGAAGACATTATAAAAACACTTAAAAACTGTAATCAAACAGATCGTTTTATTTATACAGCAACTGATTTTCAAATTTATCAAGCGTTAAATGAATGCTATGAGAATTCTAAAATAATGGCTAAAAAATTAAAAAACACATCTTCATAAAGATGTGTTTTTTTATATTTTTCCGAAATAAGTTTTTTTCGCAAAACAAAAAAATATAGAGTATTTTTGTATTTAATAACAACACATATCTAACTTTAACTACAGCAATAAAATGAATGTCATTTTAAAATCTGCAAAAATAATAGACAAAAAAAGTCCATTCAACAATCAAATAATGGATATTCAGATTATCAATGGAAATATCGAACAAATAGCACAATCTATTACCGATAATTCTGCAAAAAATATAGCATTAGATAATTTAACCATATCTCCAGGTTGGTTTGATACTTCAGTAAGTTTAGGAGAGCCAGGCTACGAAGAAAGAGAAACTATTGCAAACGGTTTAAAAGTAGCCGCGAAAAGTGGTTTTACTCAAATTGCTGTTCAGCCAAATGCTATGCCTATTGCAGATAATCAGAGTTTAATTTCCTTTATCAAACAAAAAGGTATTGGGCAAGCTACAGAGGCTTTTCCAATCGGAGCTTTAACAAAAAATAGCGAAGGGACTGATTTAGCAGAGTTGTTTGACATGAAAAATGCTGGAGCTATTGCTTTTGGAGATTACAAAAAAGCAATTGACAATGCCAATGTACTTAAAATTGCTTTGCAATACACACAAGATTTTGATGGTTTGGTAATTGCCTTTGCACAAGATAGCAGCATAAAAGGAAAAGGTGTAGCAAATGAAGGAATAAACAGCACAAAACTTGGTTTGAAAGGAATACCTGCTTTGGCGGAAGAACTCCAAATTGCACGAAACTTATTTTTATTGGAATACACAGGCGGAAAAATGCATATTCCAACCGTTTCATCAGCTCAATCTTTAACTTTAATAAAAGAAGCTAAAGCAAAAGGTTTAAATGTAACTTGTAGCGTAGCAGTTCACCAATTAGCACTTACTGACGATGTTTTATTTGAATTTGACACAAGACATAAAGTTTTACCTCCATTGAGAGACGAAGCTACAAGAAACGCTTTAATTGAAGGTGTATTAGACAATACTATTGACTGTATAACAACAGATCATAATCCTTTGGATATTGAACATAAAAAATTAGAATTCGACCTTGCAAGCAACGGAACAATTGGTTTAGAATCTGCATTTGGAACGTTAAACACTATTTTACCAACAGAAGTAATTGTAGAGAAACTAACAGCAGGCAAACTAATTTTTACACAAACATCAAATATAATTGATTTAGGTAATAAAGCTAATATTACTTTATTTACAACAGAAGGAGATTGGATTTTCAGCAAAGAAAACATTCTTTCTAAATCAAAAAATTCAGCCTTTTTAAATCAACGAATGAAAGGAAAAGTTTACGGAACAATTAATGGTGAATACAGCACCTTTAATTTTTAATTTATAGAATTAAATTTATACTATGTTATTACATTTTACTGCAAAAGAAATTGAAAAGGGAAAAAACATGGCAATTGCTTCACATCTAACTATTTTAGGATGTATGATTGCTATTTTCATGAATATTGAACCAAAAAACAGATTTGCTGGTTTTTATATCAGACAGACATTTGGATTACATTTAATGTTCTACATCTTTGGATACTTTGTGTCAAATATGGATTCATTATTTGCTACCGTTCCTTTCTATCTTTGTTTTATTGTATTATGGTTTTATAGCTTTATTGGCGCATTACAAGGCGATGTAAGAGCAATTCCTATTGTAGGTGTATATTTCCAAAAATGGTTTGAAAAATTATCAGCATAAATTATGAACACTTCATTGTCAATCAATTATTTAATTAAAGAACCTAAAGTAATAAAGGAGAAAAATCCATTAATTTTACTTTTGCACGGGTACGGTAGTAACGAAGAAGATTTATTTTCTTTTGCCGAAGAATTACCAGACGATTGTTATATTGTTTCTGCGCAAGCACCTTATCAAGTACCGCCTTATGGATATGCTTGGTATGCAATTCATTTTGATGCTGATGCAAATAAATTTTCTGATGACAATCAAGCAATAGAATCAAGAGATTTGATTGTGAAATTTATTGACGAATTAATCTCGACTTACCCAATTGATCCTGAAAATATAAATTTAGTCGGATTTAGTCAAGGTGCTATTCTTAGTTACGCAATCGGATTATCTTATCCAGAAAAAGTAAATAAAATAGTTGCATTAAGTGGCTATTTCAATCCAAATATTATCAAAGAAGGATTTAAAAATAATAATTTTAAAGGATTACAATTCTTTGCATCACACGGAACGGTAGATCAGGTTATTCCAGTAGAATGGGCAAGAAAAACATCTCCTATTCTAAAACAATTAGGTATTACACATGAATACAAAGAATATCCTGTTGGTCATGGAGTACACCCATTAAACTTTGCAGATTTTAAAACTTTTTTACTAAAGTAAAAAATAACGATAAATGAAAAGCCTTGGCAAAGTAACGCCAAGGCTTTTTCATTTTATGATATACTTTACAATAACTTGAAGATCGGCAGCTTATATCTAAAGGTTTCTATCCTATTGCTATCATTGAAGACTTTCCATTACGAGGTAAATCAGTTAAACTACATGTACAACGTCGTCGCTGGACAGACAAGCAA
>CANQRD010000010.1 GCA_947626185.1 uncultured Flavobacterium sp.
GGTGTAAAAGACAAAGCCTTTTTTATGTTCAGATTAACTAAACTTTTCGACTAGTCCACAAGTTTTGTCATTGATCCCTTAAAAACAAAAAAATCTCCTTTTTAGGAGATAAAAAATGGCAAGCTACCTACATCGCACCGCTACAACCGCATACCTTTGCTGCGTTCCCACCCTGGAGGATTCTGCAGGAGCTGGTCGTGTAGGACTTGCCACTGCAAATATACAACGATTTTAGATTTTTCCAAATACTTACAAGTATTATAATAACTTTTGTATATTGTATTAAAATTAAATCTATAAATGAAAAAACATAACATGCTTATACCGTTAGCATTAAGCCTATCTTTATTTAGTTGTTCAGACAAAAATAATTTAGAGAAAAATGTAATTTCTTTAAATACTACCCACTTAAAACAGGCTTATACAGATAAAGAGCAAGTAAAACTGAGTTTAAATTTGGTACCAAATACTATATTAGATTCGGTAGTTTATACATTGGGAGAGATAAAACTGGGAACTGTGACAAATAATGAAGTACTAAATGCTTCCTTACAAAACATTCCTTACAGTACTTATACTTTAAAAGGAACTGCCTATAAGGATGGTCAATCGAAAGAAGTGAGCACTTCTATACAAATATTATCATCAGTTACACCGCAACTGATTAATTATAAAATCGTGAATACTTATCCTCACGATAAAAAAGCTTATACACAAGGCTTAGAATTTTATAATGACATTTTGTTTGAAAGTACAGGCAATGGAGAAGGTCTTGGAACTGGGCAACGAGGGACATCGAGCGTTAGACAAGTAGATTATAAAACGGGAGTTGTAAATAAAATTAAAGAACTGCCTGAATCTATTTTTGGAGAAGGTTGTACAATCTTAAACGGTAAACTGTATCAGTTAACTTACAAAAACAACGAAGCTTATGTTTACGATCCTACGACGTTAAAAAAACTTGCAACTATTCCATATTTTAAAAAGGCAGAAGGCTGGGGATTATGTAATGATGGTGAATTCTTATATATGACTGATGGTTCTGAAACAATTTACAAATTAAAACCTGATACTTTTGAAGTTGTTGGCCAAATAAATGTTGCAACAAACAGAAATATTTTGCCAAATGTAAATGAATTAGAATGGGTAAATGGTAAAATATACGCTAATTTTTATGGTGATCCTGGGGTAGCAAAAATTAATCCAAAAACAGGAGCTATTGAAGGTGTAATGGACTTTTCTCAATTATATCAAATGGTAGAAAAGCATCCCGACTTAGATGTTTTAAACGGAATTGCATATAACCCGAAAACCGATACTTTTTTTGTAACAGGTAAAAACTGGGATAAAATGTTTGAAATTAAAATTATAGAATAAAAGAAAATAAAAAAGAGCGATTTTAAATAAAATCGCTCTTTTTATTTATCGTACAAACAAACCCCGTTAACATCTGTTGTCAATATTTCTGACATATAATCAAAAAACGGTCGCATGGTTACAAAAGTTTCTATTACTTTATCGGCAAAATCTTTTTGTAGCATTTCTTTATCAGTAAATGATCGCATTACTAAAAATTGTTTTTTGCGAAGTAAATCTATTGCAGGATGTTTTTTATCAAATCCTTTCGGAGCCGTTTTTAATTCCTCGCCTCGTAATTCTCCAAAAATCTCTACAAAATTTTTGTTAGAAATAATTTTCCTAAATTCTGAATCATCTAAAGAAATCTCTTTTCTAATTCGCAATAAATCATCTTTACTAGGTTCCCAAAATCCTCCACCAACAAAAGTATTTCCTGGTTCGATACTCAAATAATATCCTCCTCTTAGCATTGGCTTTTTTCTTCCTATATGCAAACCAAAATAGGTTTTATATGGTGTTTTATCTTTTGAGAATCGAACATCTCTATACAATCGGTGAACGTGAAATAAATCGACATCGTCTTCGAGGTGCATTTTATCAAAAATAAATTTAAAAAATAGTTTCACCTCTCCAAAAACCTCATCAATTTTAGGTTTATGCTCAGTAAACCAAGGTTTATTATTGTTTTCTTTTATTTCATTTAAAAGTGCTAAATGCTTTTGTTCTAATTTCATTTCAATACTTTTTTACGCAATTTTCTTTTACAAGATAATGCAATCAACTCAATTTATCTATACACGAATATTTTTAAAATAAGAAAAAGGTTTACTAATACGTAAACCTTTTTTTAAAATAATCAAAAACAGAGCTATAGCCCTAAGAATTTAAACGGTTCTGATTTAGTTAATTTAGTATTAGCTAAACCAAAATATTGTTGTCTTTTAGAAACATCTAATTTTCTTACAGTCGTTTTTTCACTAAAATCAATTTGTTTTAAATCCAACCAAAGCGGACTTAATGTAATAGGATCTTCATAATAATAAATTAGATTCTTTTGATCAGCCACTGCTCTCCATTTAGTTGAAGACAAGTTGGGTTGATTTTCAATATGAACTCCGTATGGTACAGAACAATTTCTAATTATACTAAAAGCAGCTCCAGTAGCTACCATAATATCATCTGTTTGTTCTACTGCTGTTGCATAATAAGAAGCTCTCGTAAATCTATCTTGTGATCTTCCAGTACCTGGCAAAACTTGATTTCCTGGTAGTGCCGCCCAATAATCTCTAATAGCCAACTGCTTTTCATACGTTGGAGAATTGGTCAATACTGTATAAGAAGGATCGTGATATACATTTAATTTCCGATCTATATATTCTAAAATAGCATTATCGCCAATTGCATCAGAAATAGATAAATGAACTGTAGCCAATGTTGTTCTACCTGGTGTTTTGTCTGTAACCATTACAATCGGATTTTTTGTGAAGTCATTTACAGCTTCCTTTACCGTTGCGTAATTATCTAGCATATATTGTGCCCAAAGGGCAATACTCATCGCTTTCTCTTTTCCATTGGGATTAAAATTAGGATATTGAGATTCTTCTAACCAAAGAATATTAGAAACCAATCCTTTTTCATTCATTCCATCCGCTGTAGCTGCATCAAAAGCAGAAACTATAACACTTCCGTATTTTGATTTCCATTTAGCAGAAGTCTTCCCCACTTCTCCATTTCTTTCAATTCCTCTTGGAAAAACCCAAAGATTTGGCATAATATCATCTTTCCAATCCATCGATCGAGCTGTTATTATTGTATTATTTGGGCCTTTATATACAACTCTTGTACATGCATAAATATCGGAAGAAATAGGAAGTAATATTGCGACTAATAATAATTTAGCCCCCCATAATTTAACTCTTTTCATAATTTAACCTATCAAGTTAAGTAATAATTCTAGTGATAAACAACTCAAATATCTTACATTTTAGTGAATTCAACAGTACATCATTTAATTATTTTATACGTAACCAATCATATTTAACCAAGTAGTTCCAATTACTAAATAAATAGCTAAAAGCATTACCCCAATAATTAATCCATAGGTCCACCAAGCTTTTAATTCAACATATCCACTTCCGAAGAAAACTGGAGCAGGTCCATGTCCGTAATGCGTTAACGTTCCATATATTGACCCCATATAACCAAGCGTCAACGCTAGTAATAAGGGTGGAACTCCAAGCGATATACCAACACCTAATAATGCAGCATACATAGCCGCAACGTGTGCTGTCGCACTAGCAAAAATATAATGGCTGAAGAAATAAACCCCTACAATAATAGGATAAGCATAATGCCAATCCATTGTTCCCATTTTTCCTTTTACTAAGTCACTAAACCAACCTATAAATCCAAGACTATTTAATGAACTTGCCATCATTACCAATACCGCAAACCATACGATAGTATCCCAAGCACCTTTTTCAGACTTAATATCATCCCAAGTTAAAACAGAAGTCAGTAATAAAATTGATAAACCAATAAATGCAGTTGTTGTAGCATCCATTTCAAAAATTCCTCCTGTAATCCACAAGAATAGTAAAATGAAAAAGGTAATTAGCATTAAAATTTCAGGAACAGATAATTTTCCCATTTCCTTTAACTTTTGAGAAGCAATTTTAGGCGCATCCTCAGTACGCTTTAATTCAGGCGGAAAAATTTTATACAATACAAATGGCGTAACTATGAATGCCAGTAATCCAGGTACGAAACCACCAACTGCCCATGACATCCAGCTAATATCAACACCAACATCTGCAGCAAATTTTTGACACATTGGGTTACTTGCCGTGCCAGTTAAAAACATAGCAGATGAAATTAAGTTTACATAATAACTATTTAGAGTTAAAAAGGAACCTACTTTTCTATGGGTTTCTTGTTTTGCTGGATCAGACCCAAAACTCATCGCCATTGATTTCATGATAGGATAAATAATACCCCCTCCTCTTGCGGTATTACTTGGAATTGCAGGAGCCAAAACTAAATCAGCTAAACCTAGACCGTAAGCCAAACCCAAAGTGCTTTTTCCGAAAGCACGAATAAATAAATACGCTACTCTATTTCCTAATCCTGTTTTAATAAAGCCTCTAGCGATAAAAAAAGAGATACCTATTAACCAAATAACTTTATCTCCAAATCCAGACAAACTCAATGCTATTGATTTCCCTGGATTACCTGGTGCTAATAATTGGAAAGACGCAGTAAGTCCAACAGCAAGCATGCACATTGTGCCCATTGGAGCTGCTTTTAAAATAATGCCTATAATTGTACTAGCAAATATGGCAAATAAATGCCAAGCATCTGGTGTAACACCTTCTGGAATTGGACAAAACCACAATAAAATACCTATAGCTAATGTTATTCCAAACCCCTTTAAATTAACTTCTTTCATACAAAAAAACTATTAAATACTCATTAAAATCTACATTGAAATTGAACAAAGGCGAGATTAGAATTGTAAATCTTTGTGTTTTCAATATTCTTCTTATAATTGTCTATTTGCATACCGATTTGAATTCTAGCGGCGTAATTTTTTAAGAATTCTAAACTTAGCATAGGTACCCAAGTTTGTCTTGGATTTGAATTAAGAGATGCATTATCATCTAAATACTCATAACGACAAGCAAATTCAATAGCCTGAAAATGTTTCTTTCCTAGTTCATAACGAATATTTGGCAATACATAAAAACTCTTCATTTTATAATCATCAACATTATCGGTTCTTGCATCAATAGGTAATGAATTATATAGAGTCTGATTAATTCCTTGTTTTGCTTCTAATTGAAAATCGACACTCCAACGATCATCCAACTTAAATTCTGCAGCGGCCTCTGCTCCAGCTGCATATATTGTTTTTTCATCAATTTTAGATAAACCTCCACTAACACCAACATTGAATTTATGTGCTTTATCGATATTAAATAATAATCTACTTGAATAATTCTTTTCATCATTATTATCTGTAGTATTTTTTCCATTACCATTCGTTACAGATAATCCATAACTCATTGGTATATTTCCTAAATCTACGCTACCAGTAATTGCTGCTCCAATCTGAAAACTCATCCAACCATTGCTGCCAAACAAATAATAAGAATTAGAATAATCTATTGATTTTACTATATCTACAGCATAAGTTTCTTCTCTACCAAACAAAGGTCTAAACTGCCCTACTGTAATTTGCAAATATCTATTTACAGTATATTTTGCATAAGCATTTTCCAATACTCTCGTTTTAGGATCTGATTTAAAATCAGCAAAGTTTACCAAAGTTACCACTTCAAGGTTTTCAGTAATTTTAGCATTCATAAAAACTCTCATTCGCTTAATATCGAATGTATTACTTACAACTCCCTCTCCGTTTTCATGTTGCAAACCATTGATATCTACATTGTGTTTAAAATTACTTAAATATCTAGCCTGAAAAACACCTCCTACCTTAAACTTTGGGTATGTTTCTTCAGGTTTTTCTACGCTTACTTCTTCTTCAAACACCAAAATTTCTTCTTTAATAGTTTCCTTCTCTTGTGCTAAACCAATAAATGAAAACAGCATTATAACTCCAAGTGACAATGCTGTTTTGTTAAAAACAATAGATATGTCCATGAACTTATTTTTTAAATTTAAAAAAACTAGCACGATTGTATTCATAATTCATACGAGCAATATTTAATACCGAAATTCCTTGCGGACATTCAACCTCACAAGCTTCTGTATTAGAACAGTGCCCGAAACCTTCCTGATCCATCTGAAAAATCATATTCAATGCACGCTCTTTTCGCTCTTCTTTCGATTGTGGCAAAATAGCCAATTGGGTTATTTTTGCAGAAGTAAACAACGCTGCACTACCATTTTTACAAGTTGCTACACAAGCTCCACAACCTATACAAGCAGCAGAATCAAATGCAGCTTCTGCCGTTTCATGAGACACAGGAATGGTATTTGCTTCAGGCGCTTGTCCAGTGTTTATAGATACATAGCCACCTGCTGATATGATTCTATCAAATGCCGAACGATCTACTTTTAAATCTTTCTTAATTGGAAAACCAGCAGCTCTAAATGGTTCTATTAGCACAGTTTCACCATCTTTAAACTCTCTCATATGTAATTGACAAGTAGTTGTATTTACTAAAGGTCCATGAGCTAAACCGTTGATTACAACACCACATTGCCCACAAATTCCCTCTCTACAATCATGATCAAATTCAATCGGTTCTTCTTTTCTTAAAATTAGTTGCTCATTTAATGTATCAAGCATTTCCAAGAAAGACATATGTGTATTTACATTATCTATAACATAATCAACAAGTTTTCCTTCAGACTTGCGATCTTTTTGTCGCCAAATTTTTAAATTCAATTTCATAGCTACTACTATTTATAACTACGTATAGTTGGTTTAAGATATTCAAAAGTTAATTCTTCTTTGTTTAGAATAGGTTCTTTATTAATTGACCCAGGCCATTCCCAGGCTGAGATAAACTGAAATTTCTCATCATTACGAGCAGCTTCGCCATCTGCTGTTTGGTATTCCTCTCTAAAATGTGCTCCACAAGATTCTTCTCTCGTTAATGCGTCATAACACATTAATACACCTATTTCAAGATAATCAGCAACTCGACCTGCTTTTTCCAATTCGGAATTAATGGTACCATTATGTCCAGGAACATTTACATTTTTATAAAATTCCTCTCTCAACTTCTTTATTTCTACAATGGCATATTCTAAACCTTCTTTTGTTCGGGCTAAACCGCAATAATCATATAGTAACTTACCTAACTTTTTATGATAATAATCTACCGTTTTATCTCCTTTAATACTTAAAAGTTCTTGTATTTTATCGGTTACTTCTTTTTCGGCTTTATCAAACTCTGGATGATCTGTTGTTATTTTACCTATTCTAATTTGATCGGCTAAATAATTAGCAATTGTATAGGGAGCAATAAAATAACCATCTACGGATGCCTGAAGTAAAGAATTAGCACCTAAACGATTAGCGCCATGATCTGCAAAGTTTGCTTCACCTAATGCAAACAATCCTGGAATTGTGGTCATTAATTCATAATCTACCCATAATCCACCCATAGAAAAGTGAGCTGCTGGAGAAATCATCATCGGTTCTTTATAGGCATTGATACCCGTAATTTTTTCATACATGGTAAACAAATTGCCATATTTTTCTTTTATCTTGTCTTTTCCTTGTTCTTTAATGGCTTTAGAAAAATCTAAATACACTGCATTTTTCAAAGGTCCAACTCCATGACCAGCATCTATACGCTCTTTTGCAGCACGAGAAGAAATATCTCGAGGTGCTAAATTTCCAAAAGCAGGATAACGTCGCTCTAAATAATAATCTCTTTCTTCTTCAGGAATATCATTTGCAACCCTTTTTTCATCTGCATTTTTAGGCACCCAAATTCGACCATCATTACGCAATGATTCTGACATTAAGGTAAGTTTCGATTGATAATCTCCAGATTGGGGTAAAGATGTTGGGTGAATCTGCGTCCAACTTGGAGAAGCAAAGAATGCACCTTTTTTGTATGCACGCCAAATTGCAGAACCGTTACATCCCATTGCCAATGTTGATAAATAATAGATTTTTCCAAATCCACCAGTTGCTAATACAACAGCATGTGCTGCATGCCTTTCGATTTCTCCTGTTTCCAAATTTCGTACAATAACTCCCCTTGCCTTTCCGTCTATTACAACAACATCAAGCATTTCATGTGAAGAATAAAGTTGTACCGTTTTTTTGTGCACCTGGCGCATTAATGCTTGATAAGCACCTAATAAAAGCTGTTGACCTGTTTGCCCACGAGCATAAAATGTTCTACTTACTTGAACTCCGCCAAATGATCTGTTATTTAAGTAACCTCCATATTCTCTACCAAAAGGAACTCCCTGAGCCACAGCTTGATCTATTAAATTTACTGAGCATTCTGCTAATCGATAGACGTTTGCTTCTCGCGCTCTAAAATCGCCTCCTTTTAAAGTATCTACAAACATTCTATAAATACTATCTCCATCATTTTTATAATTTTTTGCTGCATTCACACCTCCTTGAGCAGCTACTGAATGTGCACGACGAGGTGTATCTTGAAAACAAAATGATTTTACATTATATCCCATTTCACCTAATGATGATGCTACAGAGCTGCCAGCTAAACCAGTTCCCACAACAATTACATCTAACTTTTTTCTATTTGCTGGATTTACTAACCGAGCAGTTTTTTTATAATTAGACCATTTATCTTCTAATGGTCCTACGGGTATTTTTGCATCTAATTTCATACTAGTTTTAATTAGTTAGATAAATATAAATAGGCATTAAAGCGAATCCTACACAGATAATAATTGAATAGATAATTCCGAAAATATTGATCCAACGAACAAATTTTGGATGAAATAATCCTAATGTTCGAACACCACTTGTAATACCATGAATTAAGTGATAGGCTAAAGCAATCATCGCAATTACATATATTATTACGATCCATAATTCTTTAAAAGCCGTAACTACAACTGTATACAAATCTTTATTTCCGTATGGATCTAAAGTAATTGCGCCAAACTTGTACACATACCAAAAATTTTGAAAATGAAGTACTAAAAAAATAAGTACGATTGTACCTAAAACACCCATATTTCGGCTATACCATTTACTTGCTTTACCTCTTTGGTCTTTTTTATAATATCCTGCTGATTGTTTATTTTTGGAAGTAATTATTAAAGCATAAACAGCATGACCTATAATTGATAAATACAATATATAAGATACCGCTTTGATTAATAGATTACTTGATAAAAAATGGGAATAAGCATTAAAACTCTTTTGAGCATTAGCAGACTCTAAAAAAAGCTGAGTATTACCTAAAAAGTGAATAAGTAAAAAGAAACACAGAAATAATCCTGTTGCTGCCATTATCATCTTTCGTGTTAGTGTATTCATTTTAATCTAAGTTTTAAATTATTTAATTATAGCTACTTTAGATGTTTCACAAAAAACAAACATTATCTTAAACTAATACAGAAAATATCACATATTAAGTATTAATTACAACTAAGGTTAAATATACAAACATTTTTAACATAAAATAACATTTTTATAATTTAAATAAACTATTTTTATCTTTATCTTATTCATTATAAATAAACTCTACAAACAGATTGTCAAACTCAAATTCTATTTAAATATTAATTATTTTTTTAATTAATGTAACATTCCTAGAATTTAATCTACTAATCATTTATGCAACAAAGTAATCTGGAATTAGAATTTGTATCGTTATTAGAAGAGAATCAAAACCTCGTCCACAAAATTTGTAGACTTTATACAAATGATGAAGATGCTCACAAAGACTTATTTCAAGAAATATCTATTCAACTTTGGAAAGCTTACCCAGGATTTAGAGGAGACTCTAAATTTACTACTTGGGCGTATAGAATTGGGCTAAATACTGCCATATCATTATTCCGGAAAAGCAAAAGACAAATAGATACCACAAGTTTAAACACTTCAATTCATCACTTTGAATATAGCTCGTATAACAACGAAGAAGAAGAACAATTAAAAATGATGTATGCAGCTTTATATCAATTAAACGACATTGACAAAGCACTTGTTTTTATGTATTTAGAAGATAAAAATTACGAAGAAATATCGGAAACTCTTGGAATTAGTGAAGTAAATGCGAGAGTAAAAATGAATAGAATAAAAATAAAACTAAAAAAAATATTAAATCCGTAAGGTTTTTTAAAAATATATGAACGAATTAGACCTTTTAAAAAAGACTTGGAATCAGCAACAGAACTTCCCGCAAGTTTCGAAAGAAGATATAGCGAAAATGATTCATAAAAAATCATCTTCTATCGTTTTATGGATATTAATTATTAGCATTGCTGAATTTTTAATTTTAAATTTAGTTAGTGTTTTTCTGTTAAATGACAATGACAAAGAGCCTATTAGTCAACACCCTAATTTAGAGTTTATTTTTAACAACATTGATTATATAAGTGGTGCTATTTCACTAGTATTTATTGCTATATTTTATTATAAATATAAAAGAATATGTATAGCAACAAATACTAAAAAACTAATGCAACAAATACTGGCAACAAAAAAAACTGTTAACTACTACATTGGCATTAACCTATCAATAATAGCTATCATTTTTATTGCAGTAACCATAATTATTATTACTGAAGACAATAGTCAGATTGAACATTCGCTAATCTACTATCTAATTATTATTGGATTATTTTTATTAATTTGCAGTCTATTCTTTGGTGTAATATGGTTATATTACAAGCTTGTTTATGGATTGCTTATTAAACGCTTAATGAAAAATTACAATGAGCTTAAAAGAATAGATCAATAATTTTAGCTTTTACTCTTTTCAATCATGACAATTACTCAATTACTATATACAATTGCAGTTGCTGAATACAAAAACTTTACTTTAGCTGCAGAAAAATCATTTGTTACCCAACCTACCTTAAGTATGCAAATACAAAAACTAGAAGAAGAATTGGGCGTACAAATATTTGACAGATCAACAAAGCCAATACAACTTACTTCAATTGGAGAAGTTATAGTAGAACAAGCTAAAAAAATTGTTGGCGAATCTAACAGAATTAAGGATATTATTGATCAAGAAAAAGGATTTATTGGAGGCGACTTTAAAGTTGGTATTATACCTACAGTAACCCCAACATTACTTCCAATGTTTATTAAATCATTCATTAACAAATACCCCAAAATTCATCTTATTATTGAAGAATACACTACTGAAGAAATAATTGTAAGACTTAAAAATGGTTCTTTAGACTGTGGTATTGTAGCAACCCCACTCGAAATAGAAGACATTACCGAAAAGGTGTTGTATTATGAGCCTTTTGTAGGTTACATACCTCCGCCTTTTAAAGCTAAATTTGGATCGGAAATAAGTATTGAAAACCTAGATATTAAAGACGTTTTGCTATTACAAGATGGTCATTGTTTTAGAGACGGAATAATCAACATATGTAAAACAGCTAACTCTATTTCCAAAAAATCCTTTTCATTAGAAAGTGGTAGTTTTGAAACATTAATACAACTTTCAAAAGAAGGTTTAGGGTATACTTTACTACCTTACTTACATTCTTTACAACTTAACGAAGAAGACAAAACTAATTTAATTCAATTTGAATCGCCAAAACCCGCAAGAGAAATTAGTTTAATTTACACCAAAAATGAATTAAAAATTCATATCATACACGCTTTATATGAATCGATTTTAGGAGTCATTAGAGGAGCTATCCTCTTTCAAGATGTAAAAATTATTAGCCCAAAGAAAAAATAACAGATTATATTATTAATTTTAACATCACAAAAACAACTTTATCATTTTTTTAAAATCAAAAAACTTCGTTTTTTTTTAAATAAAACATTTTAAATTACAAATAGTAATTGTAACTTTGTAGGTATAATAGTGAATATTTTGTATAATGAGTGAGCTAACGGACATTATTAATGCATTGGAAGTAAAGTTTGCAAAACTTGTACAAAAATTAAATAAACTTGAAGCTGAGAATAAAGAATTAAAACATCATTTAAGCTTAGCACAGGAAGAGATTCAACAAAATGAAAATCAACTAGATGATATTTACAAAAAATACGAATCTCTACAGTTAGCCAATTCACTATTGGGCAGTGAAGAAGGAAGAAAAAATACAAAGCTAAAGATAAATTCATTGATACGTGAGATTGATACTTGTATCGCGCAACTCACAAAATAATAGTAGCTATGAATCCAAATGATCAGTTAAAAATAAAAATATCAATTGCAGATAGAGTTTATCCGTTAACGGTAACTTATGCTCAAGAAGAAGCACTGCGCTCTGCATCAAAAAAAATTGATATTATGATTAACAAATTTGAGGAAAGCTATGCTGTAAGAGATAAGCAAGATGTATTAGCAATGTGTGCATTGCAATTTGCCTCTCAAACAGAGCAAAAGACAATTGACAAATCTGAAGGCTACAATAAAGCTATTGATCGATTAGTTCGATTAGATGAAGCTTTAGATCGTATTCTATCAAAATAAACCCTTCTTTAAAAAAAAGAAAATTTAGTACAAAAATACTGCTCACACTAGTAAACGTTTGATAAACTCAACACTAACAAATTAAAATGAGTGAATCATTGCTACTAAAGCACGCTGCTTATGCAGATCCTTGAACAGCAAGCTAACTCAAAACTTGTTTAAATCAGAGTTTATGCAACTCCACTAATGTGAGCTTTTTTTATATAATTATTAAACATTTATGGAAATACTACTTATTGTTGGAGGAGTTTTAGTAGGAGCAGGCATTGGCTTTGCTATTGCAAAGTACTTGGAAAAAAACCACGCTTCTTCTATCTTACAAAACGCTAATAATGAAGCCAAAACACTAATACGTGATGCAAAAACTGAAGGAGAATCTATTAAAAAAGAAAAAATACTTCAGGCGAAAGAAAAATTTATCGAACTAAAAGCAGAACATGAGCAGGTAATTTTGTCTAGAGACAAAAAAATGGCTGAAGCAGAAAAAAGAACAAGAGATAAAGAATCTCAGATTTCTAACGAATTATCAAAAGCTAAAAAAGCGGCTGATGAAGGTGAAAAAATAATAAAAGAGTACGAAACTAAATTAGAACAACTAGAAAGTAAACGTGAAGAAATAGATCGTTTATATCAATCTCAAGTTGAACAATTAGAAACAATATCTGGACTAACTGCAGAAGAAGCTAAAAATCAAATTATCGAAAGCTTAAAAACAGAAGCAAAAGCAAATGCAATGGCTTATATCCAAGATACCATTGAAGAGGCTAAACTTACTGCACAACAAGAAGCTAAAAAAATAATCATCAATACAATTCAACGAGTAGGAACAGAAGAAGCAGTAGAAAACTGTGTATCTGTTTTCAATATTGAGTCCGACGATGTAAAAGGTAGAATTATTGGTAGAGAAGGGCGTAATATTAGAGCTATTGAGGCGGCAACAGGTGTTGAGATAATTGTTGACGATACACCAGAAGCTATCATTTTATCATGTTTTGATCCAGTACGTCGTGAGGTAGCGAGATTATCACTTCATCGCCTTGTTACAGATGGTCGTATTCACCCTGCTAGAATTGAAGAGGTTGTTGCTAAAACAGCCAAACAAATTGATGAAGAAATTATTGAAATTGGAAAACGAACTGTTATAGAATTAGGTATTCACGGTTTACATCCTGAATTAATCAAAATAGTAGGTAGAATGAAGTACAGATCATCTTATGGTCAAAACCTTCTACAACACTCTAGAGAAGTGGCTAAACTATGTGGTTTAATGGCAGCTGAATTAGGTTTAAATGTAAAACTAGCTAAAAGAGCAGGTTTATTACACGATATTGGAAAAGTTCCAGAAACAGAAAGTGAATTACCACACGCTATTTTAGGTATGCAGTGGGCTGAAAAATTTGGAGAAAAGGAAGAGGTTTGTAATGCAATTGGAGCTCACCACGATGAAATTGAAATGACTACTCTTATTGCGCCAATTATACAAGTATGTGATGCTATTTCTGGAGCAAGACCTGGAGCAAGAAGACAAGTATTAGACTCTTACATTCAACGTTTAAAAGATTTGGAAGGCATTGCTAATGACTTCCAAGGAGTGAAAAACTCATATGCTATTCAAGCAGGTAGAGAATTACGCGTAATTGTTGAAAGTGAAAAAGTATCTGACGAAATGGCTGCGAGTTTATCTTTCGATATTTCGCAAAAAATTCAAACAGAAATGACTTATCCAGGGCAAGTAAAAATTACTGTAATTAGAGAAACAAGATCAATTAATATAGCTAAATAAATAATAACTTTATTTTAGAATGAATAAAGCAAAAAATCTGTTAGGATATCTAACAGATTTTTTGCTTTATATTGAAGTCATCTTAACATTTGGTTTTTAAAACTTTTCAATCCAATAACATAACATATAAACCATGAGTTTTCACATAATCTAGCTAAAAAATATTGACTAGCTTACATCTTCAAAAGTATATCTCTATATCAAACAAATAATTGTAATTTTCTGCTATCGATTCGGACATGATTAAAGCTAAACCTTCATGATCTTTAAAATATCATGAGATAGTTGTCTTACTTTTTTCTTCTTTGATAAGCTACGTGCTCTACGCCTATTAAAACGATAGTGTAGTAGTATAGTTTCCGTATAAGTCTGTGCTTAATAAAGCAATAAGTAACTTACTCTTTTTTAATAATTCTATCCTAAAAAGATTGCTATACCTCTGCTTTACACCAATTACGAAAATAACCAAAATACGGTTTTATTACTTAATACGTGAGCGCTAAATAAAGCTTAAACTGACAAATAAATCTATCGAATATCTGTTCAATTTATATAACACAGTTGTTAACTATCTCCTAAAGAGGAGCTTTTTACTTAAAATCTATTTTTGGAAGTGGTAAATGGAGTACTTATATCTAATTCTATACTATCTTTTTGGAGCTTACACATAGCGTTTTAGGTTTTAGCTGTTGAGCGAGATACAAACTTCTATAGCTCTTCCTTATTTTACAAAAAATCAAGACGACTTAATTATTATTGTTTAAATAATTGTAGATATTTTTCATATCCTTTTACTTTCATTTCATCCTTTGGAATAAACTCAAGAGAAGCTCCATTTATACAATAACGCAATCCTCCTTTTTCTTTTGGTCCATCATTGAAAACATGTCCCAAATGAGAATTACCTGTATTACTTCTCACCTCTACACGAGTCATTCCTAAACTACGATCGACTTTTTTGTCAATTAATTTTTCATTAATAGGCTTAGAAAAACTTGGCCATCCACAACCAGCATCATATTTATCATTCGAAATAAATAAAGGTTCACCAGTAGTAATATCTACATAAATACCTTCACGAAACTCTTTCCACAACTCATTACTATAAGCTCTTTCGGTTGCATTATTTTGTGTTACATCGTATTGTATAGGAGTTAGCTTTTCTTTAAGTATTTTCTTATCTTGACGTTTGAACTCTGGCTCTGGCATTTTATTTGCATTTCGGGCCAATTCGAATAAATTTGGACCGATATGACAGTAACCATTAGGATTTTTTTCTAAGTAATCTTGATGGTAATTTTCTGCATCGTAAAAATTATGCAAAGGTTCAGATTCAACAACTATTTTTTCCGTATACTTTTGCGCTAATTCATTTAGTTTACTGTCTATAATCGCTTTGTCCTTTGGATCAGTAAAATATATACCTGTTCGGTATTGACTACCAACATCATTTCCTTGTCGGTTTAAACTTGTTGGATCAATTGTTTGAACGAACAAATCAATCAACAAATCAAAATCTACAATAGAGGGATCATATGTTACTTTTACTGCTTCAGTAAATCCAGTATTACCAGTAGAAACCTGTTTATACGTCGGTTTTAAGGTATTATTATCTCCATTTGCATACCCCACTTCTGTTTCAACAACACCTCTTACTTGTTTAAAAAAATGTTCTGTTCCCCAAAAACATCCACCTGCAAAATATATTTCTTTCATGTTTTTATTTTTTACTAATTGGTTAGTATTGTTACTTAAAAGATTAATTTCTTTATTTGAAATACTTTTGTTTGCCAATAAGAGTCCAGTGCAAACAATTACTGCTATTATCATTAATTTTTTCATATCATTATTTTTTTATTGATTCTAATAAAAACACTCCAAACCCCAAATACATAATATCTTTAAGAATAAAAAAATCTGTGATAGGAAATCCGTTTACGAATCTCCATATACCAGGTGTAGTAAATAAATAGCTAATAGTTATTAAAAATACAATACATAATGCTATACCAGCATATTTTTTTAAAAAGCTATATCTTAAAGTAAACAAAAGTACGATAGCGATGATAATTTCAACCACACCTACAATATTCGAAACTGTTTGCACACTGAAAACGTTATACATCCAAAAAGATAAAGGATGGTTTTCGATTAATGGAACTATTGATTTAGCTTCTGTAGGTGTAAATTTAAATGCTCCAACCCATAATAAAATTAATACTGTACCAAAAAGTGAAATATAATATCCGAATGTGTACTTGTTTTTTGATGATGACACTTTTTTCATTTTTTTCAATTTATTAGATTAATAGTCTTCTTTTATTATTTGGTCGCATTAATTTTAAAAACCTGACAAAAATTATTTTATAATTTTATGTTTTTTCTCAATCTATCTTTAAAATCTTCTATTTCATTATTTTGAAAAAATTTAGCAGGTGTATCTTGAATTGATCTTTTTAAAATATTATCTATTTTTTTTGCTTTTGAGAAATAACTATTGCAGCATTTACACATTTTTAAATGAGCCTTTAATCTTATTTTTTGCAACCACGATAATTCGTTATAAAATTGTTTTTCTACAAGCAAAGTTGCTTGACTGCAAGACATTATAATAAAATGAATAATTTTACTTACCATAAACTACATTTTAAACCAATTAAACTCTAAACATTCTCTAAGATGTAAACGACTACGTTGAAGCATTTTCCAAAGATTAGTCGTAGAAATTCCCATATCCTGACAAATAATATCCGACTTTTTCTCTTCCAGATAATATAATTTAAAAGTAATCAACCATTTAGATGGCAACTGCTCTAGGCAATCACTAAAAACATCATTAAATACAGTATTATCCAATAAGTTTTCTTCTGTATTTTGCCATTCACCAATAACATTATCTTCTTTCCAAAAGCCTTCATTATTAAAAAAATGATTTAACTTAATATCTCCTGAATACTTATATTTTTTTCGATAAAAGTCTGCTATTTTAAATTTTAAAATATTCATCAACCAGGTCTTCGGACTACTTTCTCCTTTAAAAGAATCGTAAGAATCGAAGGCAGCAACAAATACATCTTGTACAATGTCTTCGGCATCTTCACGATTTGACAATAAATAAAAAGCCCTATTCAATAAAGCTGAACTATAAGTATCAATCCAATTTTGAAAATCTTTTAATTTTTTATCCATGAAAATTATGAGTTTAGTAAAGGATAACTAAATAATCTTATTAGAAACAAATGTTTTAAATCATCGGTTATAATGCTAAAAAAACACTAAACTAAAATAACAATTCAAATCAATACATTAAAATATTAACTACATAACATATGATAATATAAAAATAAAGTATTTTATAATTATATTTATTAAAAAGTCATGATTATTTTTTTATTGCATATCCGTTATTTATCATAAGTAGTAATATTGGCAACAATTAGTCTATCAAATAGCTTTTCACCAAAACATCTTCTGTTAAGTTTTTAAATAAATTCACCTATAAATAAATTTTGAAGATATTTTTATTTAATATTTTAAAATTACACAGTAGATTTCTTTTAACACCACTGATTGTTATATTTACCTATTTCAAAATTTATTTTATTGTTTGTTCTCATGATTTTTTAATGATGAAGTCATCTTGACTTCATCTAAAAACTGTCTAATTTTGTTTACATACCTACAGATCTAAAATGTTGGCTTTTGGCTTAATATTTACACTAGAAACAAGAATATTTTTTTAGATAAACACTTAAAGAATAAAACAAAAATAATCTTTTTTTGTACTTCTCTAATTAGTAGATTTTTTTTTATGTAACCTTTGTTACCAAACCTTCTCCATTTGAATTGTAACTTGCATCAGAAATTTAAAAAGTTATAAAAATGAAAAAGTTAGTTTTTTTAACATTGTCGGCATTTGTTTTTTTAACATCAAGTCAAGCTCAAGCACAAACAATGATTAAAGATCAAATAGTCAATGTACAACTAAAAAAGAAAGGCAAGTATGTAATTTTAGTTCAAAACAGCATGCATTTACACGCTGCTTTAATGACAGGAAATGAAATTCTAAAAGCTAATCCAAAAGCAAAATTCGAAGTTATTTTAATCGGTCCTGTTGTAAAAGAAATAGTTTCTGATCAAGATTTAAAAACAGCATTAACAAATGCAAACAAAGCTGGTGTTAAAATTACTTCATGCGAATTTGCTATGCAAAAATTAGGAGTTGATAAAAAAGATTATTTACCATTTATACAAACTACTCCAAATGCTTTTATATATCTATTTTCATTAAAAGAATCAGATTTTATTGATTTAGTTTTATAAAAACACCTAAAAAAGCGTACAAAGTTTGGAGTAATATAAATTTTAGTGACATTTTTTATGTTATTATTTTTTTATCAAATTTAAAGAAATGAGTCTTAATTACTGAAGTTATGTCAATTGACAGCTAAAACTGTTTATTTGAATTGATTAAAAAGCAACAAATATCTAATTTAATTAAGCGAAATCAGTTCAATAATTGTTTTTTGTTTTCAGAAGAAATGAAAACAAGATTAACCTCTTCTTTTTTAGAATTTGAAGATTATTCTATTGTGGATAGTATGCTGCTGGAGATTTGCAAATTTGCCCGTCATATAAGAATCAAAGTTTTTAAAAATGAAGTTAGAGACAACACTTTTAAAAAAATTTTGTACTTCTCAAAACAATTGGTTTTTACAGGTATAAATTACACAGTGTTTGGTCTATAAGCGGAGTTTTTAATTCTTTAGATATTACAAAAGCAGAAGTTCACGATGTTCTTTTTTTGAAGAAATAAAAAAGACGAGTAAACATTATTTTCACGACTATGCAACTAGTTAAACATTTAGAAATAATTATGCTAAAACTTTTAAAACAAAAAAGTAGGTTAATTTTAAACCTACTTTTTTTATTTTTATCTTATATATATTCTTGAATAGAGTTTACTAATTCTTCAAAAGAAACTAACGCTTGATCTCCTGAAACTAAGTTTTTTAATGTAAACTTTTCGGCTGCTATTTCTTCTGATCCAACTAAAACAGCAAACGGAATTGATTTTTTATCGGCAAACTGAAATTGTTTTCCAACCTTTGCCTTATCTGGATATATTTCCGTTTTAATTCCTAAATCTCTAAGTTTTGTAACTGCTTTTATAGCATAGCTCATTTCAGTTTCGCCCATGTTTAAGAAAATAACTTCTGATGATGCATTTACCGCTTGAGGAAATAAATTTAATTCTTCCATTACCAAATAAATACGATCCAATCCGAACGAGATTCCAACACCACTCATGTCTTTTAATCCGAAAATACCCGTTAAATCATCATAACGACCACCACCACCAATTGAACCTAATTGCACTGTTGCCGGAGCTGCTACTTCAAAAATAGCCCCTGTATAATAATTCAATCCTCTTGCTAAAGTTACATCAAGGTTTAATAAAGCACTCTTTAACCCGATTGCAGCTACTTCTTTACCTACAAATTCTAATTCTTCTACTCCTTTTGTTCCTTCAACAGACTCTGCAAGTAAGCTTTTTAGTTTTTCAATTTTTTCTTTAAAAGTTCCTGTAAAATTAAATAACGACTGAACCTTAGCAATTGCATTCTCTGCAATTCCTTTTTCAATCATTTCATTCTTTACTCCGTCTTCTCCAATTTTATCCAACTTATCTAAAGCAACCGTAAAATCAATCAATTTATCGCTTGCTCCAATTACCTCAGCAATACCAGCTAATATTTTTCGGTTATTTAATTTAATTGTAACACCTTCTATTCCTAAAGCTGTAAAAACTCTGTCATAAAGTGTTACTAATTCTACTTCTTGCCACAATGATTTAGATCCGACCACATCAGCATCACATTGGTAAAATTCTCTATATCTTCCTTTTTGCGGACGATCTGCACGCCAAACTGGTTGCATTTGATAACGTTTAAATGGAAAATCTAATTCGTTTTGGTGCATTACAACATAACGTGCAAAAGGTACAGTTAAATCATAGCGCAATGCTTTTTCCGAAATCTGATTCGTTAACTTTACACTGTCTTTATTTGCTAAAAAAGTTTCGTCAGCTTTATTTAAATAATCGCCAGAATTTAATATCTTGAAAATCAATCTATCACCTTCTTCTCCATATTTACCTAATAAAGTATCTAAGTTTTCAAACGAAGGAGTTTCGATGGGATGGAAACCAAAATGCTCAAAATTGTGACGGATTGTTTGCATTATGTATTGTCTTCTTGCTACCTCAATCGAAGAAAAATCTCTTGTCCCTTTTGGAATTCCTGGTTTCTTTGCCATTTTCAATTAATTTTCAAATTATTTATTACTACAAAATTAGCCAATTTTCTGTAGAAAATAACTTTTTATTCCAAGCAAACTGTTTCGTTTTAATTCAACTCGATTATAGATATTACTTCCCTAGATTTTTTATAATTTTAATTGTTGAATAAGATTGTAACATTTTAGTTCTATAATCGTCCTATTAGATATGTGGAAAATTACTATTGAAAATATCAAGATTGCTATTGGAAGTATTAAAAGTCAGTTGCTTAGAACTTTTATTACTGTTTTTATCATTGCTATAGGAATATGGGCTTTGGTAGGAATTTTGGCAGTAGTAGATGCGTTGAGAAATACAATGCTAAGCGATTATGCTTCTATGGGAGCAAATACATTTACAATAAGTCAATACGATGCAGCTGGTAGAATGGCTAAAAACAAATCTGTTCAGGTTGAAAATCCTGTAATTACATATGCTCAGGCAGTAGAATTTAAAAAGCTTTATAATTATCCGCTTTCCAAAACTTCGCTTTCATTTAATGCTGCTTCAAAAGTGGAGGTGAAAACAGATTTGATAAAATCTGATCCTGAAATTAGCATAGTAGGTTGCGACGAAAATTACTTATCAAACAGTGGCTTAAAACTAAGCGATGGACGTGAATTTACTTATACTGACATTGCAAATAATCATTTTGTATGTGTGGTAGGTTCAGATTTTTCAAAAAAAATGTTTAAAAATCAATCACCAATAGATCAGGTAATTTCAATACGTGGATACAAATTTAAAATTATTGGAATATTAAAAGAACAAGGAAGTACATTTGGTAATAATGAAGATCAACGCGTTTTTATTCCAATACAAATTGCCAGAAACATATTCAATCCCGATCAAACAAATTACACTATAAAAGTTGCTTTGCTAAAAGATGGTTTATTAGAAAAATCTATCGATCAGGCAATGGTAACTTTTAGAAATGTTAGAGGGCTTACCCCATCTCATCAATCAAACTTTGGTATTGAACGCAGCGATGATATGATTCGATCTATGCTAAAACAAGTTGATACATTAAATGCAGCAGCTTGGATTATTGGTATGATTACAGTTTTAGGATCTTCTATTGCTCTAATGAATATTATGTTGGTTTCGGTAACAGAACGTACAAAAGAAATTGGTATCCGCAAAGCTTTAGGAGCAAAACGAAGAACAATAGCACAACAATTTTTTACGGAAACTATTGTTATTGGTCAAATTGGTGGAGTTGTTGGAACACTATTAGGAATAGCTACAGCTTATATTATGACATTGGCATTGCATTTTACATTTGCTATTCCTTGGGGAGCAATATTAGCAGCGTTTATTACTACGCTGACTGTTGCTATTATTTCAGGTTTATATCCTGCTTTAAAAGCATCAAAATTAGATCCGGTAGAAGCATTGAGATACGAATAAAATCTGCTTATTTTTTATAATAAGCAGATAAATCGAACTGTAATATTTTATTATAAGCTGTATATTGATCATCAATGGTGGCGCGCAAATGAATAGTTTCTTTTGTGATGGGATGCTCAAATTGAAGTTCTAACGCATGTAACAACATTGCGGTTAATTCAAATTGATCAAGCCACAATTTATTTTGTTTATTGCATCCGTGTGGACGACTGCCTAAAATTGGATGAAAAATATGTTTAAAATGTTTCCGTAATTGATGCTGTCTACCTGTTTCCGGATAAGCTTCCACTAAAGAATACCGAGAAGTTTGATGCTTACCAAACGGAACGTCTACCTCAACTTGTTGCAAAGTTTTATAGTATGTTTTTGCTTCTTGTGTTTGTCCGCTATCATTCGTTAGGGCATAATCTATCGTTTCTTCTTCAGGTGTAAAACCACGAACAATTGCAATATATTTTTTTTCTACTTTTCTCGTTGCAAAATCATCATTAAGTTGTTTTAAAATTTCTTTATCTAAAGCAAAAAGTAAAACTCCAGATGTTTTTCTGTCTAATCGATGAACAGGATAAACATATTGTCCGATTTGATCACGCAAAATTTGAATGGCATATTCTTGAATATCACTTGCTATAAATGATTTATGTACCAATAAATCTCTTGGTTTGTTAATAGCAACAATATATTCGTCTTGATAAAGAATTTCTAACATGTGGCAAATATAGTTCAACAAAAAAAGCTGCCCTATTTCGACAACTTTTTTCTATCTATTTTTTAATCTTTATTATATTCTGATTCTTTTCGAATCATATCTACATGCGGGATTCCATCTTCTAGATAATCTTCAGAAGCTGATTTGAAACCAAAAGAACCATAAAATTCTTTCAAATAACATTGCGCTCCAATTTGAATTTCTTGTGCTTCAAATTCTTCTTCAATTTTATCTAAAACTAAATTCATTAATATTCTTCCTAATTTTTCTTTTCTGTATTCTGGACGAACCACTACTCTACCTATAGACATTTGTGGATAGCTTAAACCAGGAGGTACAATACGTGCATAAGCAACTATTTTACCTTGATGAGAAGCAAAAACATGTAAACATTTTTTATCTTTTCCATCTAATTCTGGATAGGCACAATTTTGTTCTACCACAAAAACATCTGTTCTCAATTGAAGAATATCGTACAATTCCGTTACATCTAATTCTTCAAACGATTTTGTATGCCAATGAATACTATTCATGAAATTTTTATTTATACAAATGTACTATTAAACAAATAAAAGACATTATTCTTGACTTAATTTATACTTGCTCAATTGTAAAATAAATTAATGAAAAAGCAAATGCATTATTTAATACATGGAATAAACAACCGTACCAAAAACCTATACGAATACGCAAATAGCCCATTCCTAAACCTAAAACAAATTGAGGTAACACAATAAGTGGTGTAAATAATAAAACCCTTAAAGGAAATTCTTCAAAATTTCCAATATGAATAAAAGCAAAAATAATACTCAACACATAAAAAACATAAGGGAAGTATTTTGTACTATTTACTTCAATTTGATTTTGAAATACCACACAACTAACTACAAAAACAACTGATATCAATAACCAAAAAACATAATACAACCAAGAAAGTGTTTCATAATAATACTCCAGAATTGCAGTAACAGAAAAAGCTAAATAAAACAAAACCCCTAAACCTCCGATAATTGCGTAAGAAATTTTGAAACGAAGCGGTAATCTAAAAAATACTTCTTCTAAAAACGGACCCAAAAATACTGCAAATACAAATGCGCCAAAATACCCAATAGACTCTAGCATTTTAGTAAAAACATCCGTTTCAGGAATATCTATTAAAGTATCTAAAATTCCCAAACTCAAAATCATAAATAACAATAAGCTCAACCATAATTGAACTGTTATTTTTAATTTCTCTGTTTTGTTGTATGTAAATCCTTTTAAATCTGGATGTTTTAAAAAAGAATTAAAATCTGTTATTAGCTCTTTGTACGTCATCTTTCTTATTTTACTAAAGCAAGTTAACAAAAAAAGCAATTGTACTTATCAATACAATTGCTTTTGAAAAATATATAATATTTTTATCTCTTTAATATTTCCTGTGATTTATTTAAAATCTCTTGCCAAATTTGATGTTTGCTTTCGTGTGTTGCTGTTGCAATATTTGGCGAAAGTGAAAAAGCAGGCTGCATAAGCACCTGAATAACTGGATTTGGTTCTTCTTCAAAACGATCAATTCCTGCAAAAAGAATTGTTTCTTTGTTTACCTCATCAACTAAATCAACCTCATTAATTGCTTCTGGGTAAGCACAATTTACTATTCCAATTAAGTTTTGAGCCTTTTCAAAAGAAGTACTATTTACTACATATTGCTGAAAATATTTGGTATGAATAGATATAAAATGCGATTGTTCTAATAAATCATCCATCGAAATTGACGCAAGATGAACAGGAAAAACAATTCCATTTGGCAATTCAAATTCTGCTTCTAAATTTGGTAATGAACTATCTGTATAAACAACATTTACCCCAAGCCCTAACGCTTTTTGTGCTAATTTTTGTCCAGACAAATTCATTCCAATTATTCCTAATGTTTTACCCGATAACTCTACACCTGTACTGTAAGATTCTTGCAAAAATTTAAAAGAACTATCCCCTTCCAAAGGCATGTTTCTATTTGCTTCTTGCAATAATCTTGCTCCGCTAAACAGATGAGCTAAAACCATTTCTGCCGTTGCATTAGACAAAGCTTCTTCTGCCCAAATAGCTTTTATTCCGTTGCCTTTTACAGCGTCAATAATTTCTAAATTGGTATAAACACCTGCAAAAACTATAGCTTTTAAATGACGTAATTGCTCAATTATAGATTTATCTAATAAGGTACCTTGTTGAATTAACAAAACATCTATTTCATTTTTTTGCGTATAGGCAACCAATTGCTCTATAGCAACTCTTACCTCTTTTACTTCAAAACCTAACGTTTCAAATTGTAATTTTATATCTTCGGGAATACCATCGTTGGCTAATATTCTCATTTCTTTCGTTTTTAGACTAATGTTTTCATGTGATTCAAAACATCAGTAAGTTTTTGTACACTTTCTAATGACAAAGCATTGTACATCGATGCTCGATATCCGCCAATTGCTCTATGTCCTTTTACGTTTTTAATATTTGCTTGCTCGCACAATGTATCAAATATAGTATTCATAGCCTGTTCTTTGAACTTAAAAACTGCATTCATTTTAGATCGAAATTCAGGCTTTGCCATTCCTTCTACAAAATCTAAATTATCTATTGTGTTGTAAAACAAATTTGCCTTTGCTTTATTCTTTTCTTCAATGACGGCAACTCCTCCCTGATTTTTCAACCATCTAAAATTTAAAAGACAAGTATAAATTGCAAAAACATTAGCTGTATGATATAAACTATCTTTATCTAAATGCTCTTTATAATTAAGCATTTGCGGAATTTTTCGTTCTGTTTTCCCTAAAATTTCAGGCTTTACCAAAATTAAACTTACACCAGCTGGTCCAATATTTTTTTGTGCGCCAGCATAAATCAAATCAATTTTATCATAATCAAAAACTCTCGAATAAATATCAGAACTCATATCGCACACAATTGGAATTTTACTATTGCTAATTGGCATTGTTTGAAATTGCGTTCCGTAAATGGTATTATTTGAGGTAAAATGCAAATAATTAAATTCATTTAAATCTTGATTGATATGGATTGGAATTGATGAATAATTATCCTGCGCAGAACTCCCTACACAAACAACATCTCCAAACAATTTTGCTTGATCAATTGCTTTGCCTGACCAAACTCCCGTATCGATATAAGCCGATTTATTTCGCATTAAATTATAAGGCACACGCAAAAATTCCATGCTTGCACCACCTTGCAAAAACAACGCTTCATAACCTTTACTTTCTAGCTGAAGTAATTCAATAGCTAACTGCCTCGCTTCTTCCAAAACAGCAATAAATTCTTTACTTCTATGAGAAATAGAAAGAATTGACATACCTGTATTTTCAAAGTTTAGAATGGCTTTTGCCGATTGCTCATATACCTCTTGAGGCAACAAACAAGGTCCAGCACAAAAGTTATGTACGTTTCCCATTCTTATAAACTTAATAAAAACTCAATAGTATCTACATTATCGGCATAATCCCATAATTGCGGATTTTGTGTTTCTCCGAATGCTATACAATTTAAGCTTTTTTCATTAGAAACGATACATTGAATTTTTTCCTCATCATTTTTTAAACGATTATTTACTTCGTTGATGTCTGAATAATATTCATAGAAAACGGATGAAATTGGAGAAGCATAAGTTTTATCTTCTTTAATGGTAAGAAAACCATTGTCTAACAATTTAAATTCACTCATCAAAAAAACCGCTTTGTTATAATCGTAATTATTAGCATATCGCTCATATTCAATTACATCTTTGTAAGCATACATTGCTTCAAAAAACGGATCAAAATTATAACCTTCAGGTACAAAAAGTTTAGATACATTACGGCAACCTAATCCGTAATAAGTAAAAATATCTTTACCAAGCGCTATTAAATCTTCTGTAGATTCTGAACCATTTAATACAGCAACAGAATTTCTATTTTTACGAATAATGTTTGGTACTTTACTAAAATAATAATCAAAATAGCGCGCAGTATTATTGCTTCCTGTTGCAATTACTGCATCAAAACCATCTAATTTATCTTTTATAAAAACAATTCTCTCTTTAAATTGTGGTTCAACAGCCATCAGATAATCAGCAAGAAAGGGAAGTAAATTTTGATCATTTGATGAAAGTTTTACCATTGCTATATTTCCTGTAATTAACACCGATAAAAAATCGTGAAAACCAACTAATGGAATATTTCCTGCTAGAATTAATCCTATTTTTCTCATTGGTTCTTGACCAAAAGTATATTTTCTGCACCAAGTTGAAATATTTTCTTCCGTTAATGCATTTGCCCAAGAATCAATAGCTTTTACAACTTGTTCTTTTGTAAACCACCCATTGTAATGTACCGAACTTTCTATCAGTAGCTCAAATGACGAAAAAAAAGTATCATTCTGTTGAACATTTTCGTTTTTCACTACTTTTTCAGTAGTAAACTGTCTTAAAAAATCGCCTAACGCTATAAATGCTTTTTTTTTATCTTCTAAATTCATATTGATTTGTTTGTAAAATGTTTTGGGTGTAAATTTGTAACAAAGTTAATACATAATTAATTACAAAAATATAAGCTATGGCAATCATTATAACTGACGAGTGCATTAATTGTGGAGCATGTGAGCCTGAGTGCCCAAATAATGCTATTTATGAAGGAGCTGATGACTGGAGATATAAAGACGGAACGGCGTTGAAAGGAACTATTGTATTACCTGACGGAACAGAAGTAGATGCAGAGATGGCACAAGAACCAATTTCTGATGAGTTTTACTATATTGTTCCTTCAAAATGTACAGAATGTAAAGGTTTTCACGAAGAACCACAATGTGCGGCTGTTTGTCCAGTTGACTGTTGTGTTCCCGACGATAATCATGTAGAAAGTGAAGAAGTCTTATTACAAAGACAAGCTTTTTTACACAATCAATAAACGGCTAAATAAAACTAAATACATAAAAGGTTTCGTTTTTACGAAGCCTTTTTTATTTTAAAAAGATAAAACTGATTTTACGTTTTCTATCTAACGATAAAAATTATACAATGAATAATCTAGAAGCAGCATTCTTATTTGGTCTTGTCTTTCTTGCTGTTGGAATAATTATGTACTTTTTTCCACCAAAAAAAATAAACCTAATTTATGGTTATAAAACTGAAAGAGCAATGCAATCTCAACAAAATTGGGATTTAGCGCAAAAATATTCTTCTAAGATAATGATGTCTCTTGGTGGTTTATTGACTATTTTGAGCCTTTTATTAGACTTATTTTATTGGAACAAAACAACCGCTACAATAACTTCTTTTGTTTTAATTGGAAGTACAATTATAGCTATTTTTTATTTGGTTGAACGAAAACTAAAAAAGCAATAAACTTTCGTTTATTGCTTTTCTGCTTTTAGTATTTGCTGGTAAATATTTATCGTTTTCATTGTTGTATAACTATTCATTACCTCCAACAAAAAGGCTGCATGAGGCGCAGTAGCATTATTTACTTCTAAAGTTCGTTTTTCTTTTGATTTCCAAGTATAATAATAAGGTTGATTATTTTCTATTGTTACCACTCCCTTATTATCTGCAATAAAATTATATTCATTAATAGCAAATCTATATTTTATATCGGCAAATAAATTATCGCCAGTATAAGTATAAGTAGCGTCAGATAAAGCTAAATTAAAAATAGTAGGAAAAATATCTTTGTGCCCTGCAATTATCTGATCATCAAAAAACATAGGTTTATACTTTTCTGGTATGTACATTAAAATTGGAACACTTCTCTTTAAAAAACCATCTGTTGCAGGGTATTCAAAAACTTGTCGAATATTATGATCTCCAGAAGCCACAATTATTGTGTTTTCACCAAAAGGAGAATTCTTAATTTCCTTGATTAATCTACCCAACTCTGAAGCCGCATATTGATGTGAGTAAAAGTTTTCATAGGCAATTTCTTCACTCACTCGAATTTCCTTTTCTAATGATTTTGGCATTTTTATAGGTTTCTTTTTAAAGTAAGTCGGTACTTCAAATGGTGTATGATTACTTATTGTTAGTCCGAAAATAAATTTTGGTTTATTATCTTTTTTCAACGTCTCGTTTATATAATCAAACAAGTAACCATCGTGTATACCCCAAGCAAACTCTTCTGCATTTGGGTATTTTTCCTGAATAAAATTTTTACCTTCTATGTATTCAAAACCTTGTTGTTTAATCATATTATCAATATTTCGCCAAGAAATACTAGCTCCCGTAAGAAAATAAGTAGCATATCCTTTATTTTTAAAAGGTAATGCAATGGAACTACTAAAGGAGGTGTCAAAATACACAGATTGGGAAATAATTGTTTTTGGTGTTCCTATTAAGAAATCTTCCAATGATTGTATTGTACCATTATAAGAAGATAATGCATTTTTAAAATAATATAGTTCTGGTAATTGTTCCGTAAGCTCTCCTAACAAATTAAATTCGGGTGAATTTAACTCAAAGTAATGATTACTCATACTCTCCATTTGCAAGAATATTATGTTAGGTGGATTCTTTTCTAGAAACTCATTATACGGCGTTTTAACCAATAAATTATCAGTAAATGTAGCACCTGTATATGACTTATACTTTTCTTGAACATCAGAAATAGAGTTATATCCGCCAGCTTCGAGTTCTTTTTCTATATCTGGAATAATTTGATTGTCTTTTCTCTCTGAATTGGCAAATTTTAAAGAATACAAAGCGTTATAGCAAAGTGAATTAACAAACTCATTTTTAGATACATTGGTATGTTCTCTTCTCAGGGTAAATGTACCAACACTACCTCGCATACCAACAAAAAATAAAGGAAATATAAAAAGCGTAATTAAACCTAAAACTTTACTATACGTTTTTCTCGAATTTCTAAACTTATTAGTTGTTTTACTATTCCACAAAAACCAACTAAGTATTGAAAACAGATAAATAAGTAAAATAGTAAAAAGTGGATAATCTGTCCAAACTGAAGTTAAAACAGCAGATGTATCATCATTGAATATTCCAAAAAACAATAAGTTAATATGTGACTGAAAAAACTGATAAAAAAAGTAATCAATAATAATTAATGTAAGATAAAAAACTAAAACAACTAGCAAATAGTACTTGGCAATAGTTGAATATATTTTTACAAAACTATTATCTTTTCGCTGAGGAATAAATAACGAAACAAGTAGCCCTACGATTAATGGCAAAAAACCATAGCAAATTGCCGAAACATCAAATCTAGCTCCAATTAAAAAGGCTTTGAATAATCCTTTTTTTTCTGCAAAAATTGCGTCATTTCCATAACTAATAAGAAAGACTAATCGGCTAATAAAAAACACGAAAAAGAAAAACAAAGCGCTTTTCAGAAAATATGATAAAGCTTTGATAAAAAGACGTAAATTCATTGATTGATAGTTTCTGTTTTTTTTGGTCCGTAAAAGTAGTAATTTATTAATTACTACTTCTAAATACATCTGAAATCTAATAACAATTTTTATCTGATTATTTTAGAGATAAACAACTCTTAATCAAATCACTAAACTAATACGTTTACGCTTTTTTAAACTTTGCTTTAATCATTTCTATCACAATTGGCAATATTGATACTATAATGATCAACAATACTATTTTTGAAAAGTTTTCTTGTACAAAAGAGAAATTACCTAGAAAATAACCAGCCAATGTTAAACTTAACACCCAAAACACTCCTCCTATTATGTTATACATCATGAAAACTCTGTAATTCATACTACCAACTCCTGCTACAAAAGGAGCTAATGTTCTTACTATAGGAATAAAACGAGCAACAACAATTGTACGTTCTCCATACTTTTCATAAAAAGAATGTGTTTTATCTAGGTGCTCTTGTTTAACCATTTGCTTGCCAAAGAGCCTGAAATTAGTAATTCTAAGACCTACTTTACTGCCGATATAATAATTTAAAGAATCGCCAGAAATGGCTGCAATGAGCAGTAAAATTATTGCCACTGTAATATCTAACTCTTGAGATTGAGCAATCAACATTCCGGTAGCAAACAAAAGTGAATCACCGGGTAAAAAAGGCATTACCACCAGTCCTGTTTCTACAAAAACTATTAAAAACAAAATAGCATAAATCCAATAACCATAAGTTTCAATAAGGTCGTATAAATATTGATCAACGTGTAAAATAAAATCAATTAATTCCATATTTTTATTTTGTCTACATATGTAGATAACAAGTTACAAATATGAAGAACTTATAGGAATTATAAAAGACAATAACAGTCATTTATTAATAAAGCAATCTTAAACTTTGATTGAACAGTATTTTTTATTCTAATACAATATTTTTGTATTTTTATTCAACATTAATAGTAATAATATATTATGATTTTGGTACAAAACAATTTAGCTACGTTATCTACTATAGTAACTTCATTGCAAATTGCTTTTGCAATTGCTTTTTTAATCGTACTAATCCGTTTGATCAGAGATTTATTTTACTACAAAATAAATTTTAAAACAGCTGTACAAAAACGTCAGCAATCTTTAATTGTTATTATATTACTATACATTACTGTAATGATTACTATTTTTTGTTTTCAATAAAAAAGACTTATTGATTAATCAACAAATCTTTTTTTGAACTATTTCGGTTTATTTTACTCTTCGTCATCTTCTTCATAAAAGTCCAACCATTCTGCATCTTCTGTCATTGTTTTTTCTATAAACATTTCCATTTGTTCGATGTACTCTGCTGCTAAGTATAAACGTTGCGTTTTTCCAATACTTTCAGATAAACGGTACAAGCGTGGCTCTAATCTATTGCGCAACTGCTGATCTAAATCATCAATAATATACATTTTTAACTGATTTACGTCGAAACCGGCACCACTAAACATTTCATTCAGACGTTCTGCTGTTCCAATTAAAATATCGTTACCTAATGACATTAAGTTTTTATCCTCATCTAAGTCGGTATGATTATGTACACCATACACTCGAATACCCATTTTGGCTCCTAGTGTATTAAACTCTTCTACCAAACGCTCCACCTCAAATTTATCTTTTACAACAATTAAAACACGTGTTGCAATCATATCATCAATTGGTGCTTCTACACGTTGTAAAGCTGCAATTATCAGTGCAGTGGTTTTTCCTTCCTCCTTCGGTGCAATTAAAACCAAATCTTGTCCGCTTTTAATTTTTCCGAATGTTGATTTTTGTAGTATTGTTGGTTCTACTAAAGCTTCTTTGCTTAAGTTTTCCTGTAAAACTAAATTTATCTTTTTTAACTTCATATTACTTTGTGGCAAATGATTTTACATCATCTATTGTTACCTCTTTTCCTCCTAAAATTATTAATCGTTCTATCACATTTCTCAGCTCTCTAATATTACCACTCCAATCATATTGTTGGAGTAATGCTATTGCTTCTGAAGTAAACTTTTTTGCTGTTGTACCTTGCTCTTCTGCAATTTGATTAACAAAATGTTCTATCAGCAAAGGTATATCATCTCTTCTATCATTCAAACTAGGTACTTTAATTAGAATTACTGCTAATCTGTGATATAAATCTTCTCTAAATCTTCCTTCAGCAATTTCTTTGCGCAAATCTTTATTTGTAGCTGCTAAAACACGAACATCAATTTTTTGATCTTTTTCTGCACCCACTCTTGTTATAATTCCTTCTTGTAATGCACGAAGTACCTTTGCTTGAGCAGATAAACTCATATCTCCAATTTCATCCAAAAAAATCGTTCCTTGATTGGCTAACTCAAACTTTCCTGGTCTGTCTTTTACTGCCGATGTGAAAGCACCTTTTACATGCCCAAACAACTCACTTTCTATTAACTCTGCTGGAATAGCCGCGCAATTTACCTCAATTAACGGTCGATTTGATCGATTGCTTTGTTGGTGAATTTGATGAGCAACTAACTCTTTTCCTGTTCCATTTGGTCCAGTGATTAAAACCCTTGCATCTGTTGACGCTACCTTTTTTATCATTTCTTCAATATGCTGAATAGGTTCACTATTACCTATAATTTCATATTTTTTAGAAACTTTCTTTTTTAGTATTATATTTTCTTCTACTAATTTGCTCGTATCTAAAGCATTTCTTACGGTGGTAAGCAGTCTATTCAAATCAGGTGGTTTTGAAATATAATCAAAAGCACCTAATCGCATAGTATTAATTGCTGTTTCTATATCTCCATGTCCAGAAATCATTACGAAAACTGTTTTAGGTTTTATTTTTTTTGCCTCAACAAGAAGTTCTTCGCCATTCATTCTTGGCATCTTAATGTCTGAAATTACTAAATCATAGTCATTTTCAATTATTTTTTTTAAACCAATTTCTCCGTCTTCTGCTCCCTCAACAACATAATCTTTAGATTCATCTTCTAAAACACGAATCAGCACTCGTCTGATTGCATCCTCGTCTTCAACAATTAATATTCTCGATTCTCTTCTCATAGCTTTTTTTAATATTTAAGCCATTTTAAAAGCTCTTTCCATGTTGGCTTTTTTCCGTACATCAGAATTCCAATTTTGTAAATTTTTGCTGCAAACCAAACTACAAGAAAAAATGTTCCAAATAGAATAACAATTGATAATAATACTTGCCAAATAGGTACACCAAACGGAATACGCATAAGCATAACTATTGGCGATGTAAATGGTATCATAGAAAAAATAGTGGCTACCGTTCCATGTGGATCTTTGATAACAGTAAAAAAACCAATATAAACTCCCAACATTAACGGCATCATAATAGGCATTAAGAATTGCTGAGAATCTGTTTCATTATCTACAGCTGCGCCAATTGCAGCATACAATGAACTGTATAAAAAGTAACCTCCTACGAAGAATATTATAAAATAAACAAATAACGATATTAAAGGCAATGACAATATTTCTGAAATATAATTTTGAATCATGTTCATTTTATCTGCAGATAAATGACTTGCTACTTCTGTTATTTCTGGTGTAGTTGATGTAGTATTTAAACCAAAAACCATTGTTGCGACTACCATCAATAAACCACCAACAATAGCCCAAATTAAGAATTGTAATAATCCTGCTAATGATGTACCAATAATTTTCCCCATCATTAATTGGAAAGGCTTTACTGACGAAATAATTACTTCAATAATTCTATTGGTTTTTTCTTCAATTACAGAGCGCATTACCATGTTTCCGTAAATAATTATAAACATCATAATACAATAACCAAATAAAGATCCAATAAAAATCTTTATTTCATTTAATCCTTTTACCGTTTGCTCGCCTGAAGCTTTTTCTAATTTTATACTAACATCAGCCTCTGTTTCTTTAATTATTTTTGGATCAATTCCATTGGCAATTAGATTTAAACTAGATATTTTATCTGCAATAGTAGATTCTACATTAATGATAAGATCGATTCCTGGGCTATCATTCGAAATAAAATAAACTGATTTTTGATAATCCGCTAACTGTTCTTGCTTTGGAATATAAATTACGCCATAATATTTTTCTGCTAAAACACTATCTTTAATAATATTGATAGGTACGCTAGACAAATCAGTATATCGAATTTCTTCATTATTTTTAAAATCGGATATAAACAAATCACTTTCATCATGAATAGCAATTGTTTTTACGTCTGATTTTAACGTACTAAGAAATCCTACAAAAACAGCAATACCTACAAAAAACAAAGGTGCCAAAAACGTCATTACAATAAAAGCCTTGTTACGAGCTTTTGCAATAAATTCTCTTTTAATAATTAACTTTAAAACGCCCATACTTATTTGCTTACTGTTTGAATAAAAATATCATTTGCTGTAGGTAACTTTTCTACAAAATGCGTTACTTGTCCGTTGTTTGACAAAATGTGTAACAATTCGTTTGGCAATGCTGTGCCTAAATCAATTTCTAATTGTAACTCATCATTCAATGATTTAAATGATGTTGGTTGAACTATAAATTTTTGAGATAACTCAAACATTAATCGATGAACATCATTAGACAAAATACCTACTTGATACAAATTGGTTCTAAAATCTCTTTTTACATCAACCAATTTTCCTTCAATTAATTTTTTCGATTTATGAATCAGGGCTATATAGTCGCACATTTCTTCAACACTTTCCATTCGATGAGTAGAGAAGATAATAGTAGCTCCTTTTTCTTTTAGCTCTAATATTTCATCTTTTATAATATTGGCATTTACAGGATCAAATCCAGAAAAAGGCTCATCAAAAATTAACAACTTTGGTTGATGTAGAACCGTAACAACAAATTGTATTTTTTGAGCCATTCCTTTTGACAACTCTTGTATTTTCTTATCCCACCAACCTTTTATATCTAATTTATCAAACCAATAATCTAATTGCACTTTAGCTTCTGCTTTACTCAATCCTTTTAATTGGGCTAAATACAAAGCTTGCTCACCTACTTTCATTGTTTTGTACAACCCTCTCTCTTCAGGCATATATCCAATATCTTTAATATGGTACGGGCTTAATGGTTGCCCGTCTAAGATAACCTGTCCTTTATCAGGATAAGTAATTTGATTGATAATACGGATAAGCGAAGTCTTTCCTGCTCCATTAGGCCCCAATAAACCATAAATTGATCCTTTAGGAACAGTTAATGATACATCGTTCAAAGCCACTTTATCAGAATATCTTTTCTCGACATTCTTAACTTCTAAAATAGGTTGCATTAGTACGTGTTTTTATATTTCAATTGTAAAAATAAATCTTTTATTCAAACTTAAAAATAAAAACATTTTTTCGATTAGAATAGGAATAAAAAAACCCAACCTTATATTGCTATAAGGTTGGGAAAAATTGCTATGAAAAAGAAAATCCACTGTTTAATAAGTGTGGTCCAAATGTATGACTAATTTTCTAATTATGAAAACATTTCCTTTACTTTTTCAAAAAAAGATTTGTCACCTTTTCCAGGTGATGGTTTAAAATTATCATCCTCTAACATCGACTCAAAAAACGCTTTTTGTTCTTTGGTTAATTTTTTGGGAGTCCATACATTCACGTGAACTAATAAATCGCCACTACCATATCCATTTATACGTGGAAGCCCTTTTCCTCTTAGTCGAAGAATTTTTCCAGACTGAATTCCTTCTTCTAGTTTTATACGAACATTTCCTGTAACAGTATAAATTTCTTTACTTCCTCCTAAAGCTGCTTCGGCAAAACTTATGTATAAATCATAATGAATATTATCACCTTCGCGTTTTAATGTTTCGTGTTCTAATTCTTCAATTACAACTAATAAATCACCAGGAACGCTATTATTACCAGGCGCATCATTTCCTTTTCCGGAAACTTTTAGTTGCATGCCTTCAGCTACTCCAGCAGGAATTTTGATTGAAACTGTTTCTTCTGAGAAAATCATTCCTTCTACATCAGCACCTGCTGGTTTTTGATTAATGATTTGTCCAGTCCCTTGACAAGTATGACAAGTTGAAGCGGTTTGCATACGACCAAAAACCGTATTTGCAACCTTCATTACCTGACCTGTACCATTACAAGTAGTACATGTTTTATAAGTAACTCCTTCTGCTTTTACTTTTCGTTTTACTTTTACTTTCTTTTCAACACCGTTAGCTACTTCTTCTAAAGTTAATTTTACTTTTATTCGCAAACTTGTGCCTTTAGCTTGTCGTTGACCACCACCACCAAAACCACCGAAGCCGCCAAAGCTACCACCGCCAAAAGCACTACCGAAAATATCTCCAAATTGACTAAAGATATCATCCATATTCATATGCCCTGAACCTCCAAAACCTCCAGCTCCATCAAACGCTGCATGTCCGTACTGGTCATAGCGTGCTTTTTTATCCGGATCACTAAGCACTTCATATGCTTCTGCCGCTTCTTTAAATTTTTCTTCAGCAATACTATCTCCTGGATTTTTATCAGGGTGATATTCAATTGCTTTTTTTCTATAGGCTTTTTTTATAGCAGCTGCATCAGCACTTTTATCAATTCCTAATATTTCGTAGTAATCTTTTTTCATTTTTACTTATTAATTAAGTCTTACTGACCTATTACAACTTTAGGGAAACGAATAATTTTTCCTCCTAATTTATATCCTTTCTCTACAACATCTACTACTTTTCCTTTCATATCATCACCTGCTGGAATTTGAGTAATTGCTTCAGAAATATCTGCATTAAAACTATCTCCATTTTCTATCACCACCTCTTCTAATCCTTTTGAAGCTAAGGTATCGGTAAGTTTCATAGATATAAGTTTCACCCCAGTAAGTAAATCACTTTCTCCTTGCTTTTCTAATTCGGTTAAAGCACGACCAAAATCATCTAGAATAGGTAACATAGCAGATAAAACATCTTCACTTGCTGTTTTAAATAACTCTATACGCTCTTTTGCAGTTCTGCGCTTATAGTTTTCAAACTCGGCAAATAAGCGTAAAAATTTTTCTTTTTCCTCTGACAATTTTGCGTTCAAAATTTCTTCAACTGACTCATTCAAAGTTTCGTTTGTCTCATTTGTTTCGATAGTTTTATCTAATTCCTCCTTACTGATATCTTTATTTTCCATACTCATCATTGATTTTATTATTGATTCCATATTGATCAAATCCTTTGCCAATATATTCTTTATGACATAATGTCATAAAAAAGCTTTATTCTTATAAAGTACAAGAATAAAGCTTAGTTTATAAAAAAAATATTTTATTTTAATTTGAGAACAGTTCTCTAAGTGCTAAATCTAACGTAGGATACTGAAAGTGAAAATCATGCTTTAGTAGTTTAGAGCAACTTACTAATTGTCCTTTTGTAACTAACATTGCTTTTTCTCCTAAAACTAGGCGCAAAAGCCATGATGGCACTGCGGGCAAGTAAACTTTAGTATCCATAACAACAGCTAAAACTTTTGTAAAATCTCTGTTCGTTTCTGGAGTTGGTGCAACTGCATTAAAAATTCCGTTTAATTTTCGCTCTAAAACAAAAGTAAAAACATGAATTAGATCAGTTATATGAATCCATGAGTAATATTGCTTGCCTGATCCAAGAATAGATAACACTCCTTTTTTAGCAATCTTTTCCATCTCAGCCAATGCTCCTCCTTTTCTATCTAATACTAATCCAACTCTTACAATAGTTGTTTTAATTTGCAACTCTTCAAAGCGAGAATTAAACTTTTCCCACTCATCGACTACTTTACCTAAAAAATTATTGGCAACTTTATAATTTTCTTCATCTTGAATACGATTTACTGTTTCATAAATACCAATAGCTGAAGCACTAATTACTTGATATACTTCATGTTTATTGTTTTTTAAAAGTTCATAAAGAGTGGTACTTGAATTAATTCTACTTTGAATAATTAATTCTTTACCTTCTTTAGACCAAGAGTCATTAATAGAGCTACCCGCAAGATTATAAATTATCGCTACTCCATCTAGACAATTTACATCAACTTCGCCAGTTGAAGGATTCCAATAATATCCTTTACAACCATCTAGGCTATCTAATTTATTTTTAGAAGTAGTTAAAAATGCTACCTCATATCCCATTGATTGTAGTTTTACAATCAAATTACTTCCTATTAAACCAGTAGCACCTGTTATCAATACTCTCATCAACCACTTATATAAAAGCTATTTATTTTTTTTCTTTTTAATAGTCCATTCAAAATTAAAAACAGACACTATATCACCCTTTTCGTCTGTTCCTATTGTCTTCATCCAAAAAGTTGTTCCTTCGTTGGGATTTAGAACTAAATCAATTGCCTCATCAACCACACTCCCATCTGTACATTTAAATACTATCTTTCCTACCGCTTTTTTGTGAAATACTGCATTATTTTGGGCTACAAGCATTGATATTTGCTCCTTACTTTCACTAATTTTTTTCATAACCAGAGCCCCCGTAGATAATTCAGCTGCCATTGCCTGAACAGCAAAATACATTGAGCGGAAAGGGTTTTGATTGAACCATTTATAACGAACGAAAGTTTCTGCTTCAAAATCATTTAATTTTTGCAATCGCACTCCACTCCAATAAGCAGAGGGAAGCTTAAAAAATAAAAATCTATTTACAGATGAAATGGTAAACTTCATGATAAAAAACTATTTTATTATTAGATAATTTAGACAAATTATTTTTATAACACAAATTATTAGCTACCAAATTTACAATATTAACAACTCTAAAAACACATACTCCATCGAAAAGAACATTTTTACACAATTTAACCAAAAACATCATTTATACTAACTATTTATAAAAAACAGAACTAATATCTCCGTTTTTCAATCAATTATAATATAAAAAAACATGATTTCAATTTCATTATTTTATACTTATAAATACAATACTTTACTATTCTGATAGAAAACAGCCTAATTGTAACAAATTTAAATATTGATACTCTCATAATGAATATTTTTATTGTTAGCCGAATATAGAAATATTTCATTCAATTTATTCTTATCCCACTTAAAACTAAGACATAAAACAAAATCAATCATTTATCAAAAATAAACTTTATTTCATAAATGTTAAATAAAACATAAAATACAGTACCTTGCATTGCATAGTACAATCCATTATATATATCTTTGTTTAAGAAAATAATAGAACATATGAATATCGATAACACAAAAGCACAAATGCGAAAAGGTATTTTAGAGTTCTGCATTCTATCCATTTTAAAAGACAGAGATTATTATACTTCTGAAATATTAGAAGAATTAAAAAAGGCTAAGCTTTTAGTGGTAGAAGGAACCGTATATCCTTTATTAACAAGACTAAAAAACGGAGACTTGTTAACTTACAAATGGGAAGAATCAAATTCTGGACCTCCGAGAAAATATTACAAATTAACTCCAAAGGGAGAAGAGTTCTTAAAAGAGTTAAATGATACATGGGAAGAATTATCCTTTGCAGTTACAGAAATAACCACAAAAATTGCACACAATGAATAAAACATTAACAATCAACATAGGAGGCTTGGTTTTCCATATTGAAGAACAAGCATATCACAAGTTATATCAATACTTAGAGGCAATCAAAAAGTCTATTGCTATAGAAGATCGTCAAGAAGTTATACAAGATATTGAACTGCGAATTGCTGAAATATTCACCGCTAAAATTACAACAACTAATCAGGTAATTATATTAGCAGATATTGATGAAGTAATAAGTATAATGGGAAAACCAGAAGATTACTACATTGAAGAAGAAATAGATTCAACTTATACAGAAAAAACCTATTATAGAGAAAGAAAGCTTTTTAGAGATAAAGAGAAAGGTATTTTAGGAGGTGTTTTGGCAGGATTGGCACATTATTTTAAAATTGATACTGTTTGGATGCGCTTAATCTTCTTATTTTTAGTTTTCTTTTACGGAACTGGAATATTGCTATACTTTATTCTTTGGATCATTATTCCCAGTGCAAAAACTGCGAGCGATAAGCTAGATATGATGGGAGAACCTGTAACCATTGAAACTATTGAAAGAAAGATTAAAGAAGGGGTAGAATACACCACAGAAAAAATAAATAATATTGATTATCAAAATCTAAAAAACCAATCTCAAAATGTTGCTACACAAGGCACAAAAATTTTACGATATATTTTAGGAATAGGGTTTATTTTATTCTCTGTTTTTGGAATGATTATTTCTTTTATAGTAAATTTAGCGTTAATTATAAGTTCTTCTACAATTATTGACCACTTGGGGCAGGAAGGAATTTCATTTCTAAATGCTACTCCAGATTTTCCAAAATGGTTGTTATTGCTTTTTGTTAGCTTAATTACTTTTGCACCGTTTGTAGTTACTTTATTAATAGGCTTAAAGCTAATTTACTCGAATATCAAATACATTTGGACAACTGTTATTACACTATCTATCATATGGTTAATTGCTTTGGTTAGTTTTTCGAGTATAATGATAAAAAACAACAGCAATTTAATAGATATCAATAATATGTCTTTTGGGGTACACCTACCTACTCAAGCTGTTATAATAGAGAGCAATGACTATTTATTTGAAACTGAACAGGATATTAGATTAATTTACAATACTAACGATGAGGAGATTGATCTTGCTAAACTAAAAATAGAGCTTATTCCTTCTTATCAAGATGAATTCTATGCAAAATCAAATGAAAAAATAGCAGATACAGAAAATCATATTATGATTAATGAATCAGACAAAGAATTTAATGTATTAATTACAAAAGATTTAATGCAAAATGACGAAGTAATTTCAATATATATTCCTATTAATAAGAAAATCTATATTGAAGGAAAAATAAAACAATTATTACTTAATGATACGGACAAAGTACAAAGTACCAACCAATGGTATACTGTAAATGATCAATTGGAATTGATTTGTATTGATTGTCAATAAAAAAATGGAGCA
>CANQRD010000011.1 GCA_947626185.1 uncultured Flavobacterium sp.
TTTATTATAGTAAATTATTCGCAACTAAATATTCAGCTATTTGTATTGTATTGGTTGAGGCTCCTTTTCTTAGGTTATCAGCAACAATCCACATATTTAAAGTATTTTCCTGACTTTCGTCTCTTCTAATTCTTCCAACAAATACATCGTCTTTTCCTTGTGCATAAATTGGCATCGGATAGGTGTTTGTATCTGTGTTATCTTGTACTGTTATTCCTGGAGTTTCATGTAAAATTTTACGAACATCACCTACAGTAAAGTCATTTTCAAAAGCAATGTTTACCGTTTCACTATGTCCACCAACAACCGGAATACGAACTGCTGTTGCAGTAACTAAAACAGTATTGTCATTCAATATTTTTTTGGTTTCGTTTACCAATTTCATTTCTTCTTTTGTATATCCGTTGTCTTCAAAAACATCACAATGAGGTAATGCATTTTTGTGAATAGGATAAGGGTAAGCCATATCTCCTTTGATATCTGCGTATTCGTTTTCTAATTGTTTTACCGCCTTAACTCCTGTACCAGTAATTGATTGATAAGTAGAAACAACCACTCTTTTAATTGTGTATTTTTTGTGTAAAGGTGCTAACGCCATTACCAATTGAATTGTAGAACAATTTGGATTAGCAATTATCTTGTCTTCTTTAGTTAATGAAGAAGCGTTAATTTCTGGAACAACTAATTTTATTGCAGGATCCATTCTCCAAGCAGATGAGTTGTCAATTACCGTTGTACCTACTTCTGCAAACTTTGGAGCCCATTCCAATGATATAGAGCCTCCTGCAGAGAAAAAAGCAATTTCAGGTTTTATCTTAACAGCTTCAGCCAACGATTTTACAATAACCTTCTTACCCTTAAATTCTATTTCGCTCCCTACTGACTTCTCAGAGGCAACTGGAATTAATTCTGTTACTGGGAAATTGCGTTCTGCTAATACACTTAGCATAATCTCGCCTACCATACCGGTAGCGCCTACTACTGCTACTTTCATTTTTTAAATAATTAAAATTTATAGGTTATACAAGTTGCATATCTTTTATTTGCAACTGTTGATTTATTTTTCCGTTCCATTCATTTTCTTCTATAGAATATACTAAGTCAAAAAAGGAACGATTTGTAATTTTATCGTTATAAGAGCCAAAGTTAAAGCCAATTCCGCTAAAAGAGGTAGATAAATTTCCTCTTTGTTTGACAAAAACCTTTAAATGTTCTTTATTTACTCCTAAAGTCTTCGAATAACCTGTATCATAGACATTTTTCGTTAAAAAAACCGGATTCATATTACCTGGTCCAAAAGGTTCGAATTGTTTTAAAATCCGACAAAATTTTGGTGTGATATCACTAAAGTTTAGCTCTGCATCAATTTCTATTTCAGGAATTAAATCTTTTTCTTCTATTGTATTGGCTACAACTTCTTCAAATTTTGCTTTAAATGCCTCATAGTTTTCTATATTACAAGTCATTCCAGCAGCATACATATGTCCGCCAAACTGAATTAATTCATCTGAACAAGCTTCTAATGCAGCATACAAATCGAAGTTTTTTACCGAACGGGCAGAAGCTGCCAAAACGTTGCCACTTTTTGTAAAAACAATTGTTGGACGATAATAGGTTTCGATTAATCTAGATGCAACAATTCCAATAACGCCTTTGTGCCACTCTGGATTATACACAACTGTGCTTTTACTGTTAATGGCTTTTTCTACTATGATTTGTTCTTTTGCTTGTTCTGTAATAGCTTGGTCCAGTACTTTTCGTTCTTCATTAAAGGCTAAAATCATTTTTGCCGTATTTCTGGCTTCCTCAATAGAAAAGCGCGTTAATAGATCAACTGCATAATTGCCATGCTCTATTCTTCCAGCAGCGTTTATCTTTGGCGCTACCTTAAAAACGATATCGCTAATGGTGTAGTTGTTCTGTTTATAAACTTCTAATAGCGCTTGTATTCCTGGTCTTGGAGTTTCATTCAATACTTTTAATCCTTCAAAAGCTAATATTCTATTTTCGCCAGTAATAGGTACAATATCTGCACCAATTGCTGTAACTACCAAATCTAAATATTCAGATAATTGATAAACATCAATACCTCTATTTTTAGCTAATGCTTGTATTAATTTGAATCCAACTCCACAACCGCAAAGTTCCTTATAAGGATAATTACAATCGGAGCGTTTTGGATCCAAAACAGCATAAGCATCGGGCAATGTATCGCCTGGTAAGTGATGATCACAAATTACAAAATCAACACCTTTTGCCTTGGCGTAATTAATATGATCGATTGATTTGATACCGCAATCTAATGCAATAATTAAAGAAATATTGTTGTCGGCTGCATAATCAATCCCTTGATAAGAAATACCGTATCCTTCAGCATACCGGTCAGGAATATATCTATCTACATCAGGATAATATGATTGGATGTATGAATAAACCAATGCCACAGACGTTGTGCCATCTACATCATAATCGCCAAAAACCAAAATACGCTCTTTATTGCGAATGGCTAATTCTATTCTATATACTGCTTTGTCCATATCTTTCATAAGATACGGATCGTGTAAATCATCTAATGTTGGGCGGAAAAATTTTTTTGCTTCTTCAAAAGTATGAATATCTCTATCAACTAATAATTTGGCTAAAACTTCATCAATACCGAGAACTTCTTTTAAATGATTAACACTTGTTTGATTGGTAGTTTGCTTTAAAGTCCACCGCATTACGATTGTTTATGATAGAAAATATTTGTTTCAACTTTTGCAAATTGCGTAAACATCTCCATTACTCCACAATATTTTTCGATCGAAAGATCTACTGCTTTTTTTAGTTTTTCTTCGTTAAGGTTATTTCCATAAAAATGATAATCTACAATAACTGTGTGGTATGTTGCAGGATCTTTATCTGTTAGCAAACCCTCTGTCTCTATTTTAAAATCTGCCACTTCTAAACGCATTTTTTTAATAAGTGATGCAACATCCAAGCCCGAACATCCTGCTAATGCAGATAGCATTAGTGTCTTTGGCCTAAAACCTTTGTTATCGCCTCCATTTTCAAATCCTGCGTCAATTCTCATCGTTTCACCACTTGGGTTAGTTGATTCAAATTGCATATTTTCAATCCAACTTGTTGTAACTTTATGTGACATAATTTTTTGTTTATTACTGTTATTTTTTTCCGGCAACAATTACCACAATTTCACCTTTTGGTGCTTTTTCTTCAAAGTGTTTTACTACTTCATCGACTGTACCTCGAACTGTTTCTTCATGTAATTTAGACAATTCTCTGGAAACAGAAATCTGTCTGTCATTGCCAAAATACGTTTGAAATTCTCCTAATGTTTTTATTAGCTTGTGAGGCGAAACGTAAATAATCATTGTACGTGTTTCTTCAGCTAATTGTAAATAACGGGTTTGTCTGCCTTTTTTGTCGGGTAAAAACCCTTCAAATACAAATTTATCGTTTGGCAAGCCACTGTTTACTAATGCAGGTACAAAAGCTGTTGCACCTGGTAAACATTCTATTTCAATTTTGTTTTCTACACAAGCTCTAGTTAATAAAAACCCTGGATCAGAAATGGCTGGTGTGCCAGCGTCTGAGATAAGAGCAAGTGTTTCGCCTGCTTGTAATCTTTTCACTAAACTTTCCACAGTTTTGTGTTCATTGTGCATATGATGGCTCATCATTGGCGTTTCTATTTCAAAATGCTTTAATAATTTGCCACTATTTCTGGTATCTTCTGCTAAAATATAATCTACTTTTTTTAAAACTTTGATAGCTCTAAAAGTCATGTCTTCCAAATTGCCAATTGGAGTAGGTACAATATAAAGTTTACTCATTATACAAAACGCTTTTCGATTAATTCAAGAAAACGTGTTGCATATTCTTCTTTTCCTTCCCAATTATTGTATTCTGGTTTTACTAAATGGTCGATAAAGCTCATTGCCTCATCAAACGTGCTTACTGTATTTAATTGAGAAAGCACGCGATTGAAATCTTCCGAACTATTGTTGAATAAATGTTTTTCAAAGGCAATACGATCATTTAACCCAATTTGGATAGTACTGCTATAAATATCGTTTAGCGATTTTGTTTTAATTATTTTTGGTTCTGTTACAGCTACTTGATCTACATTGAATAAAACATTTTGTATATGTTGTTTTTCAGACTCGTTAGCAAGTTGTTTTTCTATCTTTTCAAAAGAAAAATCGGTGAAGTTTTCAGCCTTTCCTACTGGTATATTTTCTACGCGAATAAATTCTAATTCGGCATAGTTGAACCCTTCCAAATGATCATTGAGCGTATTAATTTCAGTTTGAACAATTGTTGTTTCTGCTACAGTGTCTTTAATTTCAATAGTTTCTTTATTCAAAACTTCTTCATTGAAGATAGCTTCATTAGAAGAAGTGGTCTTTTGAAAAATATCTTTTTGACTATTTTCGTTGATAAAAGTGTTTTCTTCTAATATATCAATCGTTGCATCTGTTGTTTTCTCTTCAATAAAAGTATCTTGTGTAATTATTGGTTCCGAAATTTCTTCTGACGGAATGTCTCTAGTAACATTTTCAATAATAATATCTAATTCTGTTTCTGCATCTACTACAATTGGGTAATCGTTTTCTGTCAGTTCTTTTGGCATTTGAGATCTTTCTTCCATCACTTTTTCTTCTTCTTGAATGCCGAAATCTGATGAATCGTGTTTTGTCTCATCTATAGGAACAACTCTTGATTCTGTTTGATTTTCTAGTTTTTCTACTAGTTCGTTTTCAGTGATGTCTTTAATTAGTCCTAAAGAAAAATTGTCTTGATAAAACTTTAATACTTGAAGTTTTTCATATAATTCTTTGGTCTCAATATACAATTTGTCTACGTCGGCATCTTTCATCTTCAACACACGATGCGCGATACTCAACAATTCTCCCTCTAAGACTTTCTTCATAACTTTTAATTTCATTTAGTAAATTATACAAGCTTTTTTTGATAAATTTGTCCTTTACAAAGTAACAAAAAAACTACTGGTTTCGACCTGAAAATTACAAAATGTTTCTAGAAAATCCTGTTAATCATAACGAACAATTTGGGTGGATTGAAGTAATCTGCGGTTCTATGTTTTCTGGCAAAACAGAAGAGCTGATAAGAAGATTGAAAAGAGCTCAGTTTGCTAAGCAAAAAATTGAAATTTTTAAACCTGCAATTGATAAGAGATATCATGATGAATATGTTATTTCTCATGATGCAAACGAAATTCGTTCAACACCAGTAACATCGGCTTCTAGTATTCGATTATTAGCAAGCGGTTGTGATGTGGTAGGTATTGATGAAGCACAATTTTTTGATGACGAAATAGTGCAAGTTTGTAATGAATTGGCTAATTCTGGTATTAGGGTTGTTGTGGCAGGTTTAGATATGGATTTTAAAGGAAATCCTTTTGGTCCAATGCCCGCGTTAATGGCAACTGCAGAGTATGTTACTAAAGTGCATGCAATTTGTACTAGAACTGGAAATTTAGCTAATTATAGTTTTAGAAAAGCAGCAAGTGAAGATATTGTAATGCTTGGAGAAATAGAAGAATATGAGCCACTAAGTAGAGCAGCATATTATGATGCAATGCGTGAGGCGGAGCGATTAAAACTTGAAAAAAACAATCAGTAAAACTCTCTACACACAAACTAGAACCGCACTTTCATGAGAAAAATCTTTCAAATCTATAAAGACTCTTATTCAGGATTATCTGCAGAGTCTTGGATGCTTGCTATTGTAATGTTAATTAATAGGGCAGGATCGATGGTTTTTCCTTTTTTGGGAGTCTACATGACAAAGGAATTGCACTTTACAGATGTGCAGACAGGTTATGTACTAGCTTGTTTTGGTGCTGGCTCTATGTTTGGTTCAATGCTTGGAGGGTGGTTTACAGATAAATTAGGAAATTACAAACTTCAATATTTGAGTCTATTAGGGAGCATTCCAATTTTTATATTATTACCTTATTTTACTTCAGTGATTAGTTTGGCTTTGATGATTTTTTTTCAAAGTATGGTTAGTGATATGTTTAGACCAGCAAATTCTGTTGCAATTACTCGTTATGCAAAACCAGAAAACATTACGCGTGCATTTTCATTAAATAGAATGGCTGTAAATCTTGGTTTTTCTGTAGGTCCGGCTATGGGAGGATTGCTAGCTGCTATTTCTTATTCACTATTATTTTATGTAAATGCATCAGCTGCTTTTTTTGCAGCAGTAGTTTTTATCTACTTTTTTAAAGGACGAAAAGAGCGAAATGAAACTCCTGTAAAAGAGAACGAAAATGTAACTATAGAAGCTCAACATGCAATAACAGCTCAAAATACATCGCCTTATAAAGATAAGCTTTTTATGGTATATAGCTTTTTTTGTACGGTATATGCGATAGCTTTTCTGCAATTGTTTAGTACAATTCCTATTTTCTATGAGAAAGTAGCCGGGCTAAATGAATTTCAGATAGGACTTGTGCTTGGTTACAGTGGTTTGTTAATTGTCTTGGTTGAAATGCTTTTGGTGCATTTAGCAGAAAAGAAACTCACTATTCAGAAAACAATTTTTTATGGATCTTTAATCAGTCCATTCGCTTTTGCTATTTTTTTATTCGACCATAGTTTGCTGACTATATTTATTTCCATTAGTATTTTAAGTTTATCAGAAATGTTGATTTTTCCTTATACATCAACAGTTACTGCTTTGCGTGCCAACGAAGCTAAAAAAGGAGCTTATATGGGAGTAAACGGGCTAACTTTTGCAGTTGCTTTTATAATTTCTCCAGTTTTAGGAACCAAGATTGCCACAGATTTTGGGTATGATATACTATGGATATTTGTTAGTATTCTTCTTCTAATTGCTGCCTTCGGGTTAAATTATACGGTTGGAAAAATGGTTAATAATAAATAATTTCTTTGTTTTATGAGAAATATCATATTTTAACATATGTTGTTGAAGTAGTTTTGCCTCATAAAGATTTAAGAAAATGAAAATCGAACAAATTTATACTGGATGTATTGCTCATGCTGCCTATTATTTAGAAAGTAATGGAGAGGCGGCTATTTTTGACCCATTGAGAGATGTAGATTCTTACATTGAAAAAGCAAAGCAAGATAGCGCCATTATTAAATATGTTTTTGAAACGCATTTTCATGCCGATTTTGTAAGTGGGCATTTAGATTTGATGCAAAAAACAGGTGCTAAAATTGTATTTGGACCTACTGCTTCACCTCAATATGATGCTATTGTGGCAACCGATCATCAAGTTTTTTTTGTTGGAAATGTAAAGGTGGAAGTTTTACATACACCAGGTCATACAATGGAAAGTACTACATACTTAATTTATGATGAATTTGGTAAACAACACGCCATTATTACTGGAGATACTTTGTTTATTGGTGATGTAGGAAGACCAGATTTGGTACAATTAGTAAATTCAGATCTTACACAAGAAAAGCTAGCAAAACATTTATATCATTCCCTGAGAACTAAGATTATGCCATTGCCAGATAATTTAATTGTTTATCCAAATCATGGTGCGGGTAGTGCTTGTGGAAAAAACATGAGTAAAGAAACTACAGATACTTTGGGTAACCAAAAAGCAACAAATTATGCTTTGCGTGCAGATATGACTGAGTCAGAATTTGTAAAAGAGTTGCTAACAGGTTTGGCTACACCACCTCAATATTTCCCGAAAAATGTATTAATGAATATTAATGGATATGAGTATTTGGATAATGTGCTTCATCGTGCAAATCGAGCATTATTATTAGCCGAATTTGACGAAATAATACAAGACCATTCTGTATTAATTTTAGATACAAGGTCGCCAGAGATATTTGCAAAAGGACACATTCCTAATAGTATGAATATAGGGCTTAATGGTGCTTTTGCTGGTTGGGTTGGCGAACTGATTAGCGATATTAAACAGCCAATTGTATTAGTTACAGAAGAGGGAAAAGAACAGGAAAGTTTAATACGATTATCTAGAGTAGGTTATGATAATACAATTGGTTATTTAAAAGATGGAATTACTACTTGGCAAGCTGCTGATAGAAATTTAGAGATAATTCAACGATTATCTGCTGATGAGGTAGATGATTATTTAGCAAATCACGATGCAGTTTTATTAGATGTAAGAAAGGAAAGTGAATACAAAGCAGAGCATATTTTAGATTCTAAATTTATTTCATTGAACCAACTTGAAGAAAAGATAGAAGAATTAGACTCGGCCAAAAAGTACATAATTTATTGTGCGGGAGGTTATCGCAGTATGATTGCTGCCTCTATTTTAAAACCAATGGGTTTTGATGTGGTATAGATGTAATAGGGGGATTTAATTCACTAAAAAATAATGTGCAATTTGATATAACTGATTTTCAGTATCAATTCTCAATGTTGTAATTTTTTATAAATACGTAGTTGTTTTTTTAAAATAGGTGTCAAGGAGATAAGACACCGAGATTATTATTGTTTTTTTTCAATGAAAGCAGTTTATTAGGGGTAATAAGCTGCTTTTGTTATTCAATATTGGTGCGATAGTACGAAAGGTGAGATTGATTCGTGGAGAATGAACTACTTGCGTTGGTGGTAAGCGGTGTAACCAAAAAGATTGTGTTTCGTCTTTCATTACCAATAAACTTCCACTATCTAGTATAAAAGAAACTATTTGCTTGGTGGATTTATGCTTAAACAAAAATTTTCTTGCTGCGCCTAAACTTAATGATGCAATAGCTCCATTTTTCTTTAAGTCTTTTTCTCCATCGCTGTGCCAAGCCATTCCTTCAGTGCCGTCATGATATAAGTTTAACAGGCAAGAATTATAAGTTTCGCCTGTTACTTTTTCTACCAATTGTTTTAATATTAGAAGTTCTGCTGTCCAAGGTAACGCTTGTTTTGTAACGTTTGAATAAGTATAAGAAAAAGAGAAATCTGCATACCAAGCTACTTTTCGTTTAGTAATAACTTTTTTACCGAAGATAATAGCTTCGTCATTTTTCCATTCAATAGATTGCAATAGTTGATGATAGTAATAATCAGCTTCTTGTTGGTTTAGTACAAAACCATAAAAATTTACAGTACCATCATAAGGAAGATGATTGATGTTTTTTGGGTTATTATCTGAGAAAAGATCCATTGTTTTACACTAAAAAGATTCGGATTCATGTGTTTGTACACCTTCCCAGCCAATGATAATTTCTTTTCTCAGGCTTCCCCACATATAATTGCCAAAATTACCTGTAGATTGTATCACCCGATGACAAGGGATTAAGAATGCCACTGGATTACTACCAATAGCTGTACCAACCGCTCTCCAAGCTTTTGGATTATCAATGCTATTGGCAATTGTACTATAAGTTACTAAATTTCCTTCGGGAATAGTTAATAAGCTATTCCAAACCTTTAGCTGAAAATCAGTGCCTTTTAAGTGTAGTTTTATACTGTTTAGATTTGCTTTTTTTTGATCAAATATTTGCAGTGCATCAAGCTGTCTTTGGTGTTTTTCTTTTATAAAAGTAGCTTGTTTAAATTGTTGAAATAAATGATCAAGAGCATTTTTATTATCTTCAACAAATACCATATAACAAATACCTTTATTGGTGTTTGCGATTAGTACAAGACCAAAAAGTGTTTCAAAAAAATGATAATAAATAATTAATCCTTTACCTTCATTTTTGTATTCGGCAGGCGTCATTCCTTCTATAGAAATAAATAAGTCATGAAGTCGGCTTGTACTAGATAATCCCAAAGCTTCTGCAGTATCAAACAACGTTGCTTGCTTTTCTTTTAACAGCCATTTTGCGTATTCAACACTGGTATATTTCAAGAATTTTTTCGGACTTGTGCCAGCCCATTGTGTAAAAATTCGTTGAAAATGTGCTGAGCTTAGATGAAGATGCTGAGCTACTTCATCTAAATTTGGTTGCTGTTTAAAATGTTGATTAATGTATTGAATTGCTTTTGCAATTCTATCATAATCTATTGTTTCACTATTTTTCATAACGATTTGTTTCTGAGCAAAAATGCTAAACAAATTGAATGTATGCAATCCGAAATATGCTGTTTATTAGTTTTTCTAATATGAAGTAATTTTTATGTTGTGCATATTTTTGATTTCGCGCATTACAAAAGAGCTGTGTGTACTACCAATACTATCTACCATTGCCAACTTGTTGAATACAAAATCTTGATAATGACGCATATCATTTGCATACACTTTTAAGATAAAGTCGTAATCACCAGAAATGTTGTAACATTCAACCACTTCGTCAATTTGCATAATATCTTCAATAAACTTATTATTAATCAGCTTTTCGTGCTGTTTCAGTTTAATATTACAGAATACTAAAAATCCTTTGTTTAACTTTTCTGGATCCAATAGCGCAATGTATTTTTTAATATATCCTTCTAGCTCCAAACGTTTTACACGCTCAAATACAGGAGTTGATGAAAGATTTACTTGCTGAGCTAATTCTTTAGTAGTAACGTTAGAATTTTGCGAAAGTAAGTTAAGTAACTTTAAATCGATTTCGTCAAGATTGTGCATAGCAAAATTTATATGGTGATGGCACAAAGTTAAGCTAAAAGAATAATTTGTACTAAAAAATAGCTTTATTGTTAGTTAAAAACAGAAGTTGTTTTTAACTTGTTCGAATAAAATTTACACTTTATAATATAAAGTTATGCGATTACTTTTTTTTATTATCTGCTTGATATCGTTTAATTTAGTGGCGCAGCCAAAAGCAATAACAGATAAAACAACTTATCAGTTTTGGATAAACGAACCAGCAATTGCTGCCGAAAAATCACCATTAGTGATTTTTTTGCATGGGAGAAGTTTATCAGGAACTAATCTAGACAGAGTAAAAAGATATGGTCCGTTGAGAGGAATAGAAAAGGGAAATTTAAAATTACCTGCTTATTTAGTAGCTCCTCAGTTGCCTTCTGGCGCTTGGAATCCGGATAAAGTAGATGAGGTGGTTCAATATATGATTGATAATTACAATATTGATCAGAATAGAATTTATGTTACAGGAATGAGTTTAGGTGCTTACGGAACAATGAAGTATGCAAGTAAATATGCCGATAGGGTTGCCGCTGTTGTTTCTATTTGTGGAGGAGGAGAAGAGCGCGACGCTTGTAAATTAGCGAATATTCCTATTAAGCTGATTCATGGCGATAAAGATTTCATTGTGCCTTTAAAAGAATCGAAAAAGATGATGACAGCCATTCAAGGTTGTCAGGCAAAAGCTCAAATTGAACTACAAATTGTAAAAGGTGGAAATCACGGAAGTGTAGAAGACTTATACCGACACATGGATTTGTATAATTGGTTGCTTCAATACAATAAGAATAATAATACAGAAAGTCTTTAAATAATTAAAAGCGCAATATCGAACAGATATTGCGCTTTGTTGTATTATTTTACTATTTCTTGAATTTTGTAAGCATAAGTTACTTCAGAAATCATTTTTCTTTCTGTATTAATAATAGAATAAAAAGTAGCTTTTACTGGTAAATTAGCTTCATTATATTGATACTCAATTACTATTTTTTCTTCGCCATCGGCAGATTCCCATCCTGTCATATTATGAGAAAATTTATAAGTAAGTGGAAAAATAAAAGAAAGATTGTTTACTAATGTAGTACAATCATAAGGAAGTTTTTCAAACGGATTTTTCTTATTATCGTAGTTTAAATTAATTTTTTCATCATCTATAGTAAAAGAAGAAATAGTGTTGTCTTTGTAATCATACGTTAATTCGCTTTCTAACAATGTGATGTATGATGCAATAAATTGATTTTGTTCGTTATAATCAAAATAATGCTGAAGAGGCATTGGTAAGTGACTCATTTTTAGTTGATAGCTATCTAATCTATTATTTGTATAGTTAAATAAATAATTACTTGCTTCTTCGTCATTAACATTTACGGTTAATTTACGCAGTTTATTATCTGTATCTAATTCGTGTATAAGATGTTGATTTAGTTCACCATTAAAAGTACCGTTGATATAAACTAATTGTTGATTTTTGGAGTCAACTAATTTAAAATCATTGTTATAATTGAACTGATAATCTACTTCTATTTTGATATCATAAGTTGTTCCCGCTTCTTCCTCTTCTTCAAATATGGTTTGTCGAATAGAGCTAATATGATATTCTTTTTCAATAATTGGTGATGTACTGTTGTCTGAACTGCAATTGAATAAAAGAAAACTTGTTGCTAAAATAAAACCAGTAGTAATAATTTTTTTCATATTAAATATATTAGTTTTTTAATTTAGTGCTAATATAGAGTAATATTTTCAGTTAATTTATTATAACAAAACTCTAGTTGCTTATATAAGTAGTATTACAAAAGTATTTTTAAAAATATATTAAAATTATTGTGAGTAGGCTAAAACTAATAGTTGGTGAGTGGTTTTCCAATTTCGAGTAGTAACAGTTTGTTGTGTTTTTCGTTCAAAGAAAGCGTTAGTCAGTTTGGTTTTTCCGTAACCATTTGGACAATGAAGATAAATTACATTTTGAACGATTTGAAATTGATCGGGTAAATAAAGCTCAGGATTATCATTTCTAGTTTTTCTGGCTGCGGATTGCTAGGCAAGAAAGTATAGTGAATAAATACGGGGTTATATTGACCACTATCGTTATACGGATTATTAGTAATTGTTTCTGCAAGTTGCTGTTTAGTAAGTGTGAAAACAGGTACAATTAATCCGAAATGTTGAGTAATAGCTGTTGTAATTAGTTGATTGATTTGATCGATATCCGTTAAATTGGACTGAAAAACAATATTTCCACTTTGAATATATGTAATAACATTATGGAAATTAAGCGTTTCAAAAGCTCTTTTAATGCTGACATTTTGATGAAGTTTTTACCACTAACGTTTATGCCTCTTAAAAGGGTGATGTAAGTTGTTGTCATAAGTAATAAAAGAAAAAAGTAAAAAAGGAGAAAAAAACTTTCCCCTTTTTTAGTAATTTATTTGTTACAATTGTCGTTATAACTCATCATCCAATTAATGCCAAACTGATCGGTAAGCATACCAAAATAATCTCCCCAGAAAGTGGTTTCTAGCGGCATTGTTATTTTGCCATTTACTGCAAGTGAAGCAAAAATAGTATCTGCTTCTTGTTTTGTATCTGCAGAAATAGATACCGAAAAATTATTGCCTTGCACATATATAGGCGCCCAATCTCCACCTACATCACTGCCCATTAAAACAGAAGTGCCAATAGGTAAAGAAACGTGCATTATTTTGTTTTTGTCTGTTTCAGGAACAGTGTAATCGTCACTTGTTGGCATATCACCAAAACGACCAATGTATCCAAATTCACCACCAAAAACAGATTTGTAAAAGGTAAAAGCTTCTTCGCAATTACCATTAAAGTTAATGTATGTATTTGTTGTTGCCATAAGTAATAGCGTTTGTTGATTAATTATTTTTTAAGGTTATTTTCGTATTTTTCTATCCATTGCTCTATGGTAATTTTCTGCATCAATTCTGCAATAAGATCGTAAGGAATTTCATCTAACTTTTTAAAGCGAATACAACTTTTACCCATATCTAATTTTTGTTTGCTGTGTTTTGGATATTCTGCAACAAACCAATCTAACAATTCTGGAAAACAATAAATACCCATGTGGTAAAAGTTAATCGAATTTTTCTGTGATGCTAGTCCTGCAAAAGGCAATGGTTCTTCAGGTTTGCAATGATAACCCGCTGGATAAAGAGCATGAGGTACCACGTAGCCCAAACCACCATAACTAATAGCAGGTTCAAAACCTTTTGGTAAATTGTTGGTAATGATTTGATGTAATTTATTAAAAGCATCTGCTCTTTCTGCTGGTACATTGGCTAATATTTCTTCTACGGTATTTCCTACTGCTTTCATATGGATAGATTAACGATGTTGGTCAATTAAAATAATATTTCCGTCTGGATCAGAAAGAGTAATGTGTGCCGGACCTTCTGTAGTAGTATTTGCTTCTGTAGTAAGAGTAATTCCACAGTTTTTTAAATGTTGTTGAATGATTCTTACATCGTCAAATTCATCCAGGTTTTGAGCGTTTTCATCCCACCCAGGATTGAATGTGATAATGTTGTTGGGAAACATTCCTTCAAACAAGCCAATAATAGCGTTGTCGTTTTTTAAAATTAACCATTTTTGCTCAATATTTCCGCCAAAGGAAGTAAAGCCTAAGTTTTCGTAAAATGCTTTAGATTCTTGTATGTTTTTTACAGCCAGACTGATAGAAAATGCACCTAGTTTCATAATTGTATTTGGGTTGAATGATTGTATTATAGTTTATATTTTTTTGAATTTGAACGAATAACTAAAAAAAGGACTCCAATAACAGTTGTACAAGTTATTAGAATATCTTCTATATCAATATTAAATTTATGTACAATAAAATAACCCGCAATTAGTATAAGTGCCATTGTAAACATAACGTTTCTTAATAAGTTAGCAATACCTTGAATATCAATTTTTTTCTGATCTTCTTTGGATAAAGTATTGTAACCAGCAATTAAAAAATACATTTTTCCATATTTTATGGCTATTCCAATAATAATAAAAATTAGGGCTGTTGCAATCATATATTGTTATTCTTCTTCTAATATACAAAAAAATAACCTCGTGTTTAAAAGGCTTAAAACGAGGTTATGTATTTTAGTTTTTGCGTCAAAAATGAAGTTGTAAAACTTAGTGTAAGTTTTTATAATTTTTCTAGCTGACCTACTTTTTCCCAATTATTATCTATCTCCAAAGAAACTGCAATATAAATTCCATTATTATCTGTTTTAAAAGCAGTTCCTTGTGTAAGTTGTGCATTTAGTTCTTTAGGAGTAAGGTGGTACATAGCACCTGTAATCGGATCAATAATAAGACCAACAATTCCGCCAAAAGCAATATTTCCAAGATACCAAGCATTAAACTTTTTTGTTAATTTAGTTTCATACGGTAAATATCCATCCAATTTTATCATTACTGCATAATCTCTATTTCTATAAAGTTTTGTCTTAAATGGAGTTTTTCCAATTTCTACTTCATCAATATAAATTGTAGCTTGACTAGGAGTACTAGAAAAATTTACAGTTTGTCTACTTCCAGAAATAATAGTTGCGCAACTAGTTGTTAGCAAGATAGTTGATATTCCTATTAGGAAAGATAATTTTTTCATTATTTATTTAATTAATTTGTAATTGATATTGTGGTAAAGAATTTATATCGCCTTCATATTTATAAAAGTCTATTTTTATTCTGTAGCAAGAACTCCATAAGTCTGGTTTTTTACTTTCAGTAACTTTTACAATATTAGCGCCGTTTTCTCTAGCTATTTTTCTTGCTTTTACGAGATTTGAATTAAAACCACAATCAGTTGAAAATCCAGAGTCTCCGAATTTCGCATTTCCAATTCTTATAGCATTTTCAGGAACTTCATGATTCATATCTAAAAAAGCCACTTTATCGTTTGTTGTTAACGTTTTTTCTTGATTAGTAATTGTTGTTTTAATAGTAGAAGCACAACTTGTTAATATTAAAACTACACTTATTGTAGAAAGAATACGTTTCATTTACGTAATTGATTTAAAATTAAAGAGAATACCTAGTAGATTTTGACTTATTAAAATTTGTAATTTAACTAATACGGAATTAAAGATTAGTTTGGCCTGCTAATTTAAGAAAAAAAACAATATAGTATTTTTATCGGGATAGAAAGCCTTGAGTAAACTGTAATTGTGTTAATATTTTGTGTAAGTAACATGTCTTTTTTTTGTGAAATTTTGTAGAAAAAAGATAGGTAAATTTGTTTTAAGTAAGGTTAAATAACTAAAATGATTTATTTTATGTAAATAAGCTGGTTTGTTGTTTCTAGCAAAGAGGTTTGGAAAAAATAACCCCCTTTAAACATTAGTATTTAAAGGGGGGTGCAGAGAGGAAGGGATTCGAACCCTCGATACGTTGCCGTATACACACTTTCCAGGCGTGCGCCTTCGACCACTCGGCCACCTCTCTATAGGTGTGGGTGCAAATATACTATTTATTCTTCCATTTCTCCACAAATAGGCGTTTCGAAAGCAGTTTTAAAATCAGTAATACTATTTTGTGCTAGTAAAAACATCAGCTTTGTAATTGCTGCTTCTGTTGTAATATCTTTTCCAGAAATAACGCCAATTTGCTTTAGTTCGGTACTGGTTTCATATTTTCCCATAGAAACACTTCCGCTTGAACATTGAGTTACATTAATTACTTTTAAACCTTTTGTAATGGCTTCTTTTAATGTTTCTAAAAACCAAGATTCGGTAGGTGCGTTTCCAGCTCCGTAAGTTTCTAATACAATTCCTTCCAAATTACTAATAGCCAAAATAGCTTCTAATACTTTTTGTTGCATGCCCGGAAACAACTTTAAAATCATTACATTTCTAGACATCTCTTTATGTACAGTAAGTGGTAATGACGCGGCTTTTTGAACCAATAAAGGTCGGTTAATTCGCAGGTTTACTCCCGATTCTGCTAAATGAGCAATATTGGGCGATGTAAAAGCATTGAATAATTCGGCACTTACTTTTGAGGTGCGATTACCTCGGTATAATTTATATTCAAAATACAAACAAACTTCTTGTATTACGGGCTGATTGTTTTCCTGCAATGCTGCAATTTGTATAGCTGTTATAAGGTTTTCTTTTGCATCGGTACGCAAATCGCCAATAGGTAATTGCGAGCCAGTAAGTATTACTGGTTTGTGCAAGTTTTCTAACATAAAGCTCAATGCTGATGCTGAATATGACATGGTGTCTGATCCGTGTAGGATAACAAAGCCATCAAATTTGTGATAATATTCTTCTATTATTGAAGCCATTTGTACCCACAATTCTGGTTGCATATCCGAAGAATCGATAGGTACGTCAAAAGAGTAAGTTTCTATAGAGCAATCTAATAAATGTAATTCAGGAATACGTTCAACCAACTGGTCAAAATTAAACGCGCGCAATGCACCCGTTTTAAAATCTTTTACCATTCCGATTGTACCACCTGTATAGATTAACAGAATAGAGGGCTTATTTTTCATTTTGTAAATTTAATTGATTTACCACAGGATTGGCATACATTGCCAAGAAATTGTCTACTGCCTCTTTTTGGAGTTTGTTTATTTTTAACTCCAATCGACGTTCAAATAGTTGTTTTTCTTTTTCAGTATACTTGTCTGCAAAGGTGTTTTTACCATTAAGTATATCGTAAGCAATATAATTGGTAGGCCATAGTTTATAGTTTTTAATAATTGAACGATCAATTAGTTGAGCTACGGCTTGTAACTGTTTTGTAGGTTTTGATTCCGTTTCTTTAATTATATCTAATTCAGTATTTAGTACGTCACCCACATGAATGTGTATACCTTTTTTCTGACCTACTAATCCGCTGTATAAATTGATGAAATCTTCATTTTTTGCTTTTTCATATACTTCGTTGTTGGCACTAGCTAATAGTTGAGGTATTTTTAAAGCGTCTGTTGGGTCGTATTCGTAGGAAATAGAAACAGGAACAATCTTTAATTGCTTAAAGTAGTCCATCAAATTCATATCGCCAGAATTCATACCAATCATTTTTAATACACCAGTGTGCGTAGCATCATTTCCGTCTTTTGTTCTTCCTTCTCTTTGTGCAATCCAAACCGAACGGTGTTGTTCTGCCAATAAGTTGTGAATGTATTCCGACATTAATCGAGAGCTTTCTAGCAACTCTCTAGGTGTAAGTTTTCTGCGTACCAAAAAGTTTCTGTTTACTTTGGCTAAAGCTAACAAGAATGATTTTTGTACTAAATTATCTCCAATGGCAGAAGCTGTCATGGTAAGACCGTGATTTTTTAAGACTACATTTAATAAAGATGTGTCCATGATAATATCGCGGTGATTAGATATATATAAATAAGAGGTATTACTGTGTAATTTATCAAAGCCAGAAGTGGTTAAACCATTCGAGCTTTTTTCTAAGATTCTAAGAACAGAGTGATATGCAAACTCTTCTTGAAACTGCTGTATAGAGTTTACTTTACTCAGTTCTTCCATCCATTGGTCTTCTGACTTATCTGGAAAAGTAAATCTCATTAACGTTTTTATCATGGGGTGTTTGCAAATCTTTTGCAAGACTGCATTTACCTCATGATCGTGATAATGACGTATTGAATCAAACTTAGACATTATTGTTTTTAATATTTATGTAAACTAAAATGTTGTGTTTCTGTGTTATCAAAAAACTATATTCCAAAAACAGCTACAGAATTGGCTGTGGTTTGCTGTGCTATAGTTTCTATTGGTAAGGCATAAATTTCTGACACCCTTTCGGCTATGTTTACAATATATGCGCTTTCGTTTCTTTTTCCTCTATAAGGAACAGGTGCAAGATACGGAGAATCAGTTTCTAATACGATATGCTCTAGGGCTATTTTATTTAAAAATTGATCTATTTTTCCATTCTTGAAGGTAGCAACGCCGCCAATACCTAATTTTAAATTATAAGAAATAGCTTGTAAGGCTTGTTCTTCGGTACCTGTAAAACAATGAAATACTCCTTTTAGGTTTGTATCTTTTTCTAATTCAAGCACTTCAAATACTTCATTAAAAGCATCACGACAGTGAATGTTTATGGGTAAATTATATTCTTTTGCCCACTGAATTTGTTGCTGAAATGCTTCTTGCTGAATACCCAAAGTAGTTTTATCCCAATAAAGATCTACACCTATTTCGCCAACAGCATAATATTTCCGGCGCTGAAGCTCTTTTTCTACAAAATCAAGTTCAGCTTTATAAGTTTCTGGCTGTACATTGGTTGGATGTAGCCCCATCATTAAAAAGATGTTTGAAGGAAACATTGCTTCCAAATCAAACATTGCTTGTGCATATTCAGAGTCAATAGCTGGAATAAAAAAACGCGTAATGCCCTTCGATATTGCGCGATTTATTGTTTCTTTGCGATCATCCGCAAATGCATCTGAATATAGATGGGTATGAGTGTCCGTAAAAATCATGCTTTGGTTATATTCTACAAAGTTGTATTTTTTAATCGACAAAAGTACCTTATAAAAAGAATTAAAACTATATTTAATTAATGGAAAACTATAAAGATTGGTTAAAAAAAGAAAGATTTAAGTCTGTAGCCTTTAAAATTGCTCGTACAAATCACTTATTTGCTCGTGTAAAGGTAAATGGAGTATGGGGCGATTTTATTTTAGATACTGGCGCATCTAATAGTTGTATTGATTTTAATTATATTGAAAAGTTTAATTTAACTACTTCTAGTTCAGAAACAAAAGCATCTGGTGCAGGTGCAAACGGTTTGTTTACAGAGGTGAGTTATAACAATCAAATTCAGCTAGGAAGATGGAAGACGGATGGATTTAATCTGGTTTTATTAGATCTGAGTCACGTAAACAATGCGTTAACAGAATATAAGACCAAAAATGTGCATGGAATTATTGGGTCTGACATTTTTGTGCATGCAAATGCCATTATTGATTATCAAAATCTATTAATTTACCTGAAATAATAAGCCGTTTAATCGATTTGTTTCTTTAACCAGTTTATTTATGAATGTTTTACAGCTACTACTAAAAAGTAAATAGTCAATTTAATTTATGATGATATTTTTGTAGTAGTGATTTGAGGTTAAATAACATATATGAAAACAACGAGAAGAAATTTTATAAAAACATCATCTCTTTTTATGGGAGGAATGACGTTTTTAAATGCAATGCCTTCGTCTATTCAAAGAGCATTAAGTATTGAAGCAGATCCTGGAACTACATTTTTAGATGCAGAGCACATTGTTTTTTTAATGCAAGAAAACCGTTCGTTTGATCATTGTTATGGAACTTTAAGTGGTGTACGTGGTTTTAACGATCCTAGAGTTATTCGACAACCTAATAATTTACCTGTTTGGTTTCAAACCGATGCTAATCAAAATATTTATGGTCCTTTTCGATTAGATATTGAAAATACTCGCATTACTTGGATGGGAAGTTTACCACATACCTGGAAAGATATGGTTGCGGCAAGAAATAATGGTAATATGGACAAATGGTTGATTGCCAAAAAACCTGGAGATAAAGAATATGCACATATGCCACTTACTATGGGATATTATACCAGAACAGATATTCCATTTTATTATGCTTTTGCCGATGCTTTTACAGTTTGTGATCAACATTTTTGTGCTTCACTTACAGGTACAAGTCCCAATCGTTCTTTTTTTTGGACAGGAACAATTAGAGAAAACCCTCGTGATCCAAATTCAGAAGCACACGTAACCAATGGACAAATAAATTATCAGGATGTAAGTTGGAAAACTTATCCAGAACGATTAGAAGAAAACAACATTTCGTGGAAAGTATACCAAAACGAATTGAGTTTGTCTGTCGGTTTTTCAGATCTAGAAGAATCATGGTTAGCAAATTTTACCGATAATAATTTAGAGTTTTATCAACAATATAATGTTCGTTTTCATAAAGCACACATTCAGTTCAAGCAATTAGAACTAGAACGGGTGAAAAAGCAATTGCAAGACAAAAATCTTCAGGAAGAAGAAAAGCATAAGTTACAAAAAACTCAAATGAGATTAGAAAACTATCTGCAAGATTATTCTGAAGAAGCTTTTTATAAACTACCAGTTGTAGCACAAAATATCCATAAAAAGGCCTTTACCACCAATATTAGTGATCCGAATTATCATAAAATAGAAGAGGTGAAATATGAACGCGATGGTGAAATAAAAAAAATGCATGTACCTAAAGGCGATATTTTATATCAGTTTAGAAAAGATGTAAAAGAAAATAAATTGCCAATGGTTAGCTGGTTGGTTGCACCTTGTAATTTCTCAGATCATCCAGATGCTCCATGGTTTGGAGCATGGTATGTATCTGAGGTGTTGGATATTTTAACTAAAAATCCAGAAGTGTGGAAAAAAACAATTTTTGTTTTAACCTATGACGAAAATGATGGATATTTTGATCATGTTGCACCATTTGTTCCCCCGTTGAGCACTATTGCTAAACAAGGAAAAGTATCTAATAATATAGACACACAAGACGAATGGGTTACATTAGAACAAGATAAAGCTAGAGATAGTAAAAGTTCAGTTTCTAGCCCAATTGGTTTAGGATATCGCGTACCTATGGTTATAGCATCGCCTTGGACAAGAGGAGGATGGGTAAATTCTGAAGTTTGTGATTTAACTTCAACCTTACAGTTTTTAGAATATTTTATTGAAAAGAAAACAGGAAAAAAAGTTATTGAAGAAAATATTTCGGAATGGAGAAGAGGAGCTTGCGGAAACTTAACCTCAGTTTTTCAGTCTGCAAATGATTTGCGAAAAATAGATATCGATTTCGTTAACAGAAATAAATATGTTGAACGTATTTTATCTGCTCGATATAAAAATGCACCAAATGGCTTTGCAGAATATTCTTTGTCAGAATTACAAAATAATACTGCTTGGAATGATTTAAAAGATTTTCCAAAGCAAGAAAGCGGAGTGAAAAAAGCCTGTGCATTACCTTATAATATACACGTAAATGCAACATTTGATAAAAGTGGGTTCAATATGAAATTTGGTATAGAAACCAATAAATTAAAGAATAAAGAATATTTAGCACCAATTCAAGTATATTCAAATATAGAATATGAAGGGCAAAAAGGTAAAAACTGGAATTTTAGTGTAGATGAAAAGTCGCCTATCAATTATAATTGGTTGGCAAATAATTTAGATAAAGGAAAATATCATTTTAATGTACATAGCTTTAATGGTTTTTACAGAAGCTTTAAAGGAAATATTAATCAACCACATGTAGAAATTGACTTTAAAACAAATCTAGATCAGACCATAAGTATTATTCTGAAAAATAAATCAAAACAAGCATTATTATTTTATGTGCAAGATGTAGTATATAGCAAAATAAACAGCAAAATAAAACTTAAGGCTAAGTCTGAGCATATTCTCGATTTCGAATATGTGAAATATAAAGGTTGGTATGACGTAGTGATTTCACTTGCTGAATATCCAAATTTTGTTTATCAATATGCAGGACATATTGAAAATGGAGAAAGTAGTATTACTGATCCTTATATGGCGAGTTTTTCAAAACTTATATAACGCGATTAAATGATTGTAAAAAACGGTCGTATCAGTAAGTTGATACGACCGTTTTTTATATATAGTAATAAAAAATATTATTTTTTATAATACTCTCTTGCAACTGCTTCTAATTCTTCATACCAATCTTCGCCATATTTTCGAATAAGTGGAGCTTTTAAAAATTTGTAAACAGGTACTTCTAATTCTTTACCTAAAGTACATGCATCGCTACAAATATCCCATTTATGGTAATTTACAGCAGAAAAAGAGGAATATTGTTTGATTCTAATAGGATATAAATGACATGAAATTGGTTTTTTCCAATCAATTTTACCTTCTAAATAAGCTTTTTCAATACCACATAAAACGGTATCGTTTTCATAAACAACATAAGCACATTCACCACCTTCAATTAAAGGTGTTTCATATTCACCATCTTCTCCAACAATATAAGTACCTTGTTTTTCAATTGCTTTAACTCCTTCTGGACGTAGGTAAGGTTTTACTTTGCTATAAATGTCATTTAAAATTGTTGTTTCATCTTCATCAACTGGAGCACCAGCATCTCCATCAATACAACACTGCCCTTTACAAGCAGATAAATTGCATACAAATTCTCTTTCTATTATATCTTCAGATACTAAAGCATCACCTATTTGAAACATTGTAAAATTCTTTAATTTAGAAATGCAAAATTACAAATCTTTAAGTGATAAATGATTACCTTACTTCTAGGCAATGTATTTTATAATGATACTAAATTGATTAAATTTCTTAATCTTATTTATTAAAGAGGTCGTTTTTAAAATAGAATAAGATCTAGTTTAAACATGTAAAAATACACAGATTGAAGAAAGATGTTTCTAAAATTCGCTGTTAAAATATTTACTAGGTATGTTAAACAAGAAGATAGATGATTTTTATTTTGTAATTTCGTTATGCAAAATCAAAATCTTTTAAGAAGCGATGAAAGTTTTTACTTACGTTATGTTGGCAATTGTTGCCGCTTTAATTGTACTAAATATCACTATGCTTGATTTCAGTAATTTATTTCAAGGTGATAGTTTAGTAGCTATAATAGGTATTGTTGCATTGCTTTGCGCAGTATGTATTTTATTAATTTACAGAACGTCTAAATTAATTGACGAAAAAACACAATAATACTTAATGGTTGTTTTTGACGTATTAATTATTGGTGGTGGAGTAGCAGGAGTGTCTTGTGCTCAGGTACTTGCTAGTGCTTATAAAAAATCATTTATGCATAACAAAACGATAGGTATTGTTATGCATCAAAAGGCAAGTATGCTACAAGAAGCTTTATTTAACAATGCTTATGGAATAAAACCAGGCACATTAGGAAGTGAATTATTAGCACAATCAAAAGAAGTTTTAAATGCTTACGATCAGGTTGTTCAAATAGAAGATGAAAAAGTAATCAGTGTATTAAAAACAGACGATTACTTTATTGTAAAGACTAATAAAAATGAATATTTTTCTAGATTAGTTGTGGTAGCAACAAATTCTAGTGCAACTTTTACAATAGATGGTTTAAAAGAGTATATAGAGCCACATAAAAAATCGTTGGCATCAAAAAACAGAATACAATTGAAAAATAATGACCATTTAGTAATAGATGGAATTTACGTTGCAGGAACTTTGGCTGGACATAGAAGTCAATTGGCAATTGCTGCGGGTAGTGGTGCTGCCGTAGCAACAGATATCTTGACACTTTGGAATGATGGAGTAGAGACACATAGTCATGACAGCATTAAGAAATAAATATTAGAAAATAAAAAAGAGTTCAATATTTGAACTCTTTTTTATTTTAATTCGGGTATACTAATCCAACATTGTCAATCCAAAAACGACTATCAACATTTCCAACATATGGTTCACCTGCATTGGAAGAAAATTGTAACAATAAATGAGTTACTTCATCAGTAGCGGTACCCCAACCTTGTTCAATAATTGGAACTAATTTTCCTTTGCTATTTCTAGTGTAATTTGCATTAGCACCTGTGCGCAACGCCATATAACTTTTGTAATATGGTTGATTACTAATATCGCCGTAATTTATTGTAATTCGATGCTTGTTTTGCCAAGTAGTTTGTGATTTATTAAATCTTTGCCAACCTGTACCAATTCTTTTTGCATATACGTTTCCGTCTTTATCTTCCCATCTTTTTTGTAAAATAATATACGTTTCGGCTTCATCTTTTACATTTAAAACGGTTCCTTTTCCCATTCCATTTACTTTGCTAGAAATTCCACCAGTAATTACTTTATAATCAAATTGTAGAGCAATAGGTTTTTTTGTAAAAGGAATACCAGAAATAAGTTTGCTTTGCGGATTTTTGGTGTCTGTAATTGGTTCAATCATTTGTCCTAAAAAAATGGTTCCGCTTGCCAATACATTAATATTAATAACACCTAAAACTTTTACACGTTCTATACGAGTTTCTAATCGAGCGGCAAAACCATTGTCTCTTTTTTCAGGAAAAACAGTTACACTTCCTTTTGTTATTCCACTTACAGTGGCTAAAACTGATGAGGTTGCCCAAGGCGATTGTGTATTTTTGTAAGCAACATTCCCTTTTAAAGTATCTTTTTTTGGAGCAATTTCATATAAATACTGTGTTTTTCCACCTATAACGAACGATTCTTTTACTTCTCTAACCATCCAATTATTCATGTCGCCATAAGATAATAGTTCTACACGATCTTTTTGTGCAAAGCTCATGAAGGATACAGAGCTTATTGCGAGTGTTAAAAATAAATTTTTAGATAATTTCATGGTTGCTTTTTTAGGGTTTAATATTGTTCTTTTTTAGCATTTTAAAATCTTCTGACTTTAGATTCATCTTTAGATAAGGAACAGCTATATCATGATCGTTTAAGTACATTCTTGGTCTTTCTGTAAAACTTGGATGTACTAATGATAAATCTTTTTCTAAATATTTAGTTTCGATATTAGCTGCATTTAACATTGTATGAAAAATAGTGTTTGTGCTAATAGGTATCTGCACATTTTTTTCAACAGCTTCTATTTTAATAGTATTTTTAGCCTTAAATTGATCTGAAAACCACATAAAAATAGGAATGCGAAGTTGGTAATAAGTTGGTGTAGGGGAAGCATGTAAAAAACGACCTCTATCATCATCAAATAAATCTTCGCCATGATCGGCAGTATAAAGCATAGCAACCGCTGCTTTTGTTTTCTTTAATGTTTCAATAGTTTGATTCAAGAAATGGTCGGTGTAAAGAATACTATTGTCATACGCATTGACCAATTGTTCTTTCTGATCTTTACTAACCTCTGAAATGTGATCAGGAGTAAATTTTTGGAATGCTTCAGGATAGCGTTCCATATAATTAAAATGAGAACCATAAGTATGTAACACAATAAATAAATCGCCTTTATTTTCATCAATTAATTTTTCTAAAATAGGCAATAAAGCTTCATCGTAATTATTGATGGTTAATCCTGTTTTTGGATCTGTAGTTCGAATGGTTTGATAAATATCTGCTTCTTTGGTAAAGTATTCGATAAACGAACCATTTTCTGCCTGATTGGACAAACATATTGTGGTAAAACCAGCTTCTTTAAAAGCAAAAATCAGTCCTTTTTTATTATAAATACTGTTATAATTTTCTGCTTCTGCATCTGATAGAATAATAGAAACACTTTTATGCGTTGTGTTCGATTGCGTTAAAGCATCTTTAAATACAAATAAATTTTCTTGCTTTTTTAGTTCTGGATTGGTTTCTCTGTCATATCCATACAAACTCCAGTTATCTGCACGGCTTGTTTCACCAATAATTAAAACAATAATTTCTCGTTCTGTTTGTAAACTATCTTTTACTCTAACAGCTTCAAAGGTAAAATCAGCCGAAGTTTCTGGATATTGCTTTACTTTGTCCCATTTATTAATAGCAAATCCTAAGTTGTGTAAAGCATTAATAGGATACACATCCTGATTAAATACTAAAATACCTGTATTTAAATTGTTTGCAGTAAAAGATAATATAAACGAAATTAAGGCAAGTATTAGTGACGAAAAGATGATTTTTTTTCTAAAACTCAAAGAAAGTCTTTCTCTTCTTTTCCATTGTATAATAGCTAAAATAGTTGGTGGCAAATACAAAAGTATTACTAAAAATATTGATGGAAGTAAACTTCCAAGCAATTCATTTATTTCTGATGTATTTGTTGTTGCAACATTTAAAAACATGTCAACAGCAATTAGATCGCCTCCAAATAGGTAGAATAAAACGATTTGAAAAGCGTGTAAAATGAAAAACGGAAATAAGATTATTTGCGCCACTCCTGCATTTCTGAACAAAGCCAAAAAGAAAGAGAAGAAGGCTAAAGGAAAACACAAAATGACAATTTTACCCACCCAGTCAAGAGGTTGTGCGTTTAGAAAGTAAAAAGTTGGAGCTAAATTTACAATGATGTAAATCCAAAATAAAAGAATAGGATTATGTATCCAGCTCCAGATGCTGCGTTTAGTTTGTGTTGTTTGCATATTAAAAAGCTTCATTAATATTAAAATAAAAGCCGCCTTGTCCTTTCGCAAAGCCGTAGTCAAAACGAATATTTACTCTGTTTTTGAACTCCCAACGATAACCAATTCCGTAATTTGGTAAAGTTTGTGACCATTTAAAATTATCGAATTTGTCAAATACATTTCCCATTCCACCCCATACAACAATACCATGTCTGTTGTAAATCTTTTGTCGAATTTCTATTTGAGTATTTATTTCTTTTCTATCTCTGTATTGACCAATTTCGTAGCCTCTCATTTGTCTCGATCCGCCAATTTGCGACAACATACTCCAAGGTACATTTCCGTTGTTGAACGTACCGTTTAGATCGAATGCCAAAATAGTTTTAGGGAGCACTTTTTTGAAGGCTCTTACAGTTGCTTCAATTCTGTTGAAGGATGTTGTCCCCAATGCTTCAGGAAAAAAAGAGTGTTGGTATTGTATTAAAATACCTTTGTAGGGATTAGGTGTAAAGTCCCTAGAATCATAAGACAAAACAAAACCTGCTCCTGCGATTGAGTTATTTAATTTTTGGTTAGGCATTAATAGTGAGTCATTAAAGTTAGCTCCTCTTAATGATTGTGCAGATATAGTAATACCAACAAAACCATTTGGTATTACCTTAGCTAAAGCATCAACATTTAATGACATTCTATATTGGTCATAGGTAGTATAAACTCCTCTTGAGCCAGCATCATAACCTATTCCAAAATATTTACTTGGCATATAGGTAAATGAAATGTCTGAGTTTATGCGGAATTTGTCATCAGGAAAAATGGTGTTGTTTTCTATACCAATAGAAAAAAAACCGCTTGTTGTAAAATTGGTATAAATAGAAACGTTAGAAGGAGATAAATCAACATTTTCTTTATCTAATCGATATAACCCAGAAGCAACAACGCCGATTCCAAGTTTCGTATCAACTGAATAACTTGGGCCTCCAATAAAGGAAATATCAAACTTACTTTCTGATTTATCTACTTTTGCTTCTTCAAAGTAATGTTTAATTTTTTGATACAAAGATTGATGTTTAATGGTGTCTTTTTTGACAACTAAACTATCTTGTGCTTTTACTTCATAGGGTACCAATGAAAGTAAGGAATAAAAAAATATAATTATATAATTATGTTTCATGCCAACAAATAGGTTTTATGAATTATAAAGCAAAAGCGATTAATATTTGTGCTTAGCTGGTATAATTTTTAGAAAACTGTGCTTAATTATTATGTGCTAGAAATACGTTTTTGTATTATTTAATATTTTGAAACTAAAAAAGTCTACCAATTGTTTATCAAATGTTGTATAATAATTAAACATATAAAAACAAAAGATCATTAGTTGTTTTTAGTTAAGTAAAGGTATTAAATGTTTTTTTACTGTTAATTTGCTATTGTAATAATGTTTAATTTAAATTAATTTGTATTAATTATTCATTATAAATTGCTATTATTTGTAGGTTGTTTAATTTTATTAATGTTTTTATTGGTTTGTAGCTTATTAGTAAAAGGATAAATTATCATTTTTATGAATTATTTAATGATTTAATAACTACAATTAAATGGTTGGTTAAATAGCTCTATAATATTTTGATTATATTTGTACCAATGGTAATTAAGAGAAACATAGCGCGAATTCTTTTGATTGTAAGCATAATGTTTACAGTCGTGTTTCAGCTTGTGCACACTTATGAGCATATTGAGTCTGCTATTGTTTATGAAAATGAACATGGAACTCACGACCATTATAATAATAAAACAGCTTCTTTAGATGAAGGATTTCAATGGAAAGAACATCATCAAAAGATAGACCATTGTTTTGTTTGTGATTTTATTTTAAATAAGGCAATATTGCCTTCTAGGCAAGATATAGCATTAACAGCTATTGAAGTAGAATCAAAAGTACAGAATGAAGTAATTCTACATTTCATTCCTCTATCTCACGTTTATTACTCATTACGAGCTCCACCTGCTTTGATTTAATCTTTTTTTATCAGTTAATAGTTTTAACTGGTTCTTTTTTAGTATTAAACATAATAGCGAGCAAGTAAAATGAAAATTACAATACATGTAGTTACCATATTGCTATCTTTTAGTTTGTTTGCACAAGAATATAGTGTAAACGGAAAGGTATCTGATATGCAAGGAGAGCCATTAATTGGCGCAACTGTTACTCTAGATAATTTAGCTACGATGACAGATTTGATGGGTAAATTCAATATAAAATCTACTGATTCAGGAAAGTATAGTGTTAAAGTATCTTATGTTGGTTATCAGCAATTAGATACAATTGTGAAAGTTAATAAAGACTTGTTTTTAGATCTTCACTTAAAGGAAGATCCAACTTTGTTGGATCAAGTGGTAATTTCACGTGCAGATAAAACAACCATTCGAAATACAGAGGTTGTTTCCAATGCACAATTAGTAGAGAACTTCTCAGGGTCGTTTGCCAAAACATTAGAAAATGTACCAGGATTAAACGCTATAGAAATTGGTGCAGGAGCATCAAAACCTGTTATTCGCGGTTTGGGTTTTAATCGTATTGCTGTTGCTGAAAATGGAGCAAAACAAGAAGGGCAGCAATGGGGCGCCGATCATGGATTAGAAATAGATTCTTTTAGTGTAGAAGAAGCAGAGGTTATAAAAGGAGTTGGAACTATTGAATACGGTAGCGATGCAATAGGTGGAGTAATAAAAATTAATAACGAAAAAATACCACAAGTGCACTCTTTTGATGGTAAAGCTATATTATTTGGAAATACAGTAAATGATGCAATTGGAGCTTCTGTAGCATTAAAAGCACGTAATGATCATTTCTTCTATAAGTTTAAAGCAACGGCACAAGATTATGGCGATTATAGAGTACCCACAGATCGTATAGTTTATTTAAATACGATTATTCCAATTGAAGGGGAACGAATGAAAAATACTGCAGGAAATAATCTGGCATTGTATGGACAGATTGGTTATGTAGGCAATTCGTTTAAAAATATATTGAGTGTAAGTAATGTATATGATAAAAGTGGATTTTTTCCAGGCTCTCATGGAATACCCAATATTGCTGCTGTTAAAGACGATGGACATTATAGAAATATAGAATATCCTTATCAATCAGCTAATCATTTGAAGTTTACCAATACAGCTACTTATGATTTTAATTCATCACAGAAATTAACTTTTCTGTTGGCTTTTCAGAATAATACAAGAAAAGAGTTTAGTAAATTTCATACGCATTATACCAATCAATCAGCGCCAATTGCTAATCCAAATTTAGAATTAGAATTTGTATTAAATACATTTGATGCTACCATCAAATATGAACAAATATTTGATAATGATCATAAGTTGACAGTTGGTTATCAACAGAATTATCAAAACAATACTATTGGTGGTTATAGTTTTTTATTGCCTAAATATAATAAATCAGCAATGGGTTTGTTTGGGATGTATGAATACTTTATCAACGAGCGATTAACTTGGGAAGTTGGTGCAAGAGCTGATTATGCAGAAATGCATATCAAACCTTTTTATGACGAAATTTTATATGATTTTTTGATTGGTAAAGGACAGTCAGTAATAACTGCACAACAATATGCTTTAAGAACGCCAAAAACAGATCGAAACTTTTCTAGCTTTAACGCAATGTTAGGCGCTAAGTTCGATTGGACACCAGAAGTAAAATTAGGCGCTACATTTGGTACTAATTTTCGTTTTCCTACAGCAATAGAATTGGCATCAAACGGTGTGCATCATGGTGCATTTAGGCACGAAAAAGGAAATCCTAATTTAGATCCAGAAAAAGGAATAGCATTTGACTTTAGAGCAGCATTTACTAAAGGAAGTTTTCAAACTACATTAAGTCCGTACTTATATTATTTTACCAATTATATTTTTTTAAAACCTACGGGGCAGTTTTCAATTTTACCTGATAGTGGACAAATTTATGAGTACACTCAATCAAAAGCATTAATTACTGGTTTTGAATGGAAAGTAGAGAAGAAGTTTTTTGATAAGTTAAATGCAGAGGCTGTATTTGAGTTTATTTACAACAAACAAATTTCCGATCAAAAATCGATGGAATATCCTTTGCCGTTTACTCCACCTGCTAATTTATATGCTCAATTGACCTATAGTTTAAATGACTGGAAAATATTTAAAACGCCAGAAGTTTTTATCAATGGAAAATGGTATGCTGAGCAATCGCGCATTGCTCAAGGTGAAGAAATAACGCCAAGTTCTCAGAATTATGGTGCAGGAATAACATCACTTGTAAAGCTTGGAAAAGTAGAAGCAAGAGCAAGTTTAACGGCTACAAATATCTTAAATGCAAAGATATTGAATCACATGAGTTTTTATCGACCATTAGGAATACCTGAGTTAGGAAGATCTATTCAATTAATGATACAAGTACCATTTTAGTGAATAGATTAGACATAAGAAGGAGCTGGGGAATTGTATTGCTTTGGATATTTTTTGTTCCGTTCTTCAGTAATAATTTGCATTATGTCATTATAAATCATGAATATGGTAAAAAACACACCAATAATTTAGAGTGGAGAGATGGAAGCAAGGTGCATTACTGCGATCAGTATTTGTTTAAATTGCTACCCGCTATTCAAGTACCATCAGAAATAAGTTTAGAAAGTATTCTTCAAGATAATTTTCAGCTTATTTTCAATATACTTCATGTTTTTTATACATCAAATGTAAAACAGAATCTCTTTGCAAGAGGTCCGCCTTCAATAGTTTAAAACACAGGAACAATTATTACAAAACACAAAATAAAATTTTAAAATTAATATCATGAAAAAAATAAAATATATATCAGCTTTATCAGTAATTAGTTTATTCGTTTTAGGGTCTTGTTCTAGCGATAGTTCTGTAGATACAGAAAAACCAGTAATTATTTTAAATGCACCAGAAGAGGGAGCAAAATTGGCAGCTGGATCTGATATTCATTTTGATATGGAAGTTTCAGATAATGTTGCTTTAGGATCTTACAATATTGATATTCACGATGATTTTGATGGACATAATCACGGAACAGAAAGTACTTCAGTACTCAAAAATGTTGTTCAAAACATTGATGAATCACAAGAGAATGCAACTAGAGTTTCTTTTGTTTACAACCATACTTGGACGGATATTGTAGGTAAGAGAAATGATCATGTACATCATCATGAAATTGTTATAGCTAAAGATGCTAAACGTGGTAAATATCATTTTGTAGTAAAAGTTTTGGACAAAGCTGGTAATCAAAGCATGGAATTCAGAACTATTGAGATTGTTGATCCAGAAGATGCAGATCACGATCATAATCATTAATCAATAATGTTATCATAGAAAATCAAGGGGGGTGCCTTGCTTTTTGTTTATAATTCAATATATTTACGTAACAAGAACTAATTTATTTACTTTTAAACTATTATGAGAAAAACACTTACAACGCTTCTTGTGGCTACAGTAATTCTTTCCTGTAAAAAAGAAGGAGGAACAGAGCAAGTAGAAGCTATTCAATATCCAGAAACAAAAAAAGGAGATGTAGTAGATGTTTATTTTGACGAACAAATTGCAGATCCATATCGTTGGTTAGAGGATGATCTTTCAGAAGAAACTGCAGCTTGGGTAAAAGCTCAAAATGAAGTTACCAATGCATACCTATCACAAATTCCATTTAGAGATCAACTCAAAAAGCAAATGGAAGCAGCTTGGAATTACGAAAAAATTGGTGCGCCCTTTAAAGAAGGAAATTACACTTATTTCTTCAAAAATAATGGATTACAAAATCAATCTGTTTTATATAGAAAAGATGCAACTGGAAAAGAAGAAGTATTTTTAGATCCAAATCAGTTTTCAAAAGATGGTACAACTTCTTTAGGAAGTATAGACTTTTCTGAAGACGGAAGCAAAGCGGCTTATACGATTTCTGAAGGAGGTAGCGATTGGAGAAAGATTATTGTAATAGATACCAATACGAAAGAAGTAATTGGAGATACATTGGTAGATGTGAAATTTAGCGGTGTTTCTTGGTTTAAAAACGAAGGTTTCTACTATTCTAGTTATGATAAGCCAGAAGGAAGTGAGTTATCTGCAAAAACAGATCAACACAAATTGTATTACCATAAATTAGGTACAGCACAAAAAGAAGATGCATTAATTTTTGGTAAAGATCAAAAAAGAAGATATGTGGGAGGTTCTGTTACTGGTGACAATAAATATTTAGTAATTACAGCGGCTAATTCTACTTACGGAAACGAATTGTATATTAAAGACCTTACAAAAGCAAACAGCCCAATTTTAACTTTGGTAAACAACTTTGATAGCAGTAATAGCGTTTTAGATAGCAAAGACGGAAAATTATTTATTGTAACAGATTTTAATGCTCCAAATAGTAGAATTGTAGTTGCTGATGCAGCAAATGCAAAACAAGCAAACTGGAAAGATTTAATTGCAGAAACAAGCAATGTATTATCGCCATCAACAGGTGGAGGATACATTTTTGCTAGCTATTTAAAAGATGCTGTTTCTATGGTGAAGCAATATGATTATTCTGGAAAGGAAATCAGAACAATCGAATTGCCAGGAATTGGAACAGCAAGTGGATTTGGTGGAAAAAAAGAAGATAAAACAATTTATTATTCTTTTACAAACTACATTACACCGGGTACAATTTATTCTTTTGAAGTTGCTGAAGGGCAATCAAAATTATATGAACAACCAAAAGTAAAATTTGATTCTTCTAAGTACGAATCAAAACAAGTATTTTATACATCAAAAGATGGCACAAAAGTTCCTATGATTATTACTTATAAAAAAGGAATTGAATTGAATGGTAAAAATCCAACGATGTTATATGCTTACGGCGGATTCAACATTAGCCTTACACCTTCTTTTAGTATTGCTAACGCAATTTGGTTAGAAAATGGTGGTGTTTATGCTGTACCAAACTTAAGAGGTGGTGGTGAGTATGGAAAAGAGTGGCACGTTGCTGGAACTCAAATGCAAAAACAAAATGTATTTGACGATTTCATTGCTGCTGCTCAATATTTGATTGATAATAAATATACTTCATCTGATTTCTTAGCAATTAAAGGAGGATCAAACGGTGGATTATTAGTTGGAGCTACAATGACTCAACGTCCAGATTTAATGAAAGTAGCTTTACCAGCTGTTGGAGTTTTAGATATGTTGCGTTACCATACATTTACTGCTGGAGCAGGTTGGGCTTATGATTATGGAACAGCAGATGATAGCAAAGAAATGTTTGAATACTTAAAAAGATATTCTCCACTGCACAATGTAAAAGCAGAAGCTTATCCAGCAACTATGATTACAACTGGTGATCACGATGACAGAGTAGTACCAGCACACAGCTTTAAATTTGCTGCTGAATTACAGGCTAAAAATACTGGAAATAATCCAATGTTAATTAGAATCGAAGTAAATGCAGGACACGGAGCAGGAAAATCAGTTGCTCAAAACATACAAGAAAATGTAGATTTACAAGCATTTACATTATATAGTATGGGAATTAAAAAGTTAAAGTAACTAGCTAATTTATTTTAATAAAAAATCCAGGCAATGCCTGGATTTTTTATTCGTATTTATAGTCTTTAATTCCTGCATTGATTTCTGTTGGAATATAATTTTGTTCAGGAGGAATTGGACAGGAAAATTTTGGATTATAAACACAATAAGGATTATAAGCCAAATTAAAATTAATAATCAACTTTTCTCCTTCTTCTGGAATTTTTAAATCGATGTATCTTCCACCACCATAGGTTGTTACACCTGAGGTTAAATCTGTAAATGGAAGGAATAGATGTTTCTCGTATTCTTTATTGGATAACAAGCTTAAGTCTTGAAACAGATCTACCGAATGTTCCTGTCCACTTAAGTTAAATTTTGCTTCTCCATATTTAATATACATTGGTTTTCGATCTGTTGTTGTAACCATCTGAAATGGCTTTTCGTCAGGTGTTCTTATTAACTCTGCTTCTATAACATACCGTTCGCTAATTGGAAAAAAATCTAATTCTTTAAATTTCTTTATAGCGTCTGGAGGTAATGGAGAAGAATCTTTATCTTTAAATTCTTTGTTTAAGTTTTTCTGAAATAATATAGCCTTGTCTTGTTCTGTTTTGGGCGATGAACACGCAAATTGCAGAAAAATACATGTACTTATTAGAAATAATCGTTTCATGATTTGTTGTTGAAAAATAGTATTTTCTGTAAATGTAAAAAAAAGGTTTGCCTTAAAAAAGTCAAACCTTGCATTTAAAATTTAGAAATTTACTATTTGATATGCGATCTCAACATCCAAGCTGTTTTTTCGTGTGCTTCCATTAAAGCAATTAAAAAGTCGGCTGTACCTGCATCGTTTAATTCTTCTATTAATGCAATATTTTCTCTGATGAAAATAATTATTGCTTCATGATCTTTTAATAAGTCTTCAATCCATGACTTGCTGTCGTTTCCTCTATTATCTCTATTTTCAGATAAATGAGTAAGAGCTAAATAATCTTTTAAAGACGAAGGGGCGTAGTGTCCAATTTGTCTTATTCTTTCCGCAATTTCATCAACGTGTTCAATCAACTCGCTATATTGTTTTTCAAAATAGGCATGCATTGAATGAAAGTCTATTCCTTCAACATTGTAATGAGCATTTCTTGTTTTTGTATATACAATAAACTCATCCGCTAATAATTTTGATAAAATGTCTGCTACTTTTTGACGTGCATCTGCCGTTATTCCAATGTTAATTTTCATAAGTTAGTTTTTATTGTGATATAAATTTAATAAAAATAGATGGTTTTAATTATAAATTACTTATAATTTATAATTGAATAAAATTTGATTATTAAAAAGAACTAAATAAAATAAAAAAAGGAGCTATAAGCTCCTTTATAAATTATTTTTTAAATTGATCTGCAGCATTCTGTAATTCTTTTTTAGTTTCATTAGCAGCAGTTTCTACTTTGTTTTTTGTTTCATCTACTTTTTTATCTAAGTGGTCTGCAGCTTCATTTGTAGCATCTTTTATCTCATTTAATTTATCTGCAGTTTGATTTTTAGCCTCATTAGCTTTGTCTTTTAAATCATCATATGTATTTATCGTTTTTTCTTTCGCTGCTTGCCAAGCTTCTTCTGCGTCGTTTAATGCCTTTTGCGCTTGTTCTTCAAGTGTTTTGTCACCACTTTTTATTGCCTCATCTAAGGCCTTTTTAGCCTCATCTACTTTCGTTTTTAAATCAGCAGTTGATTGCTCTGTTTGTTCTGTAGCTTTATCATCTTTCTTTTCATTTTTACAAGATGTTACTATAAATAAACCACAGATAGCTAATGATAATATTAGTTTTTTCATAATGCATTTTAATTTTATACTATCAAATGTATGAAAAATAATGATGTTTATGATAAAAGTGTTGAAATATTTTAGGTTATTTATTAAAATCTAATGGACCAAAATTTCTGATGTATTTTGCAATAGTTTGTTTTCTTCTTTGTACATATGGACCAGATTTTACTGGATTGTAACGTCTTGGGCTTGGTAGAATTACTGCTATTCCTGCCGCCTCATTAACTGTTAATTTAGCTGCGCTTTTGTGATACCAATGTTGTGCTGCTGCTTCAGCTCCATATACTCCGTCTCCCATTTCTATACTGTTTAGATATACTTCTAAAATACGTTCTTTAGACCAAAGTAGTTCAATTAATACTGTAAAATAAGCCTCAAATCCTTTTCGGATGTAGCTTCTTCCTGGCCAAAGAAAAACGTTTTTAGCGGTTTGCTGACTAATCGTGCTTCCTCCTTTTATTTTTTTTCCTTTTTTATTGCCGTCGAATGCTTGTTTCATGGCATTGAAATCAAATCCGTAATGAGTTAAGAAATTACCATCTTCACTTGCAATAACCGCTTTTTGTAAGTTGGGGTTGATATCTTCTATCGGAACCCATTTATGTTTTAGGGTTACAGGTTTTCCATCGATTACTTGTTCTACACAGCGAATAAGCATCAATGGAGTAATTGGAACGGGGATAAAACGAAAGAGTATTGTAGAAAAAATACTAATTCCAAAGAACCATAACAATACTTTTTTACAAAAGCGCATTATTTTACGAATCATATGTTTTTGAAGTTAAAAAACGTCACAAATGTAAGTAAAATTCAAAGGTCAAAAATTAATTTATAAGATAAATTTTTGAATCAGTATAAAGATAAAAAGCAAGCCCAATGGACTTGCTTTTTTATTGTATTACGCTGGATTTGTGGTCCATAAAGATGCTGTTTTGAGCAATGCTCTTCTTGGAAGTTTTAATGCAGAAACTATTAGTTCAGCAAAATCTTCTGGTTGAAGAATGTGATCTGGATTTCCGTCTGTTAATCCTAATTCGATGGACATATCTGAAGCAATTGTACTTGGCGTTAATGTACAAACTCGGATGTTGTTTTTGCGAACTTCTTTCATTAAAGATTCGGATAAACCAATTACTGCAAATTTTGATGCAGAATAGGCAGATGTTGATGGATTTCCGTTTAGCCCTGCAGTAGAAGCTACGTTAAAAATATCACCTTCATTCTTAGTAATAAGATGAGGTAAAACTTCTCTTGTTACGTTGTAAACTCCCATTACGTTTGTTAGTAAAATCTCTTCCCATCGATCTGCTGGCATATCAGTGAATTTCCCAAATTCAGCAATTCCTGCATTGTTTACCAAAATATCTACTCCGCCTAAAGTTGTAATTACTTTAGCAATTTCTGTATGTACTTTAGCTTTGTCTGTAACATCAAAAACAGCATAAGTAGCTTTTACTCCCAATGCTTCTAATTCCTTTACAGTTGCTTGTAAATTAGCTTCATTTCTACCTGTAATGGCTACATTGATTCCTTCTTGAGCAAACGCAATTGCCGTTGCTTTTCCTAATCCTCTTCCGCCACCAGTGATGATAGCGTTTTTTCCTTTTAAGTTTGTCATTATAATCTGTTTTATATAAAGATACCAAAATTTAACATAGCTATTGTTGTCTAATCATTAAGCCTGATCAATAACGCTTTCAATAGCATTCCAAAGTTCGTAGCGTTTTGCAAGTGCTTGTTTAGAAATTTCTACAACTTCTTGCCATTTTTGCTCATCTTCACCACAAAGTTCTGTAATCATTTGCATAGCCATTGGTCCGTGTTCATCGCCATCTAATTCGATATGACGTTCAAAATAATAGATTAACTTTGATAAATCGGTATCGGGAAAGTTTGTTTGAAATCCTTTCAATATTTCTGTAAACATGGCAGGAATTAAATCTTCTCTTCCAAAAGTAAAAGCGGCTGCAATTTCATGTTCTTTCCCATTCATTATTACAGTAAAGGTAAAATGTAAAAAGTTTCTTATTCCTTGCTCTACAGGTAATTGGTCAATTGCTTTTTCGATAGATTCTCCCGCTTGCAATTGTTGAATAAATGCGCTAATACTATTTGTGTTGGCATTTGCAGTTTGCATGGCATCCAAATACATTTCAAAATGACTTTGGCGAGATCCGTCAATGGCTAAATCTGACTCTTCTGCTAATACAATTTCGTTGATTAAATATCGCGTTTGTGAATGTTTTGATGCAAACCAAGGCACAGTTGTACAAGTTAGTTTTTGTTGTAGTGCTTTAAGAAGCGACATAAAATCCCATACAGCATAAACGTGTCCTTCCATGAAATACTGTAAATCTTTGATGGAATTTATTTTGTTGTAAAGAGGATGTAGCAAGAGAACATTGCGCTCTGCTTGTATTGCTTTATTAACTTCTTGAATTGTCATGATAAATATTTTCTATAAAATTAAAAAAGCTTCTCTATTCAGAGAAGCTTTTTATATAAACTTTATCTATTATGTAATAGGATTATTTGAATGCAGGAAAACCTGTAACATCCATTCCTGTAATTAACAAGTGAATATCATGCGTACCTTCGTAAGTAACTACTGATTCAAGGTTCATCATGTGACGCATAATAGAATATTCGCCAGTAATACCCATTCCACCCAACATTTGACGAGCCTCACGTGCGATGTCTAAAGCCATCGCTACGTTGTTTCTCTTAGCCATAGAAATTTGTGCAGATGTTGCTCTATCTTCATTTCTTAATACTCCTAAACGCCAAGTTAATAATTGAGCTTTTGTGATTTCTGTAATCATTTCAGCTAATTTCTTTTGTTGTAATTGGAAAGCACCGATTGGTTTGTCAAATTGAATTCTTTCCTGAGAATAACGCAAAGCCGTATCATAACAATCCATTGCTGCCCCGATAGCCCCCCAAGCAATACCATAACGCGCTGAATCTAAGCATCCAAGTGGAGCACCTAATCCAGATTTGTTTGGTAATAAATTTTCTTTAGGTACTTTAACGTTGTCAAAAATAAGTTCTCCTGTTGCAGAAGCTCTTAACGACCACTTGTTGTGTGTTTCTGGAGTTGAAAAACCTTCCATACCACGTTCAACAATTAATCCGTGAATTCTTCCTTCTTCATTTTTTGCCCAAACTACAGCAATATCAGCAAAAGGAGCATTAGAAATCCACATTTTTGCACCGTTTAAAAGATAATGATCGCCCATGTCTTTAAAGTTGGTAATCATTCCTCCAGGGTTTGAACCAAAATCTGGCTCTGTTAAACCAAAACAACCAATCATTTCACCAGTTGCTAATTTTGGAAGATACTTCATGCGTTGTTCTTCATTTCCGTATTTCCAAATAGGATACATTACTAATGAAGATTGAACAGAAGAGGTAGAGCGAACACCAGAATCTCCGCGTTCGATTTCTTGCATAATTAATCCGTAAGAAATTTGGTCTAATCCAGCTCCTCCGTATTCTGTTGGTATATAAGGACCAAAACCTCCAATTTCAGCTAATCCATTGATAATTTGTTTTGGGAATTCTGCTTTTTGTGCGTATTCTTCAATAATTGGAGAAACTTCTTTCTTTACCCATGCTCTTGCAGCATCTCTAATTAATTTATGTTCTTCTGTTAGTAAATCATCTAACAGATAATAATCAGGTGCTTGAAATAAATCTGGTTTCATAATTCGATTTAAAGTTTTTTAGTTCTAAAGCAAAAATACTTATTATTTAGAGATGTACAATTTTTGTTGAAAATAGATCTAGTATAAGTTTTTGTATGATCGAATTAGTAAATGATGTTTTGTTATTACTGACCTGATTTTTGAGATTAATTATATTTGTTTAAAGTCATTAATAAGAAGTAATATGGAGAGTTTAAATAATAATCTTTTGTGGGAAGATTTCATGAAAGTTGATATGCGGGTAGGAACAATTATTTTGGCAGAAGAATTTAAAGAAGTGAGAAATCCTGCATATAAATTAGTTATCGATTTTGGAGAAGAAATTGGTACGAAAAAAACTTCAGCTCAAATAACAAAATTATATAGTTTAGAAGAACTGATAGGTAAACAAGTTATTGCGGTGGTCAATTTTCCGCCCAAGCAAATTGCTAATTTTATGAGTGAATGTTTGGTGATAGGTGCAGTAGATGGAAAAGATGTAACGTTACTGAGCAGTGATAA